>CAIYDX010000329.1 GCA_903925005.1 uncultured Geobacteraceae bacterium
ACCGCAAAAAGAAGGGGGCCATCGGGAATAAACTATGATACGTTAGCGAACCAATTCAGCACGCCGTGCCTGGGTGAATGGGTTTGAAAACCAGGTGGGTGAATGATCGTGAAAAATGACATCTAGGCCTGCGCTGCATTTGTAGAATTCCTAAAACTTATAATCAAGCCTTATTGCCGGTCCAAAAAAACTCGAATTATCGCTACCGGCTTTTATATACTGAATCTTCACGCCAACATCTGCCGACAAATGTTTAAGCAAGTTGCAAACAATTCTAGTATCAATATTCCCACCCCAGGCAGCAGTATTATATGGAGACTCATTAAGAGCATTATAGGCTGGTGGATATGCAACATCATTGTGGAACGCTCCCAAGAGAATGTCGCCATTTGAAATCCAGACAAATCTCCCGCTTAGCGGAATATACGCACCTACACCAACCAAGCCTATATTGTAATTTTCGAACCTTCTCCCATTCGTTACTGCCCTTGGGGATGTGAGAGAAACATTATCATCAACATATATTCCCTCAAATCCGATATTTACACTCCATTTAGGGGTCAGCATATATCCAATTATGATATCAATATCTTTCCTGGTTGCAGACGAATTGGCGTCTGCCCGGTGCACATTTACCAGAGTGTTAGGGCTGATCAAATTATAATCACAGTTTGAAAGAAGATAGGTGACGTCAAGAAACACGTCCTTGTATTGTGCTTTGATAGTAGGGCCAGTCATTAAGGCAAATGTACTTTGCGGAACATCCATGCCCCTAACTCTTGATATGGGGTTAAATCTGTTGTACCAGGACAAAAACCCAATAGAAAAAGAATAATCTTCCGAAGCGAAAGAGAATGCATTTCCTATCAAGATAAATAGTGCCGTTAAAAGAATAGTCGGTTTTTTCAATATTTATTCCATCACACAATTTTAGCGATTGATAGTAGCAAGAAAATATGGACGAAATATGGATTATGTATTGTTTTATTCGGAGGAGTTTTAGATTTTGTTGAAGCAGGTGCTGCTGTAGCAACTGGCTTTGATTGCGTAACCAATGCCACGAACTTCTGGATGCAATTCAAGCCTGATAATATTAATTGATGAAGCTTCGTGATAAAAATCCCCCCATTCGTATACTTTGAACGGGGGGATAATATAATTGCAAGACAAAATTTCCTTAACACAGATGTACCGCACCGTCTTAGGCTAATTTGGGTAATATTTGTGGATACACATCATAAAAAAGTTTAAACGCCTCAGTCGGTCGGCATTCATAGGCTTCCTCAAAGAGGTCCGGCCTTTTTGTTACAGGAAATAAGCAAGCCTAAGCAAAAGTAGGCGTTGAGAACAGTGAGCTACTTAATAATCCACTTTGCAAGTTACTGTTTGAGCTGGTCTTCATATAATTTGATATTGCAGACTCAAGCAAGCTGCTCATGCTTGTGGATGAATTTGAAGTACTCGAAGTGTTTGAAGAATTTGCGGTTATAGCACTTAACAGGTCTGCTGAATTAGCCCCACCTGCTGATTGTGACGAACCGGAATGGTGATGGTGGTGATGCCCAACACCAGTGCTACCGGAAGCAGTTGATTTTGCAGTAGCTATATCCTGTTGAAGAGTCGCAAAAGCTTTTTGGGCATCTGACACATTCCCAGATTGCAGGGCCGCGCTAAGGTTCTGGAAATCCTGTTGCACAGGATTAGAACTAGTTGTTGCTGATGTGATACTGTTTGTAGTTTGTTTCTGAAGTCCCTGTGACATCTTAGCCTGAATGGTTGAGAATACCTGTTGCGCACTACTTAAATCGCCGGACTGTAGCGCATTCCCAAGACTTTGAATGTCTTTGCTGAATTGGCTATTATTTTGGCTATTCTGTGCTGGAACATCCTGTTGAAGTGTAGCAAACGCCTTCTGTGCATCCGTCAAATTCCCTGATTGCAATGCTGCGCTCATGTTCTGAAAATCCTGTTTAATAGTATTTCCAGTGTCAGAAGCAGAAGACAATGAAGACTGCAATTCCATTTGTTGCCTTGCAAATTTACCATGCCCTTTCATATCGCTTTGGATTTTAGAGAAAGCTTGTTGAGCATCTGTTAGACTTCCTGATTGTAGAGCACTACCAAGCCCCTGTATGTCTTGACTCATGGGATTACTGCTATTGTTGGTGCCGCTTACTGTGGAAGTGTCAGTTTGAAGTGTGGAAAATGCAGTTTGGGCTGCACTCAAGTCGCCAGATTGTAGTGCTGAGTTAATATTTTTGAAATCTTTTTTAACAGCCTGAAAAGGGTTCGTGTAGCTGCTTTGGTATACGCTGCTTGAAGCTATACTTGATATCGACATAATGCTTCTCCTTTCATAAAATGAACATTTACGCACGTACTTAATTTTATAATACGGGCTGGTTCTTTCTGATTAGTGAATGAGCCAGTATTACACCACGGCACATTCTGAATTCTCACCTCCTCTATCTCATTAAGTAAGAAAGATTGCCTCAAAATGGAATATAAAATGACATGCTTCTGCGTCAACTATTTGACATTCTGTCAAAGTCACGACCATTTGGGATATAGAGTAACTAAAAAAACTCTATAAGAGACAATAATACAATTAGTTAAGAACAGTGCAAGAACCTATCCAATTCCCTATTGTGATAAATCTTGTGAATCAGATTCCTGTTTTGACCCACTATCGGCGTCGAAGCGTGACCCGTCCAATGTTTTAAGTTACCGATTGTGCAATATATTTATAGACAGGGTGGGTCAGCCATGACGCCGATCCTGGGTCATATTTCGAAGCCGATTTACAAGTATTCCCGAAATTAGCAAGAAAGACGGAAGAAATATGGCTCCGAGACATATCAGACCGCCAACCCAACCTGTTGGCTCTGGTTGCATTACTGTACCGAGATAGGCAGAAAAGGTGAAAAGTGGACCTGGAACTGCTTG
>CAIYDX010000330.1 GCA_903925005.1 uncultured Geobacteraceae bacterium
ATTATTGTCTTGACCAAAGGGTCCACTAAATAGGACAGAAATAAAGCTGTAGACTAAAGGGTTAAGGTTATACCGATGAGCAGATTCAGGAGGTAACAGTTTCTCTTGAGGATATTTTATATTGGTATATTCTATCTTGTTAATTAGAAATATCTACAGTATAGTTTCACATCAAGGGAGCTATTATGAAAACATACTTCTATGACTTCGACAATAAATCTGGATTTAAGATGTC
Source organism: uncultured Geobacteraceae bacterium (assembly GCA_903925005.1). Taxonomy (GTDB): domain Bacteria; phylum Desulfobacterota; class Desulfuromonadia; order Geobacterales; family Pseudopelobacteraceae; genus JACRCG01. Next base: position 236 of record CAIYDX010000330.1, read on the forward strand.
TCAAGCATCATTAGAATTTGATGACAAGACAAATACTCATTCTATGCGGATAACTATTGGTGACGCTGACACCTCTATTGAAGTTTACCCCGAAGACCTGCCTAATATTTATGAGGGGAAAGTGGGGGAGGATCTTGTTCACCGAATACGTAGAGCTGTAATTAGTCAACAAACAGAGCACAATCAAAATTACGTAAATAGTGAACTTGGACCTATGATAAACGAATATGTCCATAATATAGCCAAACAGATGCAAATAGGAACAGCTCATGCTTCAATTTCTGGTGGTATAAATGTAGCTTGCGTTGACTATCGACTTGATATTACTTCAGAAAAACATGTTGTGAGTACTATGCTTACTAAGTCAGAGCTTGAAATTATTGAGAATAGGACTAACAGTGGTTTTCTGGAACTGAAGATAAGGACCGCGCTAGAGAGACTTGAGCTGATTATCCAGAGTCATAACATTATTACAAACAACTAATAGCTAGCGTTAGACTATCTTTAATATTGCACCTTCTGGAAGTCCGTGCATCTGCTGAAGACTCCACACATGATTTTTCTCCCTTCCATCTGTCGTAGAAATAGAAAGATACTGTAGGTATAACCGAAAAAATCCATAAAGATTAGAAGTTCATCCTGCAAGTACTATTTTAAGATTCGCTTTCATCTTTGCAAGGCTCTTCGTCCGCTATACAAGGTTCTTCATCCGTTTCAGAAAGAACTCTCCTCATACTAAGATACACAGCAGCAAATGCCACAATTGAGATCATGATCCAATGCTGAAGGCTGAAGATCTGGACTATTTTACTAATTGCCATATGACCAATTGCAGCGCCAGTACCAATTATAACGATTGCGATCACGAACAAAATAACAGGATAAAATATTTTTTTCATATCAAAATTTCTCCGTATTTTTACGTAGTCTTATTATACCCAACACGTAGTCTTATTCTGGACTTTAGATACTCGTCTCCCAGCACCGGTTTCTTGTCCGAGTAGGAGGCAACTTATTTGATTGTTGATCAAGGCGAATCTATGCGGCCTTGACCATTTTGTGATGACATTCATCCTCAAATGGCCATTTTTGCGGCCCGAATTTACCGGACTTCGGGTTCCACAGAGCCCGAATGTTGACATGGCTAAAAAACCGTTGCATTCCCTGCCTGATTCTACCGGCTGTAACCGGTTGTTTCAGACGCCAGGGGGCAAACGAAGCCAGATATGTCACCTTTGCATCATTGAGCAGCACGAGCAACTGCGGAATGGCATAACTGACGGAAAGTATCTGTACCCAACGATGCAGAACCTGACGTGTCTGTTGCCAGGTTTCTTTCCATCCCCAGCGATTCTTGAGCTGATTGAACAGATCCTCTATTGACCACCGTCGCCCGTAACCGAGAATGATCCGTGCGCCGGAAAGAGTTATATCAGTAGAGAGAATCAAACATTGCTGTGTACGGGTGTTAGTTCCCGGATTATTTTGACTTGATGGGGGGTTTGATTTTCAGAATAGATTGACAAGAGTCCGTAGTTTGTCGGATTATTTGGACTCGGTTGGAAGGCCGGTTTTTTAAATTAATTTGGG
>CAIYDX010000331.1 GCA_903925005.1 uncultured Geobacteraceae bacterium
CAGGAGATGTGTTGAAGTAATACTGGGCACGTCAGTTATACAAAAGCATTGTTATGAAATTATATTTATTGTTTGTACTTGACATAATGTTTATTATGGGACAACTATTTAGTGCTTATATTATCAATAGTTACTACATACGGAGACACATATACAAGTAAGAAGCCCGTGTTTACGAGAATAATCTGAGTCCCTTTTTTTGTAATTCACAGGGAAGGTCACTTTCGTGAACAATGGCAGTATTTTTGACGCAGCTAAATAGCCCGCGCAAATCACGTCAAAAAGCCGTCCGCACACTACAGCCGAAGTAGCATAGCTGATGAAGGAGCCGATGAATTTAAGTTGGCTTGTGCCGTAGGAATCGTAGCCGGCGCTGGTGATCCCGAAGTCGGAGTACCCGGAGTACCGGGTGTGCCAGGTGTTGCTGGTGTCAGTGGTGTCAGTGGTGTCGGTGCTGGTGCAGGTGTTGCCGTCGGCGGTGTTGTTAGTGTCGGTGTCAGTTTCGATGTCAACGGCGGTGACAATGTCGGGGTTGTCGGTGTTGGGGTTGTAATTGTCGCTGTTGGTGCCGGTGTCGTCGACGCTATTGGTGCCGGCGGTGTAAATGTAGTTGCAGCAGCAGGTGTTAGGTTCAAGTAGCTGTCAACTGTTTTAATATCAAGTCCCATATTAACTGAAATCTGTATAGGTGTCTGACCTTGAAGTTGTAAGGATTTGGCACGGGCAGTACTGGTAAGCTCTACTGTATATGGAGGATTTGGAGGCGGTGAATTCGCTGGCGCGGGTGTTATCGTCGTATTTGGCTGTGGAGGCGCAACCACAGCTGGTGTCTGGATATTTGTATTAATTCCGGTAATCGCTGCCATGACTTTTCTCCATTCAAGCCATTTTACCAGCTTCTGATAACGCTTATTATTAGCGTTCTTATCTTATCGACAACGTTCAGTAAATTATTTAGCTAAATCTGCACACTTTTTTTCTCAATCCCCTTTTGTTTGGTTTGCATGCTGCCTTTTGAGTTTTCCTTAGTGAGTAGCTCACTAAGGGTTGGTCCTTGAAAAACGTTTTCGGTCGTTGATGCTGATCGGGCTTCTCCGATCCAGCAGCCTTGTTGGCGTAAGCTTCTTGTCCTACTTACTGTATTACCGTCCATGGGCCAGGATGGGAATTACAGAAACCTGAGCATACCTAACGATTTATTGATCAGATCCCATTCTGTAACACGACAGACTGAAAACGCAGCCACTTCAGTCCGTTTGGTATTCGACAATAAAACTACGTCTACCTACCCTGCAAAAACTCTATCAAAAGCCGCACTCCGACTCCTGTAGCCCCTTTGGGACAGTACGGCCGAGCCTTGTCCCCCCAAGCGGTGCCGGCGATGTCCAAATGTGCCCAAGCGGTTTTGCCGACGAATTGTTTTAGGAACCATCCGGCGGTGATACTGCCTCCATCCCTGCTACCAGCATTCTTCAGGTCAGCAATGTCGCTCTTCATGACCTCTCCGTACTCGTCCCAAAGTGGCAGCGGCCAAAGCCGCTCTCCGCACCGCTCCCCAGATCCCTTTAGGGCATCCACAAGTCGCTGATTGTTACCCATTAGCCCGCTGGCTTCATGCCCAAGCGCAACGACACAGGCACCGGTCAGTGTAGCCAGGTCAATCATAACAGACGGCTTGAATTTTAGAGCAAAATGCAGAGCGTCGCATAGAATGAGACGCCCTTCAGCATCGGTATTGGTAATCTCTATGGTGGTACCAGACATGGAAGTGAGAACGTCACCAGGTTTAAATGCCTTGCCGTCAGGCATATTCTCAGCGGTGGGAATTATTCCAATCAGATTAATAGGCAATTTCAGTCTGGCTGCAGCGTCCATGGTACCCAGCACTGCCGCACCGCCGGCCATATCGGTCTTCATCTCCTCCATACCTGCTCCCGGCTTGATAGAGATGCCACCAGAATCAAAGGTGAGTCCCTTACCGACCAGCACCACTGGGCGTCCTTTGGTATTTGCGCCGTGGTACTCTAACACAATCAGCCGCGGTGGTTCAGCCGCACCCTTGCCCACTCCCACAAGAGCGTTCATCCCCAACTTCTCCATTTCGGCCTGCTCGTAGACACGGCACTCCAGGCCGTGATTAACGGCCAATTCATTTGCCGAATCGGCCAGATAGCCGGGGGTCACAACGTTGCCCGGATGCGATACCAGATCGCGGGCAAGACGGACACCCTGGCAGATAATTTCAGTGGAGTTAATCCTGAGTTGGGCCGCCTTAGGAGCTGTAAAATAATTACATGACTATTTATGTTCTTTGTGGTAGTTTTGGAACATGGATATTGAATCAGCAATCAAAGAGCGTTATCAGAATCTTGAGTGGGCACTTGATGAACGGCTAAGGCGTCTATATGCTGCA
>CAIYDX010000332.1 GCA_903925005.1 uncultured Geobacteraceae bacterium
CCTCTTTGCTGGCAGATATTCGGCTTTGCACAAAAGACGAAAGTCTGAATATAGCCTTTATTTAGCATAGTGGCATTCAGATCGTGTAATAATTACTTGTATTCAAATCCCTGCATGTACAGGATATGGAGGATAAATAATACTACGGAAGCGAATCTCCATAACTGGCTCAAAAAACATGGGATGAAGACATCCCGAGCCCATACAAGCGCATGAGAAAAGTTGGTCCACAGTTCGAAAGTCTACAGGGCTGTTCCCCAACCATGCCCTTAAACAAAAATACCCTTCATACGCCAAATTTGGAGGCCGTATTTGGGCGTTCCATTGTTCAGATCCTATGAAACATTTCTGTCGTTTGTTTAAGATCACCCTACTCTCTTCGAAATGCGGTTATCACCACACCGCTGTCCTTCGCACAGACCACCACAACACCACGGCATCGCTTTTAGCTTCTCACCATGCAGACGAGCTTCTATTTTCCCGATTGAATACCTGACCGCAACCTTTGATACTTCTCTTTTCCCGTGGGCGATCACCAGATCAATATCCGCTTCACTGATCCGGCGTTCTCGCATCCGTTCGCACGCATGGGCTGTAAAGGGCCTTCGGGGTGCAAATAACCCGAAGAAACCTTCTATCACTGATATCAGAAACCGGAACATAGCGTGGGCTTATCTTCCCCATGAGTTGCGGTAGCTGTCTCACCTTCTAAATTCGTCACGTCTCTCGTCTCTTCGCTCTTCCCTTCTCTCTTCGTACCTGAGTTCTGGCCGACGAAAATCCCTCTCATGCCGAGAACGGTATTCAAGGAAGCTGTGCCGGACCATTAGCTGCGGCAGGTGATTAGCGGCTACATAAGCCCATGGCTCACCATAGCGGCTTGCACGGTACCAGTAGCCGTTGGAGTGATAATAATAATCTTTGCCAACATAGATCATGTCATAAGGCACGCCTGTGGCAACGTAATAGCCAAGTTCCGGAACATAAGTAAACTGCGGCGGTTGTGCCGGAAGAACAACCTGTGCTGGCTGAGAGACAACGATCTGCGGAGGAGGTGCGTAGCCAGGAGGAGGGGCAACATAACTCGGCGGCGGAGCAGGTGCGACAACGATAACTTGCGGAGTCGGGGTCGGACGAGCCGGAACAACTACATCCAGGTTAACATTAATTCCGCCGGCACAGGCGCTACTGGCAACTGATACAAGCATTGCCACTGCGATAATAACTGATAGTCTTTTACTGTACATACAATTTTTCCTGATGTCGTTTTTCTTGGGTCTTTTTTGATAACGAAATGGAAGTGAATAATCATGCTTTGACTTAGCTATCGGCTTTAGCTTTTTACCGTACGTATTCACTAAAAAGTAATTTGACGGTAGCGCTTCTTCCGGTAGAGGTTAATAATCCGAGAAGAATATAGATGCTCAAAATTCAAAGAGTAAACCACCAAGATAGCTGATGCCACCAAGGTTGACGGTACCTGATGGGTTTGTACCGGCTACAGCATGGGTATATTTTGCTTCAGTGAAGAAATAGGTATGGTACACTTTGAATTCGTCATACAGATTTTTTGCTGAACATGGATCAATGGTATCCAACAGCAACTGGACTCCACCTCTGACATGATAGCCGTCTGTTGAACCACGCACTGTCATATTCTGCCCATTTACCTCTTCCCGGTAAAACATTCTGGTCCATCCACCTCCTAAATAAGGCACCAATAGCTGATCTTCGCTTATAACTCCACGAGCGAGGACAAAAACATTAAGTGGTATGAGTTCATAGCTTACTTGACTTGCCTGCGCTGGTTGGCCGCCATGCAGCAGTGCCTGTCCATTCCCATTAGCACTCAGATAAGTACCTTCGATTCCGACCTCTATCTGCCGAATAACCTTGTATGCTAAAGAACTACCAAATTCAGATGTGGAGCTTTTACCATAAAAATCCTGCCAGTTTGGTGCGGCTGGAAAATTCGCACCACCTTTAAGTTCTAACGACCAATGCACTCTGTTTGCATTTTCTTCATCAGCAAGAGAAACAACCGGTAATATAATGAGAGCCAATGAAAGGAGTAACTTCTTCACCGTGAGCATCCCACAAACTGTAGTTCTTTCCTCAAGATGATAATAATTGGAGTTAGTAGTACAAAGATAAGTACACACATCTTGATAGCGGTATAAGGGTCTTTTAGCAAAAACAAACTGCATACCAGAGGGAATAATGCGATCCGGACCAATGGTTTGAGGAAAGGATGAGTAGTGATGATTTGAGCCCAGTGTGGGCCGTAATGGTAATACAAGGATACAAAAGCTCTGCCAGGCGCATTGGTGAGAAGATAGCGATCCCTGAAGTCACGCAGTGCCTGGACCTGCGGTGCCGAGTAAAACCCGTACGCTGCTGTGGCAATGAAGCACCCACCGTTTTTCAGGTTGGGATACGGAGAAATGGTTTCTGGAAAATCACTGAGAATATTGGAAATTGTGCTTACCTGCTGCGAGCCGACAGGCTGATTTATTTCCTGTGAATACGAGCTCTCGTTGGCACTTCCTGGGTTAGAAGCAATAGTGGTATCGAGAACCGTGGTTACCGTAGCATAATATGTAGTCTGAGCCAAGGCGGATATTGCCACGAAATAATTAGTACCATTGATCAGACCGGAAAGCTGATATGACGAAACGGTGCCGCCACTTACGTCGATAAATGTAGTCGGGAGAGAAGACATACTGAAACTGGATGTGCTGTAGTAAATCCGGTATCCCGTCGCACTAGGAACAGTTGTCCAGGAAAGTAATAATGCCTGATTAAGGGGTGCGGTCGAGATAAAAGTTGGAGCCAACGGTACTGCTGGCCCGGCAACGGAAAGCCCGCTCAATGTTTCGCTGGTAGCCGATACCGGCACCGTCAATGGCGATGAACCCTCCGTGGCTTGTGTCCCATTGTAAATTCCGGATGCGGCCCCGTAATAGACACGATACGCTTTCACCTGAGTATCGCTGGTCGCATTCCAATTAAGCGTAATAGTGGCAGATGTTGCTGTAGCTGCCAGAGTAGCTGTCAGACCAGTCACCACGGGCAGAACGATGTCGCTGAATTGACCACCGTAAGCCCCCATATCAGAGCCGGTATTGAATGAATTGGTATAACTGGGGTTTCCGGAATTCACACAAGGCGACCCTGATTGCAAATGGAAGTCACCACCTGCCGGATTCACAAAAAGAGGGTCTGCAGTACCAAACTGACCAGTTGCGATGGCGATTCCAATGTTACCATTATTATAAAAATCATCGTATGTAATTTGAGTCATAGTTGCAGTAGTTGAAATGGCATTCGCATTCGAGGAGAATATGTTATTGATAATCGGAATATCCGCATTGGTAGAGATGGCGGTGCCATTGTTATAAAAAGTGTTATTAATAATAGATGGCGAAGTGGCATTTATTGCGGAAGAATTCAGCACCTGAATGGCAGTGCCAGATGATCCCAAATTGAATACGTTATTGGTTATGTTTGTACCCGGACTATTTACGACGGATATCGCGACACCGGCATTTTTAAAAGTAAAATTACGGATAGTAACCGATGATACGCCATTCAAGCTGGCAAGCGTTCCCGTCCCGGAAAGAAAGGTTCCAAATGTACTATTCCCGATAATCGGCACGTTGCTGATTGGCGTAAATGGTTCAGAATAAGGGGTGGGGTCCGCCTGAACCAGGATTCGAAAGCTGGTCGTACTTGTGGAAGCGGCAGCCAAAACATTGGAAGCATAATTGATTGCAGCTTGAATGGTGGAATAATGGGTAGAATCGGAAGGTGGATTGTGTTCAACAATAAGATCCACAGCTCTTGCCACACTGGGAACGGTGACTGTAAGAAGAATGGCCACTATAGTATAAAAATGCTTTATGTCACTAAAAGTCATCATTCGCTCCATTAAAATGTTTGGAACTTATTCCCTGTCTGATCTGAGCGAAATCACACCCAAGATCTTACTATTAGTGCAGAGTAAGTTACGCGCCCGCAAAGCAACCAACTATGCGCGGTTTCCATCTGTTGCCAACCGAGTCATTTTGGCATTAAAGGCATCCTTAATCCTGGCAATATAAGGGGTCTTGTATGTAAATATATTGTCTTGCTCATCATGGACAAGCATTGCTGCATTGGCCTCAAATATCAATATCTCGCCATTGCAATCGAAAGCACAATCTATGCCGCAGTAATCAAGTTTTGTTGCGGCAAACACTGCCCGTAATGCAGCTTGGCATGATTCATTGAACACCAGATGCGGATATTTTAGAAAATGTTCCTCCTCAAGACGCATCCACCTTTGATTAGTCATGTCGGTACGAAAATGGTGTACCTTCCAGTCATCGTGTATGGCAAGGTGATATGGTAGGAGTTCGCCATCAATACAGATCCATCGGTACTTGCGAAAAAAACCATCGGCTGAACGATAGTCTACGTACTCCGTCACGTAGTAGTCAGCCTCAGGACGTTTGGAGACAAAATCTGCGATCGCATTGAAATCAGCAAACTTTTCAAAGTCGTCTCCTCCGTGAGTGCCAGTTATTCTTACTAAAAGCGGCAGAATAAATCCATCAATGCCCATGCTTTTAGCCGCCTCAAGCAGATGCGAGCCAGCAAAGCAAATAGTCCTGGGAACTCGGCAGAAGGAAATATCAGCTAGACGACATGCAATAGTTTCGCGACCCGTATCCATTATCAGGCATGGATGGTTGAATGTGGGACGGCTAAGGCAATCAACAAGAGCCTGCGCAACCAGCAGTACGTCTTTGCCATTGTCTGCATCGGCAACCAAATTAATCACCACATCGGCTTTGGCCTGTAGGACATCTAGAGACGGTTGCGTATCAGGTATCACGCAGTAGAAATGACAATCATAAGGTGCTCCACTAATCAGATAGTTAATCGGAGTACAGCCATAACCACCTGGAGCATACAAAAGCACCACTGAGAAATCGGCTTTTTCTTTCTTGGCGGGCCAAGTCAGCAGTGGGCACAATTCCTGAGCATAGCGTAGCATTGCCTTGGACTTGGCAACTTGTCCAATGCTAAGCAAAACGCCTCCCAGTATATTATAGGAGTTGGCACAATAAGGATTAAGAGTAATCGAACGTTCAAGGCAGGTTATGGCTTCGTTATAGTTACCACCCGTGCTGTATATTAAGCTTCCCAGACAATACTGAATAAAATAGGAATCTGGATTGATTTCCAGAGACCGTTGTAGATTTACCGCAGCCTCGGCAAGTCGTCCCTGCTCGATAAGAAGTGCGGCAAGCTTGTCGTGAGATTTAACGAAGAGGGGATTCAATTCCAAAGCATGACGATAACTGGCTTCGGCCTCTTTCTCCATCCCAAGGTTGTAGAAGGCAAATCCAAGGTCATTGTGCGCGTTGGTATCATTTGGCGAGAGTTTTATGACTTGGGAAAGGACATCCATAGCTTCCAACCACTTGCCCGATTTCAAAAGGGCCTCACCCAAGGCTTTCCAGCCAACTATTTGTTTTGGATAACGCATCGTCACGGCGCGGGCTTGGGGTACCAACATATCCCACTGCCCGGCGTTAAACAGTTCCGTAATCTCATTGATCAGCGTGGCTGGTGGTTCCATCTTACCTCTGGTAATATTGTTAACCAACCTATATTTAGTCCATGATAGTTTGTTGTCACGGCACGAGCCTTCATTTCCTCAAACTCAACCCATCGTTCGATGCTAACGCCAATTTCATTGACCATACTGTCCGGTCGTAGGACGCCTTCTTGGTCGGTTCTAGTTGCAATATCACACATAGTATGTTCTTGAGGCGTGCGTTCCGCCAGTATGCCTGAACCAGTAATCCTCCATAAAATCAACCAGTTTTTCGGCAGCGGGAACCGTTACGGCATCATAAATCGATGCTCGAATACCGCCGATAGTGCGATGGCCTGAAAGACCAAAAAAAACAGCGGCAAGTGCTTCTTTAAGGAATTGCGTTTCCATTTCCGGGGTCGCCATATTGAACACCACATTCATCATTGAACGGTCTAGTAATTCGGCTCTGCCGCGATAAAAAGTATCGCTCCTATCGAGGAGGCCGTAAATGAGTTCAGCTTTATTAAGGTTTCTCTCATGCATATGCGATAAACCGCCAATTTCATTTATCAGCCAGTGTGTCACGAGTAAGGTGACATAGATAGCAAAAACAGGTGGGGTGTTAAAATTAGAATGGGCTTCATTTTGGATGCGATAATCTAAAAAAGAGGGAAGATCCTCATGGAGGCCTCTTAGTAAATCATCACGCATTATTACAACTGTAACTCCTGCCGGACCGATATTTTTCTAGGCATGAGCATAGATCAAGGAAAACCGATCTGCTTCACATGGCATGGATAGGAAATCGGAAGACATGTCGCAAACACGAGGTACATCCTCTCGGCCCAAGAACCGATGAAACTGTAGCCCTTCAACTGTTTATTCGAAACATAGTGGATATACGGTGCATCGGGAGAAAACGATAGTTCGTTATCATTGGGTAAACTTCTGTATCCAGTGTTTTCACCGCTCCAAACTACTCGACCCGGCCCTTCTCTCCTTGCTTCAGGAAGAGCTTTGCCGCTCCAATAGCCTGTATGTACGTATTCTGCCGGCCTTGTTTTCCCTCGAAGCAGTGCCATCGGAACCATTGAAAATTGTTGCGTAGCACCACCTTGCAAAAACAATACGTGAAAGTTGTCGGAGAGCCCCAGTAGCTTACAAATATTAGTTTCTAGCTCCCTGACGATCGCAGCAAACCAGTCAGACCGGTGACTTATGCCAAGAATCGATAACCCAACTTCCGGTACTGAGATAATGGATTCTTGAACTTGAAGCAACACGCTCTCTGGCAGTGCACCAGGTCCACCTGAAAAGTTGAGCATATTGTTTGGATTCATTTATCAATCACGATCATGTTCGCCACTCTCTTCTATTACAAGGCATCAAATGCCTTTATATATGAGTGTTAAAATATTAAGTTGGAGACTGTGGACTACTTATCAATCTTGAAACCGTATAGTGGACCCCGGATTTCGGACAATAGTTTAAGATGGTAGCCTGCAACAAAAAGGAGCAGGCATTGAGCGAAAAGAATCGTAAAAGTTTCACCAGCCAGTACAAGGCAAAGGTCGCGCTCGAAGCGATCCGAGGC
>CAIYDX010000333.1 GCA_903925005.1 uncultured Geobacteraceae bacterium
GCCTCGGATCGCTTCGAGCGCGACCTTTGCCTTGTACTGGCTGGTGAAACTTTTACGATTCTTTTCGCTCAATGCCTGCTCCTTTTTGTTGCAGGCTACCATCTTAAACTATTGTCCGAAATCCGGGGTCCACTATACGGTGCCAACTCCGTCGAGTCCGCCAAGTTCCCTTGCCACTGCATCCATGAGTTTTTCAGAAGCTTCCTGGCGCGCGTCACCGGCATCATTAGCGTAGGCGCAAAGAGCGGCGCTGACACTCATACGAAGGTTCAAAATATCAATGCCGGAATACGTCTTTCCGGTGAACTCTTCGCGCATTAATGAAACAGCTGCACCTTCCCGACCGGCCATCACATGGGCAATGGCAACCGGAAGAGCATAATATGCCCTGTTCTGATCGTTTTGGCTTGCCTCGTTACGCAGCTTGAGGCTCTCGGTGAAATTGCGTATAGCTTCTTCGGGATTATTGGCCTTCAACAACGCATGTCCCTGATTGTCATACTCTTCGGCGCCGAACAGTTTCTGTTGGCGTTCAAACGCTCTGCTGGGTTCGCCGTTGGTTGCGACGCTTTTCAGCGTAAGGGTCGCCTTTTCAAAATAACAACCTGACGAATTAAGCGGCGGTTTTTCACGTAATTCACCATTTATGCCGTCCGGAGTGGGGGTGAGAGCGAGATTGTGGTTTGGCGCAATGATGCCTGTCTCATCCGGATAGACTACCAGAAGCCGATTGAAGTCATTGCCGAAAAAATGCCCGGTCTGAATTTCGGGGCCATTGAAATAGCCGTTAATCGGATGAGCGCCGTGGGAACTCTGTTCCAGTACTAATTCCAAGGGGACATGACTGTCGGCCTTGCCCTTATCCGGACAGGCGTCACCAGAAATAGAGACCAGTTCCATCTCGCCGCGATAGAGGCTTCTGGTGGTGGAAACACAGGCGGTCAACGGCAGAGTCAGGAACAGTAACAAAATGGCGGGGAGTGCTCGTAATATCGACAGGTTCATGGATAGCGCCTCACGGATGAATTTATGACGTTATATCATAAGATGGACAGATTTGGAATTTGCGCGGATGGCAGCTGGTGGTCAGGTATTCTTAAGCCAAATCCGATTTATCTTTCTTCAAACAATACGTTAGATCAGTATGTTACGGCGTTACGTGAGTCGCGCATCGTTGCTAATGTTAATTAAAGTCGAAAGCCGATTTACAAAAATCCACATTTAATCCATAATTGGTCTGATTTTACGGGTGTATATTGTTTTCATTAAACGGCAGCATTGGATGTTGAATGGCAACAGATAAGAAACAATAACGCAGATCCCGCTGCAAGTGGGCAAAAAAAGGATGGTATTTTGATGAGAATCGGTTTCATACGTTTGGTAATTACCGCGGTTACAGTTTTTGCGTTGGCACTGCCCGGATATGCGGGGCAGCTCGACGACCATTACCTGGCTGCGTTCGGGCAGCAGCCAAGCACTGGCACTGTCCTGGAAAAGGCCGTTCTTCTGCCGGTTGCGGACGCGGCGGGCGATCCTCACTGCGGCACACCACTTAAACATGGTCTCAGCCGGGACTGGAACAAGCTGGAGTCCTCCACGCAAAAGGCGCTGGCAAAGCAGTTGGCCTTGCCGACGTTGTCAGGTACTCCGACATCGTTGACCTCGTCAGGGGGGCATTTCACCATCCATTACACCACCAGCGGCGCGGACGCTCCAAACATTAATGATTACTTTGTTAACATTAACGGTGTACCAACTTTAGTCAGGGGACTCAATTACTATACTGGTGTGAACAGTGTCGCCGAGTGGGCAAACAAGGTAGGGGATGCATTCGAGGCGGCCTTTTCATATTACCAGAACCTTGGCTATCATATGCCGCCGACGAATCCATATGATGTTTATCTGGCCAGCCTGGCATCGGCTGGCGAATACGGAGTGACACAGGATATAGCGAAAGTCTTTTCTTCCGGCTTTCCCTACGCGTCGAGCAGTTTTATCCAGATCGACAAGGATTTTACCAACTCGATATTTAAGCCTACGACCTATACCCCTTTGCAGAGCCTGCAGATAACTTCGGCCCATGAGTTCCATCATGCCATTCAGTACGGCTACAACTTTTATTTCGACATCTGGTATGCCGAGGCCACTTCAACCTGGTTCGAGGATGAGGTTTATCCCACGGTAAACCAGAATTATGCCTACATTCCCGGCTGGTTTAATCACAGCACGAGTCAGATTGATTTGGCGCAAAGCAATGCAGGCTTTAACAGTCAAGCCTATGGCCGCTGGATTTTCAACCGTTACTTGGCAGAAAAGCATACAACGACAGTTGTTAGGAGTGTTTGGGAAAAACTTGCTGGAATCCCCAGCCCTGACGGTAGTAGTGATGTTCCCATGGTACCAGTGATTGATTCAGTACTATCATCCGCAGCCTACAATAGCTCGCTTGGAACCGACTTTCTCGGTTTTGCCAAGCGGGTCTATGTGCGTGACTGGCCAACCACGGCAACTATTACTAATGCTGATATTGGCCTGATCGCTTCCTATACTCCGGTATCTACCTACTCTTCCTATCCGGTCAACTCCACTAACACGTCAACCCCGTCGGTGACGCTGCCGCACTATTCATTTGCCTACTACAAATTCATTCCCTCGGCAACTACATCCCTGACTATATACCTGACGAAAGCCAGCGGAATCCAGGCAGCAGTTTTCAAGAAGGCCAGCGGGGCTATCTCGGAAATCTCAGCTAGCAACTCTGACGGCACCATTTACACGGTGAACGGCTTTAACACGCTGAATCCGGCTACCGATGAGGTGACGCTGCTGATCGCCAACACCACCGGAAGTGACAAACAACAAGCAAATTTCAGCACCGACGGCACTACTCCTGCGGTGACAACTCCCTCTGGCGGTGGCGGCGGCTGCTTCATCGCCACGGCGGCCTATGGCAGCTACCTTCATCCCAAGGTGCAGCTGTTGCGCGATTTACGCGACCAGCATCTGCTGACCAACGTGCCGGGGCGGGCTTTTGTATCCCTTTACTATCGTCTCAGCCCGCCAATGGCCGATTTCATCGCCCGGCACGATACGTTGCGGCTGGCGGCACGTCTAATGTTGACGCCGCTGGTTTTAGCAATCGCATATCCCGCCGTTTTTGCTCTAATCCTGTTCATGTTCTTCTCGGGAATTCTAGCGGTGCTGTACCGACGGCGGATGGTAGCGCTGCAGACGATGTGAAAGTATTAGATCATACGTGTTGAAAATTGGCATTAACAAGCCCCCGTGTTACCGAAACGGGGGCTTGTTTTTGTGCTGATTGATACTGATCTTCCGCTATTTACATTATTTGATTCTGTAGGGGCGTACCCGGTGGCTCGCCC
>CAIYDX010000334.1 GCA_903925005.1 uncultured Geobacteraceae bacterium
ACTGCTCAATGATAAAACGCTTCATGATTCACCTGCCGGGTGAGTTTTTATGAATAACAAAATAGCTAAATTATCAAAGAACTTCAAGCTGTTACAATACAGTAAAATCAGATTACTGAAGTTATCGTCACGTTGTCAGGAAAGTAGCTCAAGATGCCATCCCACTGATCTTTTACAGTCGGCCATCTTTTATATAAGTCCGATGGTGCTCTTACTGGTTTTCTTATGCCATTGTTTAAGGAGAATTTACACAGTTTCATGAACCGATACGGTTCTTCAACGTTTCAAGTGGGTAGAGCAAATACAGTGTTGAATTTAAGCTTACCAGCAATGAGGTAGGCAATTGAAATCATGTTTCGAGGGTTACGATACCCACGTGCTCTTGCCTTGGCCGATTGGATCAGACTGTTAATTCCTTCCAAGAAGCCTGTTGTTAGCTTGCTGTCAAAGTAGCTCAAGATGCCATCCCAGTGATCTTTTACTGTCTTGGCCATCTTTTGTATAAGTCCGATGGTGCTCTTACTGGTTTTCCTATGCCATTGTTTAAGGAGAATTTCAGCCTCCTTGCGGTTGTCGGCGAAGTAGACGTTTTGAAGAATCAGCTTATGTGTATATGCTTCAACGCTTTTGCGGCACCGATTTGCCACAATGGAATCCAATCGTTCTTCTTCGTCAAGGGAAAGATCTTCAGGATTCTTGAGAAATATATATCGGCTCTTTTTTAAGAACTCTGGAAATTCCTTGGCCTCTTCCGCTCTGATTTTGCCCATGGCTTCATTCATCAATTTGATGAGATGAAACTTGTCGAATGTTATTACAGCGTTGGGTAGTTGCTCTTTGACCCCTTTGATGAATGCTTTTGACATATCAATTGCGGCAGCTGATATGTTCTCCGGATTACCGCCATGCTTTTTGAGGTCAGCGACAAAATCTTTAACGGTCTGATTATCTTTACCTTCGGTGCCGAATAGGAGCTTTCTCTTATCGAGATCAAAGAAAAATGAGACGTAATGGTGGCCCTTTTTTACGGAGGTTTCGTCAACACCGATACGCCGGACTTCAGAATAGTCCTCTTTTGCTCTGGCCATTTCCACGTATGTATTGATTACTCGCCATAAGCGGGTGTCAGTAACCGAGAGCAGCCTGGACATGACATTAACCGGCATATCTCGGGCCATTGTCATAACCAAGGCTTCAAAGAGCAGAGTAAAGCCTGAACCGGCACGAGCCCATGGCACCTGAACCTGCCTTACTCCACAGCCGTCGTTGGAACAGTTAATCCGCGGCACCCTGGCATGAAGATAGGCTTCATACTGGAAGAAGTTTAGATGCTGCCACGTCTTCTCCGTAGTATCGTATGCAGGAGCAGAAGCACCACAAACTGGGCATTTAAATGTTGCTCCACGCTGAAAATCGATGGAGATATCGAGTCGATTAGATTCCGTGGATAATTTAACCTCGGTGACTTCCCAAGGGGGAACAATGCCGAGGGCCATACCAAAAAGAGCTTCAGGTTGCATTATTCAGTAAATTCTCCAGGTGATGAAATGAATGTGGATTATACCATTACCCACTCACAATGACGAGGAGCCACCGATACCATTGAGCAATCAACATAATCTGGTATCATCAAAATTGGTTTGTCCCTGTTTAAACTAAATACGTTTGGGCTGATCGCCATATTGATTGCCAAAGGAACTGAATGTTGAAATATTTAAGACAAATTCTATTTGCTCTGGCCTTAGCAGCTGGTGTTGGCGTTATAACATACACAGTTGTTACGAGGTATGTTGACCACAAAGCAGAAGAGAACCTCCAGAGCATTATCCTCTCACATCGATCATTTCATGCGTACATTCAGCAAGTCATGCACCCTACTTACTTCAAGGCAAAAGATGAGGGTAAGATCGCCCAGGACTTCTATGCTCCAGAATTGCTTTCGTCATCATATGTTGTCCGAGTAATGCATAGCCTTTTTAACCAAGAACGTGCAAAAGAAGGTCTTCCTCTCGTTTACTATAAAATGGCCTCGCAAAATCCCAGGAATCCAGTGAACGCTGCAGATGAGAGAGAGGCATACCTCATAAAACTCTTCAATGAACGACGCGATCTGAGAGATCACACCGAGATCAAATCCATCAATGGGCAAAAATACCTTCTCTTTGCCAAGCCGTTTATCGAAACTAACCAGGCATGCATCCGCTGTCATGGTAAGCGTAGTGATGCTCCGCTCGGACTTCAGCGGATCTATACCGGCCAAGGTGGATTCAACGAATCCACTGGTACAATCAGAGCTATTGAGTCGATACGCATCCCTCTTGATGACGATTTCAGAGCTGCATTTGTAGCTACTGCTGCAGCACTTTCAGCTGTTGTAGTTCTCATTCTCCTCTATCTCTTCAACATGCATCTGAGAAAACGGGTAAAGGAGAGCATCGAGGCACTGGCAGCAAGCGAAGAAAATTACCGTAATTTTACATCGCTAACTTCCGACTATGTTCACAAATGCGTCAGAAAGGGCAGCGCGCCATATCGGATTCAATGGATAGGTGGCGCTCTTAACAGCATATCGGGCTACAGCTTCGAGGAGATGTTAGAACGAGGATGCTGGCTGTCAATCGTCCATCCTGACGACAATGAAGATACTGCCAAAGCGCTTGAAAGCCTGAGATCAGGCGATGTCAGGGAGTTCACTTTCAGAATTATCACCAAAGATCGGAGCGTGCACTGGATATTGGACAGGTGCCGCTGCGTGAAGGGGGCATCGAACGATGAACTGATCCTGTATGGTGCTGCATCGGATATAACGGAACGCGTTCAGGCTGATGAAGAATTACGGAAGAACAATGAACGGATTAGCATCTTTTTTAAAAGCCCACTGATGGGAATGGCTATAACGTCGCCAGAGAATGGCTGGTTGCAGACAAACGACAAATTATGCCAGATGCTGGGCTATTCCCGTGACGAGTTAAAAACCCAAACCTGGGTAGACCTTACTCATCCCGATGATTTACCCATGGAGCTTGAAAAGTTCAATCTTCTCCAGTCCGGTGATATTGACAGCTATTCCATTGAAAAGCGGGTCATTCGTAAAGATGGTGCGATTGTCCACACCAATCTTTCCGTCTGCTGTGTCCGCCACCCAGACGGTTCAGTAGATTATGTTTTGGGCCTTCTTGAAGACATCACCGCCTTCCAGCTTTTGGGAATCAAACGTGAGGAAGATCAGCGTTTTTTACAGACAATACTTGATTCAATCTCCGACTTTATCTTCTATAAAGACAAAAATGGCATCTTCATCGGATGCAATGATGCTTATGCCTCAAGATACATAGGACTACCAAAGGATCAGATTATAGGTCACCCAGACATGGATTTCATCTCCGATGAAGAACTGGTCCGGAGATACACCGAATCAGATCGTAAGGTCATGACATCTGGTACACCAATGACGATAAAGTCGTGGATTGTTCTTGCCAATGGAAATAAGGCACGGATTGAAGTGCTCAAAAGCCCATTTTATAATACCTCCGGACATGTTGCGGGCGTAATTGGCGTCGCACGTGACATAACTGAGCACGAATTGGCGCTAGAAGCGATTATCCGTGAAAAGGAGACCGCCCAGCGCTATCTGGATATTGCTGGCGTCATGTTCTGTGCCCTGAACAGATCGGGGGAAATTGTCCTGATAAACAAGAAAGGCTCCGAAATTCTCGGTTATCGCGACAATGAGCTGATAGGACAAAACTGGTTTGATGTATGCCTTCCCGAACCAGTCCGACAAAAGGTAAAAGAAGTTTTTGTAATGCAGCTCGCTGGTGAACTTACTCCTGTCGAGTTTTACGAGAACTCTGTTATCAACAAAAATGGTGAAGAACGGCTCATAGCCTTTCACAACACCTTATTACATGATGAGGAAGGAATTAGCGGCGTATTGTTTTCCGGGGATGACATCACCGAAAAGCGCTTAACTCAAAACGAACTTATGAAAAATCAGAAACTGGAATCTCTTGGCGTCCTCGCTGGCGGTATCGCACACGATTTCAACAACATCCTTACCGGCATAATGGGAAATGTCTCTTTTGCTCGAATGTCACTCGGAAAACCGGAGAAAGTAGAACAATTACTTGAGAATGCCGAGAAAGCAACCATGCGGGCATCTTCGCTTGCCACCCAGCTCCTGACTTTTGCAAAGGGTGGTGAACCGATTAAAAAAAGTATATCAGTCGACCAAATACTGAAAGAATCACTCTCCTTGACCCTCAGAGGTGCAAAGGTAAAAGGAGTAGTTGAAATCCCTGAGCCACTGCATGCCATAGAAGCGGATGAAGGGCAATTAAGTCAGGTATTTAACAACCTAATAATTAATGCCGTACAAGCGATGCCTGAAGGAGGCTTACTGACTGTCAGAGCAGAGAATGTCTTCCTAAACGCCAAAAACAAGTTGTTACTCCCTCAGGGAGAGTATGTCATGCTGGCGTTTTCCGACCAAGGTTGCGGAATTTCAAAAGACGATTTAAAGAAAATATTCGACCCCTATTTTACGACTAAGTCTGGCGGAAACGGTTTGGGGCTCGCATCTGCAAACTCTGTAATAAGACGGCACGACGGGAACATCAGTGTAACATCAGTCGTCGGAGAAGGTACGACATTCCAAATCTACCTGCCCTCTATTGATGAAACGTACTCCAACCACCAGACCAGCATTGTTGCACAGAGTACAGATAGCCATATCGGCGGCTCCATTCTGGTCATGGATGACGAGCAGATGATTCTGGATATATTGACTGAAATGCTGCAACATCTCGGATATCAAGTGACAACATGCGAGAATGGCGCGGAGGCAGTGGCTAAATATAAAGCGGAAATCGACTCCGGAAAACCATTTTCGGCCGTTATAATGGATCTAACTATTCCTGGAGGTATGGGCGGAAAGGAGTCAGCGGAGAGGATACTTGCCATTGATCCGAAAGCGAGCATAATCGTATCGAGCGGTTATTCAAACGATCCCATCATGTCCAATTACGGTTCATATGGTTTTATCGGTGCGGTGACAAAACCGTACAACGTTGGCAAGTTAAGTCAAATACTGAGTTCAGCCATGAATAGGTGTTAAAAGAAAACGGTACATATGCCATAGCAAACCGGAAAAGTCATTTGCAGAAAGATCGCACAAACTTATAAGGCCACAACCATTGAAATGCTGTTGAATTAATATAGATATAGGCGCTGAAAAAATAGAGCCTTCACAATTGCTCACAATTCCTTCATAAAATCTTCTCACTGCTGTTATAGAGTCATAACATCGTAATCGAATCTATAGTGGAGGTGCAAAATGAAAAAAACGTCTGTAGTTGTCGCAATTTTGGGTTTAACTGTAGCACTGTTTGGTCTTGCAAATGCCGGAAACGGTATGGGTATGGGAGGCGGCTACGGTAATTGCGCCCAGCAGGGCGAAGCTGTTTCAGGTCCTTTTCAAAAGTTTCAGGCGGATACAATTGAACTTCGCCAGGAAATGATGAATAAGCGTTTTGAATTGCAAAAGGAAAACCTGAAGGCGACGCCTGATGGAGCGAAGATTTCTTCCATTCAAGCCGATTTAAAGGCACTTCAGGCTAAAATACTGGACATCCGTAGCAAAAGCGGTCTGCCAACCGATAAAGGCAACGGTGAATACGGCCAAAGAATGGGCAGATTTGGTGGAGGAATGGGCGGTTGCAACAGAGGGATAGGCGGATATGGTAATGGACCTTGTGGTGGACAATTGTAAAGATTCGGGTGGTGGGAGATAACACTCCTGCCACTATTTCCGGAGCGTATAACTATGAGATCATGTTTGCGATTATTTATATGCCTTCTGTTATCCGCTGCAATGCCTGCTTTTGCTGAGCAGACTGGCGAACAAAAGAGTGACGTAGGTAACTGTCGCAAAGCTGGAATGGGCAGCGGGGATTCTAGCGGCCCAGCATGGCGTAAAAACGGAAGCGCGACATGCGGTGCCGGGATGCGCGGTAGGTGCGGCAAACAGCGCGGCGACTGGTATGGTGCCAGCCAACCGGTTGCTGGTGCATCTCAAGCTCACAATCTTTTGGCAAATTATTATACTGGCCAAGGGTACACTGTTTCAGAAGTGGTAGAAAAAAAATGGGGGTTCATCGCCGTAATCCTCGATGCGAACGGAAAAGCTATTGACCATGTAATGATCGATAAACGTTCCGGTCGCATCCGTTCACTCGATTGACCACAGTAAAGAGGTTTATGTGCTTCCATCTGTTCTGATAGTAGAAGATGACATTAAACTTGCCCGGATAGTAAAGGCATATGTGGAAGGTGCCGATTACCGGGCTGTTCACGCATCATCCGTAGCCGAAGCACTTACGAAAGCATACGCGGAAATTCCGCTTGCAGTTATTCTTGATCTGGGGCTTCCAGACGGTAGCGGCGAGGAGTTGTGTCAGAGTCTGAAAGAGCTGGGCGATTTTCCTATCATCATGCTTACGGCCAAATCATCGGAGGAGGAGCGTATTGCCGGTTTTGCTCTCGGCGCGGATGATTACATGGTCAAACCGGCCAGCCCACGCGAACTGGTATGCCGTCTGAAAGCAGTACTTAAACGCGCCGAACGGACTGCAATTACTGCCGAAATAATTTCGTTCAATAACAGCGCACTGATTCTTGACAGTCTACGACATCAGATTACCTGTAATAGTATTGTTGTTTCTGTAACTCCTACCGAATTCAAGCTACTTCTTACTCTGGCGTCATCACCCGGTCGCACCTTCACTCGTGAAGAACTTGTATCCCGGGCACTTGGTTATCAATTTGACGGATACGATAGAAGCATAGATGCTCATATTAAGAATCTTCGCCAAAAAATAGAGAAAGATCCCCATGCACCTGAGTATTTAAAAGCCGTGTATGGAGTAGGATACTTGTTTACCGGAGAACGCGATGCGCTGTAGCCTCCGCTGCAAATTCCTGCTGCTTTTCATTTTAATTTCCACCATTGCACTTTCCTCTGCTTTTATCTTGCGTAGCCTCATTATACGCGATTTTGCAAGTTATCTTGACGGAGAATCGCAAGATCGAATTCAACGAGTTGTCTCGCTTCTTGAAGGTTCATATGAACAAAATTCCGGCTGGCAGTGGGACAGACTAACGACTGATTTAGCCTGGGCACTCCAGTTGGGTATTGAAGTTCATCTTTATGATGAGACCGGCAAGCTGGTATGGGATTCGACACAGGCGATTACGGCACTTACTCCACACTTGCGTAAAAGAGTTCTTGATGTAACCGGGTATGATCCACAGGAAGTAAAAACCGATTTGGTTCCTTATCCATTGTATCTAGGCGGTGAAGAAATTGGCCGTATAGAAACACGTGTTCTTGAACAGGTTAAAGATGATTATTTTATTCGCTCGTCAAATCGTGTCCTGTTGATATTGGTGACAATTCTTGGATTTATCTCGATTCTTGCCGGTATAATTGCATCGCGAAAACTTTCCCGCCCCATACTTGAACTAGCTGATGCCTCGGAAGAAATTGCCGGAGGAAATCTGGCTCGTCGTGTGACTAATTCTGGACATGATGAAATCGGTCGGTTATCTCAGAGTTTTAACGGTATGGCTGATCGGTTGGAAGCTCAGGAAAAGTTGCGCCGTTCGCTAGTTTCAAATGCGGCTCATGAACTGCGCACACCCTTGGCAATCATTTCAGGTGAACTTGAAGGGATGCTTGACGGAGTTCTACCGACCAATAGGAGCGCCCTGCAATCCATGCATATGGAGGCTCGGCGGCTCACTACCATTCTCGATGGTGTTGATGAACTGTCTCGAGCCGAAGCAAGTGCCTTCAGTCTGAATAAAACGGATTTTTTACTTGAACCGTTTCTCACTGCCATTGCCGAGCGCTTTAAACTGATTATAGCTGAAAAAAATGCCGTACTGCTTGTAGACTGCGCTGAAGGACTTACTATTAACAGCGATCCGGATAAACTAAGCCAAGTCATCATAAATTTGATAAATAATAGTGTCAGAGCGATTAATTTTGGCGGACGGATTACACTGGTAACATCATGCAATCGGGACTGGATCAACATGGATATTTCCGACAATGGATGCGGGATTACTAAAGAAGATCTTGAGCATGTTTTTGAAAGGTTTTATAAGGGTAAAAACGGTGGATTAGGACTGGGCTTAACAATAGTGCATGAGCTTGTCACGGCTATCGGGGGCCTGATAACGGTCAAAAGTCAGTTAGGATTAGGAACTTCATTTTGTGTGAAGTTTCCATTATCCTGATTCTGTTCTGAATATTATATATGTGGTAATCAGTTTGTTTACTAACATTGCTGAAAAGTGAACAAAATAAAATGGGGGAAATGTATGACAAGATCTGATCTTATAAATAAGTTTGCTGAGGAAAGGGGTATCACACACCATGTGGCAGAACAAATTATCATGGAAATATTCAGTGGAATGACAGAAACGCTGATTTCTGGTGACCATATTGAGATCCGTGGCTTCGGGAGTTTTGCAATTCGTGAATACGATGGTCGACATGGGCGAAACCCTAAAACCGGGGAAATAATTGCTGTAAAGCCAAAGAAGGCGCCGTTCTTCAAAACTGGAAAAGAGCTTAAACAGCGGATAATGGAAGGGTAAGCTCGACCAAATCATGTCAAAAGACGTGGACCATATAGTCAGGTCTGACGAGAAACATTTTAGCTACTGGAATGTCCAGTTCTAATACAACTACCAATAAAACATCCACTTGTATTCCTTTCTGCAGTTCTTTATCAAAACCTCATCACTGCTAATTCATAAATCCGCTCTATAAATCTTCCTCCTTTCAGCCAATTGACCATATGTGCTAAGTCAAATAGCTGAAAAACAAAATAAAACTGTATTATACTATTTATATATACGGATTATATAATTAAAAAAATAAATAAAACCAGATAGTTTGATAATGCTGTATACAAATATTCGAATTTACTGATGTATGGTCCTGTCTTTGCAAAATACATTTCATGGCTGCAAAAACTTTTTTCTAAAGGGAGGTAGCATGAAAAAGAAGAGCATAACAAAAGTTGCCATAACGCTTATGTTGGCAATGATGGCTCCGCTGGCAGCATATGCAACGGAGTTGGATCTTCAGCTGAAGATCGACAATCTGACCAAAGAGGTTAACGACCTCAAGGGGACGGTCAAGAAGGTTGAAGACAAATCGCTTGGCAAATGGCTTACAATCAGTGGCGATTATCGTTTCCGAGTTGATTCGTTACATGGGCAGACGGCTGCGTACACCGACCCCAACAAGATGTTCGCTAGCGTTGGCCAGCAATTGCAAATGGCGGCATTCACAAACACAAACGCCGCCAGCGGATTTATGCCAGGCTTTACAGCAGGGCAGGCGCTTACCGGGTTCATGGGATTTGCCAACACGATGAAAGCAACGAATACATATGCTGGAGCACTGGCACTGCTAAATCCGGCAAATCCATTCGTTGCCGGACTGCCGACACTTGCTCCTACCGGAGCCGTCGACGCATACAAACCTAAAAACGATACCCTTTACACCAATAAGTTTGGTCTCGACCTGCACGCCAAGGCTACCCAGAATGTCACTGTTAACGTCAAACTTGATATGTACAAGACTTTCGGATCCCAGACCGACGACGCAACGACCGGAAACTATTTTGCCGACCGTATCGGAGTATTTGACGGGACTCTCGGTCACGTACCTTCCGATAGCCTGCTGAATGTTGACCGTGCTTATGCGACATGGAGCAACATCGCCGATCAACCGGTGTGGTTCTCTGTTGGCCGTCGTCCCTCAACCAATGGTGCACCCAGCAATCTCAGGCTAAATAACGAACGTCCCGGCAATGGCGGCACTCCTGCACTGCTGGTTGATTATGCCTTTGACGGCATGACCATTGGTTATGCTCCTGATATTGATATGCTGCCTGGCGCCTACGCCAAGGTCTGTTATGGGCGAGGCTTTGACAGCGGTTTCCAGTCCGCTTCCAACAGCATCAAAGATACCGACATGCTGGGTATTGCGGTGATTCCTGTCGATACCGATCCGTTGCGTGTGTGGTTGCAGTGGAACCGCGGCTTTAATATTTTTGATTTCCCGGTTATGAGCAACACGGCATTCGGCAATACCGCTCCTTCCACCAATCTTGGTGACATCGACTGGTACGGCGCTGGCGCAATGACTACCTTAAAAAATATTGGTCCCGGTACTCTGAACTTCTTTGCGGATGCAGGCCTAAGTGTTACTCATCCTAATGAAAATGTTTCAGGACAGGCTGGGTTCCAGGGACTTGGAACCGGAGCATTCTTTGCGCCGGAAGCTCCGACGACCAAGACCGGCTGGGCTGCATACGCAGGTATTCGTTATGATCTCCCCTCAAAAACAAAGATCGGCTTCGAGTATAACCATGGCTCGAAAGATTGGATCACCTTTACCCCGGCATCGGACGACATGTGGACCAGTAAGCTTGGAACCCGTGGCAATGTATTCGAGCCTTACGTAATCCAGGAACTCGACCTCAAGCCTATCTCGTCGTATGTGAGCAAGGCATTCTTTAAAATCGGTTACCAGTACTACGACTTTGAGTACACCGGAAGCAACAACTGGGTCGGCGCTCCTGTGAAGATCTCTTCCATAAAATCGACAGACATGTTGATGCTTGCTCCCATGAAAACAGCTCATGATGTTTATGCAACTTTTGAAGTTAAGTTTTAGATGTTGGAGTCTGCGGGGGAATCTATGATGATTTCCCCGACAGACTGAATGCGGATAACAATCGGCAAGACTCGTCTTACGAGATTTCAATAAGGGGTACTAAAATGAATAAAATATTTTCAATAATAATGGTTATGGCACTTGTGCTCTTTTCTTCACTTGCGGTTGTTGGAACAGCCAGTGCGGAAGAAATAAAAATGATAGGAACAATTACAAAGATCGAACTTGCGGCAGATGGTAAGTCAGCAACAGCGGTATTAAAAGACAGCAAAACGGAAGCTGCAGTCACTATCACCATCACTGATGATCTAACCCTCGACAAGTTCAAGGACAAGCGCATCGTGGAAGGCGACGAAATCCGCACAAAATATGACAAGTCCGGGGATGTAAACACCAGCAAGATGTTTAAGAAAACAGCCGGCTGTTAGGTTGATCTTCATGGAGGGTAATTACGTATGATCAAGAAAACGCTTCTATTTACTTTAATCGCCTGTATGTGTGCAATCGCTGCTATTGCGGCTGAGCCTGCCAAGCCGACATTAGCTGCAATTTGTATCAATTGTCACACGGCCGAACAGGGCGCTGTTCGAGGATATTTTGATAACGTATCGTTCAAGGTTAAAACTATTCAGGTAAAGATCGACGATGCCGTTGCGTTGTTCAAGTTCGATGAAGATGAGATCAAGGTTGTAAACGGTGCAGGAAAGACGGGTGACGGTGAGTTTTTAAAAGACAATCTGGTTAGAAAAGGCCATGAAATTAAGGTCGAATACACTGAGACTAACGGCGTCAAGATGGCGGTGAAATTGATTGTAAAACCGCCGGTCAAGGTTTCAGAAGACATGTTGATTAACACAGGTGACATTAAGAAGCTTGTCGCCTTGGGACCGGCAAAGGGGAAATATTTCCTCTTTGATTCGCGCCCGCTGCATCGCTTCCAGGAAGGATATATCCCAACGGCTGTTAACCTGCCGTTCCCGTCTTTCGATAATAGCGCCGAGAAGGTACTGCCAAAGAACAAAAATTCCCTTATTGTCTTCTACTGTACCGGCCCGACCGATAGTATGAGCCTCGCATCTGCAATCAAATCACAAAAACTGGGCTATACCAATGTGAAAGTATACCAGGACGGCATGCCGGGATGGATGGATAAGAATTACAGTGTTATTTCAGGCCGGTTCCTGAAAGATGCCTGGATCGACAAGGGTATTCCCAATGTTTTGCTTGATGTTCGTACCGCCAATGAGGCCGGCAGAGGCTTTCTCCATGGTGCGGTTACATTCCCTGCCAAACAGGCTGCCAAGCTTGTCAAAGGGCTTGATATCAAGAAAACCGCTCCGATCGTGGTGTATGATCAGAAGGGTGGCAAAGAGGCAGCTTCCGTTGCGTCGGCCCTTATAAAAACCGGATTTAACAACGTGACTCTGTTGATCGGTGGTTTCGAGGGCTGGAAGAATTCTAAGTACGATGTTGTCAGCGGAAAGCTGACGGCAAAAGCGATCTATTCCCCTAAACTTCGTCAGGGTGAAATCGATCTGTCAGAATTCAAAAAGTATGCAGAAGAACTTCCGGCCAACGTTATGATTGTCGACGCTCGCAGTATTCATGAAGGTCATGCCGGCATGCTCAAAAACGCCAAGCTGATCCCGGTCGATGAATTCAAGAACCGCCTGGCCGAGATTCCCAAGGACAAGTTGATTGTACTCTACTGTAATACCGGAGTGATAGCCGAGGTGGCTTATCACACTCTCAAAGAGCTTGGGTACACCAACGTCAAATTTCTCAGTGCCAAAATGCATTTTGAAAAAAATGGTAGTTACACAATTTCAAAAGATTGAGTTTATATCACAATATTATTATTGACATATTGCTGAAAATACACACGCCATTTACCACTTAAACTAGTTTTTTATTTGCCAGATAATATTCGTATATTTATATAATGGGAATATACGCTATAGTGGTTTGTTTGTAAACTATTTTACTCGGCAATAATCATGTATTACCAATTAGAGGAAAAAATCATGTTAAAAAAAAGTGTAGTCATCATGCTGGGATGTGCTTTTCTGGCAACAACTGTTCAGGCCAAGGATCATCCAGGCAAAGAACAGATACTCAAAGACGGCTATCAAGGGCCAAAAACCTGTGAAACATGCCATCCAGGCAAGGCAAGAGAGTTTCTTGGAACGGTACATTGGAAACACGCCTCAAAGGTAGATCATGTTGACAATTTAAACCCTAATGAAGAGTACGGGATGAAGAACCGTATCTATACTATGTGTAACGGTAACGATATCGTCAACAACCTGAAGGAGGTTCCACCGAATGCACTCGGAAAGACCAAGTTTACTGGCTGTAATACCTGCCATCCTGGTGATCATGCCAGTGATGTCGGCAGTACCGGACCCGAAGCGGAACAAGCAATTGACTGCCTGTTATGCCATTCTTCAAAATATGATTTCAGCAAAAGAAAACCGGTCAGGGATAAAAACGGCAAAGTTGTGATGACCCAGGATCGTAGCACCGAAGCAGCAGCCAGCATTGGCAGACCGTCCATCAAGAACTGCATGGTATGTCACGAAGCAGCGGGAGGTGGGGCCATGATCAAACGAGGATTTTCAATGGCCAAGGATGCTGAGGTTCACGTAACCAAAGGTATTGTCTGTGTTGACTGCCATCAAGTTAAAAACCACAAATTCCCCACTGGCCGTGATCCCAACAATTGGGCTCATGACGGCATTTATATGACCTGTGTCGGTGAATGCCACAGCGCCAAGCCGCATAGTGACGCAGATTATAACAAACATGTTGATAAAATCGCCTGTCAGACCTGCCATATCCCGAAGACTGGCGGAGCCTTTTCCAAAGACTTCACCAAATGGGAAAGGCAATCCAATGGTTTCTATGAACCATCAACCTTGAAGCGAGAAGTTAATGAAACTGCACCAGTATACGCTTGGTATAATCTAACCGTCAGCAATACGCCCAAATTCATAGGTCCGAAGGGAAGCAGAACTGATGGTAAAAGCAAGATCTACCCATTCAAAATTTTCCAGGGAAAAGCATATTTCAATAAAAAGGACGGCCAATTGTTGTCAATGGACTTTGCGCCGCCGATAGCAACCGGTGATACATTGGCAGGTGTTGCTTCAGCTGCCAAAATTCTTGGTATTAAAGATTACGAGCCAGTTCCAGGATGGCAGACGATCTACTTTGGAAGCAATCATCAAGTCGCAGCAAAAAATAAGGCACTCATATGTGCAAACTGCCATGCGGTCAATGGTGTACTTAATTTTAAAGAGCTGGGATATAGCTCCAGAGAAGTGGAGAAGTTTACTAATCCTGAAATTTATTTTGAAAAACTGCTCAAATTGCAGCAAGAGAACGAATAGTATCTTTCACTTCCATAAGTGCACGCAACGTGTGATGTGGTGCTTTTTTGCTGCTTGTTTTTGTTATTAAAAAACATAATTAAGGAGGTTTTGTATGGACTTACAGCTTATCAAATTCGCTATTGGAGTGATTGCTTCTGTTTTATGTACAATAATACTCTTGTTTTATTTCTATGCAAAACTACTGGTATCAAAAAAAATTGAACCGCATGTAGACAGCAAAGTAGGTAAACCCAATGAATGACGATCTTTCGACATCCAGAAGATCGGCTGGGTATTTCCCAATGGCTTCGAATAATTGGAAAAACGATATAAAACATTTTAACAAAAGACTTAAAGAGGAGGTAAATAGTGTCTCCAATCCTTTCACGTAGGACATTTTTAAAAACATCAGGAATTTTGACTGCAGGATTTGCAGTTACCTCAGTTCTGCCCGACAAGTTTCTTTTGTGGGCCGAAGAACAGGGCATGATCAAGGCTACGTATACCCCGACCTTTTGCGAAATGTGTTTTTGGAAATGTGGCACAATGGCGAAGGTACTTAATGGCCGTGTAGTTAAGCTGGAGGGGAATACTGCGCATCCCGGTGCACGAGGTAAGCTTTGTGCAAGAGGAAATGCAGGCGCAGGGCTTTTGTATGACCCAAATCGTCTGAAAACGCCACTTATTAGTACTGGTGCCCGCGGAGAGGGTAAATACCGGAAAGCGTCATGGGACGAGGCACTCAATGTAGTTGCGGAAAAGCTTAATAAGATCAAACAGCAATACGGCCCGGAAGCGGTTGCAATCTTTAGTCATGGAACCCCTACCGATCATTTTCTTCCACTGATATCGGCATATGGTTCACCAAATGTTGGCATGCCGTCGTTTGCCCAATGTCGAGGGCCACGTGACGTCGGCCTGGAACTTACCTTCGGCGAGGGGATCGGTTCACCGGAGCGAATAGATATGGCTAAAAGCAAGGTAGTAGTGCTTTTTGGCTCTCATCTGGGAGAAAATATGCACAATTCCCAAGTGCAAGATTTTGCCGAAGCGGTTGGAAATGGGGCTAAATTTGTCGTGATTGATCCGCGTTTTTCGATTGCTGCAGGTAAGGCTCACACTTGGCTGCCTATCAAGCCGTCAGCCGATATAGCGCTCATGCTGGCATGGATCAATATCATCATTTCCGAAGGCATGTACGACAAGCAATATATTGCCTCCTATGCCAATGGATTCACGGAATTGGCCGACGCTGTAAAATCGTATACTTCGGAGTGGGCAGCAAAGGAGACCGATCTTCCGGAACAACAGATAGTAGAAACGGCACGTCTTCTGGGCAGAAATGCCCCAGCAGTCTGTATTCATCCAGGGCGACATACAACTTGGTACGGAGATGATGTTCAGCGTACCCGCTGCATGGGTATTCTAATGGCACTGCTCGGCACCTGGGGCAGAGAGGGTGGCGCCTATCTGGCCACCAAGGCATCGTTTCCAAAAGGAGCTCCCAAGCCGTTCCCCGAACCTTCTAAAGAAGCGCTCAATCTTGGCGGATTTCCCTTTGCCGGCGGCGAGGGTGTTACACAGGCGATCCGCACATCAACCATAAACGGTGCACCATATCCGATCAAGGGATGGTTCGTGAGCGGCACTAACCTTATGAAATCGCTTCCCAATCAAAAAGAAACGCTCGAAGCCATCAAAAAGTTGGACTTGCTCGTAGCTGTAGACGTCATGCCGTTTGACACTGTGATGATGGCAGATGTCATTCTGCCGGAATGCACATATCTGGAGCGTCATGACGCATTGGCTGTTGGCAAAGGTAAAGCATTGACTGTGTCATTACGGCAACCTGTTGTCGAGCCGATGTATGATTCAAAGCCAGGCTGGTGGATTGCCAAGGAGCTTGCCAAGCGTCTGGGAGTAGGCGAGTACTTCCCCTGGAATACTTACGAAGAAAAGATTAAGAGCCAGTGCGTGCAGTGGGGCATAAATTACGAAGACTTGAAAAAACTTGGGACTATAACGATCCCCGATACTGCAACCCCGTATATTACCGCTACAAATCATCCGGAGTTTAAAACAGGTTCAGGTAAGATTGAACTCTACAGCAAGGAATTGAAGGAAAAGGGGTTTGATCCGATTCCCCGCTACACGAAACATAAGCAACCGACTGCTGGCGAGTTCCGGCTTATTTATGGCCGCAGTCCGGTGCACACCTTCAGCCGTTCGACCAACAACGCGGAACTGAGCGAGCTCTTCCCAGAAAACGAAGTTTGGGTAAGCACGCGCAAGGCGAAGGAAATGGGGCTTGAGAACGGTGCCTACGTTATTTTGGTAAATCAGGACGGAGTTAGGAGTAACCGCATCAGGGTCAAAGCCACCGAACGTATCCGGGAGGATTGCGTATATATGGTGCATGGTTACGGAACCACCAGCAAGGAACTGCAAAAAGCTTTTGGCAAGGGGGCCGATGACCAGGGACTAATCACCCGGTACGCGGTGGATCCGATCTGTGGTGGAACGGGAATGAGAGTAAACTTTGTACGGATTGAGAAGGAGGGAAGCAATGCCTAAGTATGCCATGGTAATAGATCAACGGCGCTGTGTCGGTTGCATGGCATGCGTTGTGGCCTGCAAGAAGGAAAATGAGGTGCCACCGGGCGATTTCAGAACCAGGGTGGTGGAAAAGGTTGAGGGTGATTACCCTAAACTTCGCATGGAGTTGCGTTCCGAGTTGTGTAATCACTGTGACAATCCGCCATGTGTGTACAACTGTCCCACTGGAGCATCTTACAAAAACAAGGAAAACGGGATGGTTCTGCTGAAGAAGTATCGCTGCGTTGGTTGCAAGTCCTGCATCGCGGCTTGCCCGTATGATGCCCGCTACATCAACGAGGAAAAGGGCTTTGCCGACAAGTGCACCTTTTGCGATCATCGTGTGAAGGAGGGGAAGGAGCC
This sequence comes from uncultured Geobacteraceae bacterium, assembly GCA_903925005.1. Classification (GTDB taxonomy): domain Bacteria; phylum Desulfobacterota; class Desulfuromonadia; order Geobacterales; family Pseudopelobacteraceae; genus JACRCG01. The sequence goes on from CAIYDX010000334.1 coordinate 17,092, forward strand.
GGCCTGCGTCGCAACCTGTATCGGAAAATCGAGAGTATTTGGCGACCTAAACGATCCAAAGAGCCCTGTCAGTATTGCGTTGCGGGAAAACCACAGCGAAGTCCTTCTGCAAAGTACCGGTACAAAGCCACGGGTCTATTACATCAAAAAATTCGGTAAACCGGAATAGGAGTGTTGCGTATGGAAATCACCACAACAGGTTTAAATGCTATTACCTCGCCTCATCTCCATGTTTGGGACTGGCGGGTATCACTGTATCTCTTTCTCGGAGGGCTTTCCGCAGGTCTGGCAATCATGACGTCAATCCTACATGTTCGTAAGGGTGGAATTCTGGCGGAAGGAGAACGTGCTGCTATCAGCGCCCCGCTGTATGTCCCGGTCATTCTGAGCATCGGTATGATCTTCATTTTTCTTGATCTTGAACGGAAACTCAACGTGTTCTGGTTCTACTTGACTGTTAACCCTCTTTCGCCGATGTCCTGGGGGTCCTGGGGGCTGCTCGTCTTCTATCCGGTAAGCATCTTGTATGCACTGTCCATGTTTCCCGAAGGCAAACGACATCTCCTGATGTTTAGACAGTTACAAGAACTCTCAGAATGGTTGAGTACATACAAGCTCAAACTTGCGGCAATCAACTTTGGGATGGGAATTTTTATCGGTGTGTACACAGGGGTCCTGCTCAGCTCATTTGTAGCGCGTCCATTGTGGAACTCTGCAATTCTGCCGGTAATCTTTTTGACATCTGCCATGTCGGCTGGAGCTGCATTCATGATCATGATTTCCAATCAGAAGAAGGTTAAGCTCTACTTCACCAAAGTTGATATATGGTTAATTCTGGCTGAAATGGTCATGCTGCCGCTATTTTTCTACGGTCAGTACACCTCTTCAGGGTCCCATAGAGAATCTATCATGCCGTTTTTTACCTTCAGCCATGAATATTTCTGGTATGGATTGGGCATGCTTTTGCTGTTAGTTATTTTCCCTATTGCACTTGTTACAAAGTTTCTTGAGGTTAAGGAGGACCACGGCGAAGACTTGACCGCCGAAGCATTGTTTAAAATGAACTTGAGCGCGCTTATGGTACTGGCTGGAGGCTTGATTATTCGCTTTACCTTCGTGTACGCAGGGCAACTGAGCCATTTATCCTAAATTTTGAAATTTGACGTTATGCTGTGTCCGGTATGCCGGACCAACCCACCAAAGAAAAGGAGAGAAGAGATGAAGAAGATCGTAGCGATGATAGTAGCGGCCATGATGGCACTAAGTTTTGCCACTGTTGTACTGGCAGAAGAGAAGATGGAAGAGAAGCCGGCTGCTGAAAAGACAGAGAAAAAAGCTGACAAAAAGGCTGCAAAAGTAAAAAAAGAGAAGAAAGCTGCCAAAACGGAAGAAGCAAAACCTGCGAAAAAAGGTAAAAAAGAAGCTGCAGGCTGTTAATTCTGAGCGGCGGGGGCACCTTTGCGCCTCCGCCGCTACAGTAAAAAGAATCAATATATTCAACACACCGTTGAATTCGAGTATGAATTGACCTGACAGGACTACCAAAGGACATTGCCATGCAAACTCACAATAAACGCGATTTTGACGCCGTGGCTGCCACATGGGACGAGAAGCCAGCGAGGGTCCGGCTTGCTCGGGAGGTGACCGCAGCAATACTGCGGCAGGTACAACTTTCCCACCATATGGCTGCACTGGATTACGGCTGCGGCAGCGGGTTGGTGACACTTGGGATTCAGCCGTACGTCAAACGTATCGTCGGAGCCGACAGTTCTAGAGAGATGCTGGAAATGCTGACGCGAAAAGTGCAAGTACAGGGGATTAAAAATGTATCTGCCCGCCTAATCGATCTGACATGCAGGGAAAGTCTGGAAAATGATTTTGATCTGATAGTCAGCAGCATGACCATGCACCATGTTTGTGATGTCGCAGCTATGATTGCCACTTTTGTCCGGGTTCTGAAACCGGGGGGGTGGCTGGCCCTGGCAGACCTTGAGGCTGAAGACGGCAGTTTTCACGATGATCCAACAGGTGTGTGCCACCATGGCTTTGAGCGTGGTTTTATGCACGCATTACTAACGGAGAAAGGCTGCTTCGACGTCCGTGTCATACCGGCAACAACTGTCCGTAAAGAAACCCCTGTAGGTGAAGAACGTCTCTACCCGGTTTTTCTCGCTGTTGGCAGAACGAGAGTCCAACATGTTTCCTGATTCTGTCCTGATTGATGTATGCAAAAGTGGAGACATGAGCAAACTGCATGTCTCCACTTTTGTATGATTCCCTGATGTTACTGAATAAAACCCATTTTAAATAACTATCAAGTACGGATAAGGAGCTGTGCCATGTTTGGAATCGGAATGCCGGAGCTGATCATAATACTTGTAATCATGGTGCTGATTGTTGGACCTGGTAAGCTGCCCCAAATAGGATCGTCGCTTGGCGGAGCAATTCGCGGTTTCAAGAAAGCAGTCGATGGTGAGCCTGCAGCTATTGAGAGCGAACGGCTCAAAAAGACGGAGGGTATTTGTGAACAACATCATCTGTAACTTTAAAGTGTCCACCAAGATGATAATGGGTTTTACACTGGTGTCTGTTATTGCCGGGATAATCGGAATCATGGGGATATACAAGATTAGTCAGGTTACGCGAGTAGGGTCTGAAATGTACACCAAAGGCGCAGTCCCGCTCGGAACACTCTTGCAACTCGGGATGAATTCTCAGAAGGCACGGGTAAACTTGCGCGGAATGATGATCGATGTCGACCGTGACAGAATGGAGGCCAACGCCGAAGGAGTCAAGAGTCGCTATGAAGACGTCGAGAAACTGCTTGTAGAATTTGAAAAAGACATAACCGGAGAATCAGGCAGAAAAGAATTCGAAACTGTCAAGTCCCTGATTGCCTCATATAAGCCGGTTTGGCAGGAGATTGTCGAGTTGCGGCTGGCCGGAAAAGAAAGCGATGCACTGGACATAATGAGAAGCAAGGCACTGGACATAGAGAAACAGATTGAAGGGGCGATAAAGGCTCTAATCGATGTTAAAATCAGAGAGACCAAAGAGCGCGACGAATTCAATAAGTCCTTATCGCGTTCTGCAATCATTGAGACAGTTGTATTCTCGGTCATCGGCGTTCTTATAGCGATAATACTCGGGGCAATTGCCGCAAAAAAGATCACCGGTCCGATTAACGATGCTGTTGTCCTGGCGGAAACAATCGCCAGAGGGGATCTTACGAAAGAAATATTCAACAGCTGCGGAGACGAAACAGGCCAACTGGCCAGAGCCATCAATGATATGAACGGTAAGTTGAACAATCTTCTCCGCACGGTTTCCGAAAACAGTTCCAGAGTGACTGAATCAGCGAGCAGATTGAATGCAACATCAGGGAAGATCGCTGCTTCCGCTGAAGAGACCTCTGCCCAGGCTGCCACAGTCGCCACGGCGTCAGAGGAAATGGCGGCGACATCTATGGATATTGCCCGAAGCTGTATCCACGCTGCCGAAGGGGCCAGATCTACCTGCTTTGATGCTGAAAACGGTTCCGCAATTGTTCAGGAAACCGTGCAGGGTATGACGAGAATAGCGGAAAGGGTTAGAGATTCTGCCTCCACAATGGAAGCCCTTGGCAGGCGATCAGACGAAATCGGGGCAATTATAGGGACTATAGAGGACATTGCCGACCAGACTAATCTTCTGGCTTTGAATGCAGCAATTGAGGCCGCCCGGGCTGGCGATCAGGGGAGGGGCTTTGCTGTGGTCGCGGATGAAGTCAGGGCGCTGGCAGAGCGGACCACCAAAGCGACCAAAGAGATAGGTGTCATGATCAAGGCGATCCAGGCCGACACCCGTGCGGCTGTTGTTTCGATGGAAAGTGGTGTGAAAGAGGTTGAATCGGGTCTTGAAGGTGCGGAGAAATCAGGTTCGGCTCTACATGGTATTATCCTTAGGATCAATGATGTTACAGACCAGGTGAATCAGATTGCCACCGCCGCAGAGGAGCAGACCGCCACAACCAACGATATAAGCGGCAACATTCTGCAGATGACTCAGATCATTCAGGACTCTTCTGTGTCCGCAGTACATTTGTCGGAATCAGCCAGCGAACTGTCGCAACTGGCGGATGAACTTAACAGGCTTGTGGGAAGCTTCAAACTTCGGGGCAATAATCAATCAGTGGCTGTTTGAGCTAAGTTGATACCCCAGTTAAAATAATTAGTTTACTGACAAGGAGCTTGTGCCATGTTTGGAATCGGAATGCCGGAGTTGATCATTATTCTCGTAATCATGGTGCTGATCGTCGGGCCGGGAAAGCTGCCCCAGATCGGATCATCGCTGGGCGGAGCAATTCGCGGTTTCAGGAAGGCGGCCGAGGGTGAGCCTGCAATCATTGAGAGTGTACAGTTAAATAAAGATTGAGGTCTGATAATCATGGTATTTATCGAGGATGCACAACAAATCATTTTGACTCGCACAGAACTTCAGACAGTGGAAAACGTTTCGCTACTACAAGCGTTGGGGAGGATTATTGCCGAAGATGCCCATGCACCATGGGACATTCCCATGGCGGATATCTCTGCCATGGATGGCTATGCCTTCTCGTCTCAGTCTCCAGTTCAAGAACATTGGGCGGTCGCGGATTTCATTCCGGCAGGGAGCGAGAGGAGCGTTCAGGTTGCCACGGGTGAGGTCGTCAAGATCATGACCGGCGCACCGATTCCGCCTGGGTGCGATACGGTTATGCCGGTTGAAGAAGTGGAACAGACCTCGTGTGGGATACGTCTTAAGCACGAAATTACACCAGGCGCCCATATCAGGAAACGTGGCGAGGATGTGCGGGCAGACGATCTGGTGGTCTCCGCAGGATCTGTCATTCGTCCCCAGGAGATCGGTCTGCTGGTGTCGCTGGGTAGTACCGAGGTTTCAGTATATCGCAAAGTGCGGGTAGCTATTCTGGCCACCGGTGATGAATTGCTAGAAGCGGGTGCAAACCCGACGTCCGGCATGATCATCAATAGCAACAGCTATAGTCTGGCTGCCCAAGTGCTGGAAGCTGGCGGCGAACCGCTTTTGATCGGTATCGCTTCAGATACTGCGGAAGCAACAAAAAAGAAAATCATGGAAGGACTCTCGTTTGACATCCTCATCACTACCGGCGGGGTGTCGGTCGGCGACAGGGATTTTGTCAAAGAATCCATCCAGGAGTTGGGGGGGGACGTACTCTTCTGGAAGGTTAATATGAAACCAGGCAAGCCGATGGCATTTGCCGTGCTTGGGAATAAACCTGTTTTTGCTTTACCGGGTAATCCGGTAGCGGCAATGGTCGCCTTCGAAATGTTTGTTCGTCCGGCAATGTTGAAGATGATGGGGCATTCCCGCATTTTCAGACCGGTAGTTAGAGCTACTCTGACAGAACCGATGAAGAATCGTGGGGATCGTCCACATTTTGTCAGGGTAATGGTTACGTTGGAGCATGGAATCTACAGTGCAAAAAGCACCGGCAATCAAAGTTCTGCCAGTTTGGCTTCGCTTACGCAGGGAAACGGGCTATTGAGGCTTGAACCGAATACTTCGATTGCGTTAGCAAGTTTTGCCGAGATAACTCTGTTGGATCGCGGGTTCGAGATGGGTGCCCCGCCCGCTATCATGCATTAGTGCAGAATTTAATGCAGAATGCTTGCCTTATTCACAAAAGCGAATATATTAATTGTCAGTTCAAGCTTCATTCACTCCGAAATTTCACTGTACTGAAACAGGTAACAATAGAGGAAGTGAACATCAAACACTCACACTTTGCATATACAAGGGGATGCCGACCGGTACCCCCCTTTTTATTGATATTGTTGCTGTTGTTTACTGCCGGATGCTCGTCAGTGTCACCCGCCTCAACCTGTGTCTCCTGTCACAGGGGAGTTGAATCGGTCTCTGCAGGTCACAGCGATTGTGTATCCTGCCACGGCGGTGACCCTTTGGCTCGCGATAAAGGGAAAAGTCATGCCTCCATGCGTGGCCCAGGCAACCCGTCGGCAGTTGAAAACTGGGATAAAACGTGTGGAAATTGCCACCGATATCAGTTGGAGCGGGTGAAATCAAACATCATGCAGACCAACGCCGGCATGATTCGCAACATTCAGTTAACGTGGGAAGGGGAGGATGGAAAACAGTACACGACGACTGGAGGAAAAGCGTTCGATCCTACCGGCAAGCCGGTCGAGTCTGCACCGGTTGAAGAACTGGACAACCTCTCCGGCGAACTGTACCGTAAAGCCTGTTCCCGCTGTCACATCGGCACAGCAAACGGCGACTCCTACGCTGCGGCGCACGCATCCGGTTGTGCCGCCTGCCACTTTCCGTGGAATGATACCGCGACGTATGAAGGGGGCGACAAGAACATGAAGGGGAAAGCGGGACATTCCGCCAACCATGCCATGTCGCCGCTGCCGGATACCCAGGTCTGCTCGCGCTGCCACAACCGGAGCGGCCGCATTGCCTTGTCCTATCAGGGGCTCTACGACGGGAACAACGGTCTGGTGCCGACCAAAGCAGGCGAAGCCGGGCCGGAGATGGCCAGCGGCGCCCGCAATCTAACCCACATCGCCGCTGACGTACATTTTTCGGCAGGTATGGAGTGCATCGACTGCCATACATCTCGTGATGTGATGGGGGACGGCTTTGCCTATCGGAATATGTACCTGCAAACCGAGGTGACGTGCGAGGATTGCCACGGAAGCGCCAAGGAGGTGCCGCGCTATCGTGAAATTTCCCGGGAAAACGACGAGGCGCTACGCGAGTCTCGTTCCTACAAACAACCGGTGCAGTATGGAATGCGCATGATCCAGACCTCAAAAGGGCGCAATTACTCCAACGTGTTCTACAAAGACAATTCGATCTGGCTGCAGGGAAAACGGAGTGGTAAGCTGCATCGGAGCAAAGTGATCACCGGTACACCGGAGCATACGGTTGTCGGACATGGACGTCTGGAGTGTTATGCCTGCCATTCCCGCACTTCGGTGCAATGTTATGGCTGTCACACCCGCTACGATAAAAGTAAAAAAGGCATGGACTTCATCAAGAGTGAGGAGACGCCGGGTGCCTTCAGCGAGACCGAAGATTACCGCATGATCTACCCCTTCCCACTGGCGCTCAACCAGCGTGGCCGAATTTCTCCGGTGACACCCGGTTGCCAGACTTTTGTCACCGTAGCCGAGGCGGATGGTTCGCTGTCCAAGGCCGAATATGTTGCGCGGTTCAAGGGGAAACAACAGCTCCGATTCGCGCCGTTTTACTCGCACAACACCGGGAAAACGGCACTCGGCTGTGTCGAATGTCATGGCAACCCGGCATTTCTCGGTTTCGGGCAGCATATCGTCGAGCAGAACAATATCAAGAGCACTTTGATCTGCGAACGCTCGGACAGTAAACCTCTTGATGGTTTTCTGACGATGGCTGATGGCCGGGTTAACGCTTACTCCGCCATAACCCGAGAGAATGCCCGCCCCTTGAACGGTGCTGAAGTGAAGCGTGCTCTGTCGGTCAACCTCTGTCTCCCCTGTCACGGCACTGCGCGTGACACGATCTACCGGAAAGGAATAAACCAACGTGCGTTGGATGATAATCGTCATCGTCGGCTTCTGTCTGACCATTAGCTTTAATGCAACAGCCGCCCACGTCCGGTTGTCCTGCGGCTCGTGCCACCGTCAGGGCGGAAGTTTCAGCGATCCTGCCGCTCGCTCGAATCGGGCGAACGGCTGCGTTGTCTGCCATCAGGGGCATGAACGTATATTCGACCACGCCATGGGGCAGCGGAGCGGTGAACAGGAGTTTGTCCAGCGCAGCTACGCCAGGTTCGACTCAGGTTTCTGGGACAAGAACTGCAGCTCCTGCCATTTGAAGGGGTGTCTCGACTGCCATGGAGATGAGGGTTTGACAAAACCGACGGTCGCGGCCTGCCAGCGCTGTCATAACGGCTATTATACCGGGTGGGACTATTCCGGGCGTGCTCCTCGTGAAGACAATATGCGCTACCAGCGCGGCATTGCCGTCAACGGCGAAACGTTTCTGAAGATGCTCCCGGATGTACACTATACCAAAGGGATGACCTGCGGAGCCTGCCACTCCATGAAGAGTCTGGCAGAGGGTAAAAAATCGTCAAAAGGGTGCCGCGACTGCCACAAGCCGAGCTTGAAAGTTCCGGAACACCGCATTCAAGCACATCTGCAGCGGCTTGAGTGTTATGCCTGCCATTCGGCCTGGGCGCCTCAGGAATACGGCACCTTTTTCCTCCGTTTCCGCGATCAGCGTCTTAAAGATGACTTCGATCTCAAGCCGGGGCCAAGCCCGGAGTACCTGCGCAGTGCATACCTGAAAAAACAGGATGCGCCGCCGCTCGGAATCAATGCCGCGGGGCGGATCAGCCCGATCAGGCCGATGTTTATCGCCTACTATACCGATATAATGAGAGCTAAAAACAACGGTCCGGAAAACAGCCTGCTGGCCGCCGAATGGCGGGCATACTTCCCGCACACCATTCAGCGCGGGAGTGTAACCTGTGAAGGGTGCCACGACAATCCTGCCCGCTTCCTGCTTGAGCCGGAATCGCGGCGGGTCTACAATCTCGAAAAGGATGGCATGGGGCTGAAATCTTTCTGGCAACAGAGCGGCCAGCGGGTCAGCAACGGCAGATTCATGGACGCCGCCCGCTATCTGCGCATGAACAATAAAACTCCGGACTATACAAAGGCATATGTGGAAAAATGGAAAACCTTTCTCAATCGCGTCGAACATTCATCACGACCCTGACCCTGCTGCTCGCCTCGGGCGGTCTGCTGGTACGGTATCTGATTCCGCGCAGCAGCGGAAAACGCCGGGTGCTGGCGAGCGCTGCCGCTGCGGATGTGCCGCTGAACGGAGCACTGCTGTTCCGCAACGAGCGGCTGGCGCTGCTGAGAGACAACAACGGCTTTTACGCCTTAAGTCTGATCTGCACCCATCTTGGCTGTACGGTCACCGTCTTGGAGGATGCGATCTCGTGCCCATGTCACGGCAGCCGCTTTGACCGGCAGGGCAAGGTATTGCTGGGACCGGCGACCGAACCGCTCAAAAGGCTGGATCTGGTTGAACAAAACGGGCTGATCAAGGTGTATGGCTCATGATTACTGACTTCCTCAAACATCTCTTTCCCCGTGTCGTGCTGGAGCGTAACCTGCGTTTCAGCTATACCTTCTGTCTCGGGGGGCTGGCTTTCACCGCCTTTTTGACCATGCTGACCAGCGGCATGCTGCTGCTGGTCTACTATCAGCCCACGCCGGAGCGGGCTTTCAATTCGATACTCTTTCTGGAAGCGTCCGTCTGGGGTGGCAAATATCTTCGCAGCCTGCACCGTCTGACATCCCATACCCTGCTGGCGCTGATACTGCTGCACACCTTGCGGGTGCTCCTGACCGGAGCGTATCAGCGACCGCGACAGCTCAACTGGGTGGTCGGCTGTCTGCTGCTCTTCCTGGCGCTGTTCGAAGCCTACACCGGGTATCTGCTCCCCTTTGACCAGCTGGCGTTCTGGGCAACCCAGACCGGGATGGAACTGTTGGCTACGCTGCCATTTGGAACTTTCCTTCGTTCCCTGCTGGTGCCTGACGGCGTTGGGCAGGGGCTGTCGCTGCTCCGCTTTTACGCGCTGCATGTTGCGATCATTCCGCTCTCGGTGCTGGCGCTGTCGTTCCTGCATTTCTACCGGGTCAGAAAAAATAAGGGGGTGCTGCCGTATCTATGAAAAACGGATTTGTTAAAAGCTCTCCCCATTTTTTCAAGCTCATCAACCGCTCGATCTGTCTGTTGGTTGTCTCACTCCTGCTGCTGGCGGCATTGATCCCAGCGCCGCTTCAGGATCAGGCGAACCCTGCTGTTACCCCGAATCCGGCCAAGTCGGCCTGGTTTCTGCTATGGATTCAGGAGATGGTCAGCTGGTCGCGCTACATGGTCTATCCGGTACTATTGCTGGGATGTCTGTTTCTACTGCTCCCGTGGCTTCCGGCCAGCACACACATCCACCGGGCCAGCTGGTTTCCGCGTGAACAGAGGCTGGTGTCGGCAATTACGGTTTTACTGGGTGCGGCTATCGTGGCGCTGACGGTCGTAGCGATGTTTTTCCGGGGGGCTAATTGGTCACTTATGTTTTAGCTGTTGCCCTGCTTCTGATAACCGCCCCGGTATGGGGACAGCAACCGCGGCAGCTCTGCCTGTCGTGCCATCCTGCCCACTATGCGGAGCGAGGCCAATGCAGCGACTGCCATCGCGGCAATCCTGCATCCGAACGCAAAAATATTGCCCATGCCGGACTGCGTGCCGGGAAATATGCTCGTTTTACCATCAACAACGGGATGCAGATGAGGGAGGGGGAGCGTTTGCTGGATCAGCTCGCCTGCCGTCGCTGTCATATCAGCGCGGGGCGCGGGAATCGGCTTTCGGTGAGTCTCGATGTTTCAGCTTCCCGGAAAACAGCCAAAGAACTGGCGCTTTCGATTCGGCGCCCGGTTACGAACATGCCGAATTTCGGTCTTGAAGAAGGACAGATAACTACGCTGGTGAATGTCATTTATGCCGGTTCACAGGGGCGCCAATCAGCTGATTCTGCTCCTGTCAGGGTACATTTTACTGCTAACGGCACAAAGAGCGGCGATATCTTCACAGCGAAATGTGGCAGTTGCCATCGGATACTAAGTGAACGTCTTGGCGCTGTTGGAAATGGTGATGTTGGCCCCAATCTGTCCGGGCTATTTTCAAAATATTATCCACAAACGTTCAGAAATGGTGCGAGATGGACCGACAGTAATCTGAGAATTTGGCTGAAAAATTCCCGCGATATACGACCGCAGGCAAGGATGCTCCCGGTTATTCTGACCAAGTCAGAAACAAAGGAGCTTGAGTCTGTCATCCGGCTTTCAACTGATTTGACAAGGTAATGGCTGAACACGATATGATTCGTAAAGATATGGGCATACCGCTTATGTCCGGCAAGGACTGACAAAAATAGGTTACCCAGCACATCACGAACTTCAAGTGCGTTCGGGCTGTTGAACTGCAAAGGGCAGTCGGCAACAAAGGCTTCATACAGCCCACAGACCTTTAGAAATTAGATAAAAAACGGAAGCTGGACAAGGGAAGTGACTGCGGCATCAGAATCCCACTCTACCTGGATACGGTCGGCAAACGTGTCAACTGCAACGCGGGAAGAAGGAACTATGTACGTTTTTTTTACATTCACCCATTTGGTGAGCCTCCTGATCTGAAATTGCAGCACAATATCAGGAGGGTGGAACAATATCAAAGGCTCAACTGTTTTTTATAGGTTCATTGATTGTGATATATTATTTATTGATTATGAATTTCAGCGACTTGACAGCAGCCAACAATTTGTTGCCCCAGTGTTCTGCCAAATTATTTTTGTCTACATGCTTTACTAGCACATATTTTACAATATTATTGGCCGATAACGCAGACGAATCCCAGTTTCCTGATGAAGATAAACATTTTGTAAGGAGCGTTACAGCAGCCTCACTACCTGTGGTCTTTTCAGGAGGTGAGAACACCAGCGTAGACATTCCATGACCATTCAATGACGCAACTTCAAGTATATAATTCGCTGTTTCTGGAGTAATGACGTGGACCAGTGCATAGTTACCTGATTTTTCCAAATACTTAGTTAATTTTGAATCTTTAGGAATTAATTTTATTTCACACCCAACTTTGGCGTTTTTTATTTCCCCAGCAGCTTTAATAAATTTCTCAAGTTCTGGTGGAATATCAACTAACTTATCAATTGGCAGAAAATCAGCAGCTTTTATCGTGCCAGTCCCGCGCTCATCATTAACAGTTACCACTTGAGGCTTTGTTGGCACCACTTCAGGTGGCTCACCAGAAGGCGTCGGAAATCCGGTTTTATGAGGCCGTGGACTGGATTCCTTTTTTCTTGGCACCTTAATAACATTGATCACATTTCCAAACACCAAATTGGCCACATCAATTGGCATGACTACCGGCCGCGTCAACCCTTTTGGGCTACCTGAATCGGAGTCAGTTTCGCCATCACCACGGGCAGTTTTTCTGGATGTTTCATTACCTGATTCGCCTTCACCCGGATTATTAGGTGGCGTGTTTCTTTCAGATTCAGTAGCATCTGGATGAGTCCATATTACTTCTGAAAATGGGGAGTCCTCTTTGGATTTTATTCCCAATATTTGCATTACAAAGAACCCTCTTGCAGTTTGAAACCCACGTACGCGCCAAGAACAATTTTGGACCATAGGCGGTTCACAGTAAATTTTAAAATAATCTATAGGGCCAGTCTTGGTATTGATAGTATTACTGACGGATCTGCTCGATACTTGTTCCCATCGGTTAATCCATTTTTCATCATATAAAATCGAAGCAATACGAGCGACAGTCACTTCGTCAAGTAAATTGGCA
>CAIYDX010000335.1 GCA_903925005.1 uncultured Geobacteraceae bacterium
ATCTTCTTCATTTGATCTGAGAAGTTATTTCATTCCAAAATATTTGGAAATATCGCCGTTAAATCAAAATAATCAGCTTATTCAAGTTCATTCAATCAGACAATCAACACCTTGGAGGTGCATTAATTAAGGTGAGTCACGGTGTTCCAACAGACTCGGAGGTGGGTGACAAATGTGCCATACTTTTTTGTCCTAGTTCAGATTTATGCCCAGTAAAATACTTATGTAGGGTAGTCAGGTAGACTCGGTAAGCATTGGGGTTTGCTTCCTCACTGACAAAGATCAATAATCCATACTTTCCTGTTTTCTCTCTGCGCCATTACCTCTTCCAGTGTTAATAATTGTTCGTTATTATGGTTCATCAGTTGTTGCCACAGAGGATCCCTTTTTAGACCTCATTTCATAAATTCACGGGCCTTTGGATCTCCTTGCCTTGCAGCAATCGTCAAGTCGTCCTGAGCCTTACGTTTCTTGCCCAATCTTTTAAAAGCTTGTGAGCGTAAAAAATAGGCCCTTGCATTATCGTTAGGATGTAAATTGATCGATTTAGTAAGGAAGATAAGTGCCTCACCTGGCATGTTGCTTTGAAGAAGCGCCCATCCCATATTAGAATTTGCTATATAATTTTTCGGTGCCGCCGAGATCGCCCGTTCAAGTTCGGACATCCCCTCATCTCTCCGACCAACCTTCAGAAGTGCAAATCCGCGATGACTTACTGCAATCATGTCCTTCGGATTAAGCTGCAGGGCATGGTCCAGATCTGCTAAGGCCTTGCGCGGCTTGTTCATGAGATTGAAGGTCGCTCCACGTGTAACATAGGGACGAAACCATGATGGAGCACATTCTATCGCTTTGCCGAATACCTTAACTGATTCCTCAAGCTTGCCGGATTTCCTTAAAAGAAGACCCTGCTCCACATATTCTTTAGCCGTCAATCTGGCAACGGCTTGGTTATAATCTTTCTGTGCAGTTACAACTTGTACCGTATTGCCCTGCCTAGCAGATGACCTAGCTTTGGCCAATTCCTGGCGCAATCTTTCGATCTCCTTAAGCGAATCGTTAGATTGGTCTCGAAGTTGCTCTAGTTCGACCGATTTCTCATGATCTTCGTGCATTGAAGCAATTGCCTTGGCCACCTCATTGGCATCGGCGCTGATCTTTGCCATCAGATAATATTCTTCGCCGTTCCAACCCTCTTTGATTACTACCGTCGCGACAGTACCAGCGGTATAGGTTACGATCTCGTCCTTGGTTAGTGCCGAGTTCTTCACTTCGGTATTACTAACAAGATAGGTGCCCAGTTCCTCCAGGAGCAGGCGCTTAACTTGTTCCAGGGCAATGGCTCGACATGTAATCTTACTGTCCGCTTCACTGGCACGGTAAGTGTATTCACGAGTCACTGTAAGAGGGGTCGCTATAGCTTCCTGCCATCCAACCAAAATAATCGTAATTATGAACAGGACTACGAGCCACAGCATCTCAGCCTTACATATTTTCATGATCAATACGCTCCTCAGCATTGAATGATTTGGATAACTCGAGACAGATTATTAAGTAGTCAGACATCAATCAAGGATAGTCGACAATTACGATAAATATTTTTATCAGTATCTTGGCACACGTTTAGGAATTTCGCCAATTGAATTGCAAGTCGAGTGATCTGCCAGACACTTTTGAAACTCGGAATTCTTCAAATATGCTTCGCCAATCATATCCCCAAGATTTTTACCAGCTTGTATATCTGAAGGGTGATGTGCTCCACCAATAACGCGACTCTCAGCTACTTTGTCGGATTGTGTAAGTAATTCGGCAGTTTTTGCCGGATAAATAGAGCCTAACACACGAGCCCAGGCTCTTGAAACAGATGAATGGCCACTTGGATAGGATGTTGATTTTGAACGCGGTACGCACGGATTCAGAGAGACATCTCGCATGAATGGTCGTGGACGCGAAAACTTCTTTTTAATAGTTTCGGTAAAGTAGCTAGTATCAGCTGCAACCTTCACCAGTAGCTTCGATACAGTTGCTAACTCAATTGGGGTCAATGGTCCACGTGGAGCGCCAAAAATGAAATCAGTCGACAGCTTCGCTTCTGCTTCGGCATCTTGACACATGTCGGGTGTCCGCGTCATATCAAAGTTTTGAACAATTTCCAGATCGGTGACGTCAACTGAGCTACCTGGTGCAGGAGGAGCTGCAAAATGTTGTGTATCAATTGCATTCGAATCGAGGATCGCTATTTGCTGTGCAACTGCCGCCGACGAAATACCTATGACAAAAACCAGAGATAGGAAAACTTGTTTCATTTTGTACTCCCTTTCAGTATTAGCCGTCATTATTCCACTGTAAGCTCAGCTACCTCAGACATCGTGATGTCAGTTTTTTCGATCGTTGCAATTTGACCTTACATGAACTGACTTTATCCGTAATACACTCACTGCCTGTCTTGCGCAACTATCAATCTCAATCATAGATTGTGTGGCAGCCATCAGCAAGCTCCTCATGAGGAACGTAGGCCAATGTGTTGGCGAGCGGAGTGCTGGCTGATTCGCCGTGCCTCTGCTAGAAAAGGCTGGAAGCCATGTAATCCGCCGTCGTGGCGTCCGGATAGTGCGGAGAATATTGATGTACAGTAAGAATTGAGAATGATATGTTGACAAAATTTTAAAGTTAAATAAAGAGAGGGCTGTTCCAGCCAACTTTGGAATAAATAATCGATATGTTCTAGAATTTTTCCATAAGTGTTACCGTTTCAAGATCAGGATACGTATCGCCCGCGATCAGTACCGGCTCGGCGAAGCCGTTACGCCGGGGCAGATACGGGAAGGCGACCTGATCTTCTTCGGGCCTTCACCAGAAAATATCAAGCATGTCGGGATGTATGTGGGAGGCGGCCAATTTGTCCATGCCCCGAAACGCGGAGATGTAATCAGGACCACGCCGATTACGGATGAGAACTACGCACCGCGAATCATGGGAGTCAGAAGGTTTTTTTGACGCTCGAAGTAAAAGCAGTTTGGGCAACAGGCCGTACGCACTTGACAAAACCAGATAAAACTAACTGCGAGAACACAGAATATTCAACAAACAGCAGCACCGGTCAGCGGGAAAAGCCCCCCCGTAGAGCCAGTGTGCTTATCACGTTACAGGGGGTGACAAAACCTTGATGTCACAAAAACGTATTATCTGAGAGTATGTACGGATTCCGACTGCACATGTATTGCAGCTCTGCTTGAGAATCCATACTTGAACATGCTAATCAACATTATTTTCTTAACAATACGAAGGAGTATCAATGTTTAACAACTGGCATAGTCTAATAAAGCCGTCGCAACTGCAGGTTGATTCAGATACACTTACAACCACATACGGTAAGTTTTGTGCCGAACCATTTGAAAAAGGTTTTGGAACTTTACTCGGCAACTCTCTGAGGCGTGTTCTTCTCTCTTCTATTCAGGGTGCCGCAATTACTTCGCTGCGAATCAAAGGTGTTCTGCACGAGTTTTCGGTCGTTCAAGGTGTTACCGAGGATGTCGCTGAAATCGTCTTAAATCTGAAAGAAGTCCGTTTTAAATTGCATTCTGCAGATCAAGCTACTGTTCACATTAAGTGCAAAGGATCTGGTGTTATCACTGCTGGCAGTATTATTACCGGGCATAATGTTGAAGTGATGAATCCGGACAAATACATCGCTACCTGCTGAGATGATGCTAATCTTGATGTTGAGATGACGATAAAAACGGGCCGAGGGTATGTACCTGCCGAACGTAATCGAAGTAAAAAAGCGCCTGTCGATACGATCGCTATTGATTCAATTTATACACCAATCAGAAAAGTAAATTTCACAACTACTAACACGCATGTCGGTCAACTTACCGATTATGATAAGCTATGCCTCGAAGTATGGACCGACGGTAGTGTCACGCCTGAAGATGCTGTAGCGTATGCAGCCAAAATTTTAAAGGAACAGCTGGCGATATTCGTTAACTTTGATGAGGACTATGTTCCACCGATAGATGAGGGCACGCAAGATGTCGATACAGACTTTGATGAATACCTGTATCGCAAGGTTACTGACTTCGAGCTTTCGGTTCGCTCTGGTAATGCGCTGAAGAATGCGCGGATTAAGGTTATCGGCGAGTTAGTTATAAAATCTGAGTCCGAAATGCTGAAGACAAAAAACTTCGGCAAAAACTCGCTTACCGAGATAAAAGAACTTCTGAGCGCTATGGGACTATGCTTTGGAATGAAAATACCGAATTTCCCGAACCCTGAACTAATGGATCACTCGGATGAAGAATTGGCTGACGAAGAAGAGTAACCGAGGAAGTATAAATGAAGAAGTGCCCCTTCTGTGCTGAAGAGATTCAAAATGACGCGATAAAGTGTAAGCACTGTGGGGAATTCCTTGATGGTTCCATTTCATCACGCAAGCCTGATAAAATGCCTTGGTATTTTAGAAACCCATTTATCATTTTTATGGTTGGCTCTGTAGGGCCGTTGGCTCTACCACTGATTTGGTGGCGACCACATACATCACGCGCATGGAAAATTGGACTCACCATCGCAATTATCGCGCTCATCTGGTATTTTTACCGCGCAACAATGGAATCTATACAAACAATCATGAGTATTTACAAGCTTGTCGGGTAAGCGCTGCTCTTATGAGTTGCTCTCTTAAGTAACATATTATGGTAACTGCCTCAATCTGCACGATGAGCGGTAGTTTTCCACCGCATAAAGAGTCACTTCGCATGTCCTAATTATGTCCTTGCAAAAAAAAAATCCACAGGAATAAGATTATAAACAAGACATAAGCCTCTCAGTAAATAGCAAACCTGGAGCAATCCAGGGACGCAAAGCCACGAGTCCTTCAGGGATTGTCGGGTTGCCGAAAAGAGGGCTCATCAATGGCCCTTCTTTCAACAAAAAGAAGGGTTTTTTGTTTAAAATGAGTAGGAGGAAAATCCATGCTAAAACAGGCATCCGAAATCAACACAGTGAAAGCATCGGGGAGCAAAACCCATTCTTCTGATCCAAAACACGTCAAAAGCAAATCAAGATCGGCAAACCATGATGATATGACGATTGGAATCAGGGGGAATTACCTGATGACGTTTTCGGTCTATGCATAATCATCGCGTTGACTCATGGGAAAAGGTACAGTCTGACCTTTACCGATATCTTTTCCGGATGGACTGAAAACCGGGCTTCTGTTGGGTTGAAGGATAAGGAAGGAACCTATGTTGAATATATTTACGATATTGGGTGGTCTAATCCCAAACTGGCAGAATTTGTCGAATACGCAAAATTAGATATTTATCCAAATGAAAGGAGAAGTAACATGAAGACGATAAAACATTACCTGATTATTCTTTTCAGTATTTCAATCGCCGCTTGCAGTGGAGGTGGCAGCACTTCCAGTAGTACGCCGACTGCACCGAATTCAACTTCGCTTACAGGTAACTTTGTTGATGCACCGCTCAAGGGAGTGCAATATACGGCAACTCCATCTGGTTTGTCCGGAATAACTGACGCAAACGGCAATTACACTTATCAAGCTGGCGATACGGTCACATTTTCCATTCCAAATGCTGCTGGCTTGGCCGTCCAGCTTGGTTCAACCACGCCGACCACACCCACTTCCGGCGGCAACGCGACTACTTTCGTATTGAATATGCCTAATGGAAACCAAATAGCGCAAGTGGCACAGGCACTCAATCACAGCACTAGTGCTAACACCCTCGATTTAAGTGGAATATCGTTGAACAGCACCAATACGGCAGTTCTCAATACCTATATTGCCACCAATGGGAATGTTTTGCCGGGTGGAGCAGATCCCACAGTTACCACTAATGTTACAAACACATTAGCTGCCGTTCAAAGTGCTGCCGCATTTACCAGTGGAGCGACACCAACAACCCCGGTTACATCGTCATTTATCGATACTGTCACCACCAATCTTACAACGGCCATCAGCAACATTGCGTCCACCGGACTCACTATTCCGTTGACAACCAAAGTGCCAGGGGGGTTGGTATTCGTCACGTCGCTTACCAGCAACAATCCCATCCATCAATACAATATCCACTATTACAACCCCAACGGGTCACTTATATTCTTCACTGGCAGCAGCCCCGCACCTTCGCAAAAGAATAATTACCCGAATATCACTTGGTCGCTTCCATCATCGCCGAACAACACAATCACCATGAACTACGCAGGCTATACTCTAAATAACGTAAACTATCCCACTCTAGTACAAACCACTACAATTACTTACGATGATGCGACAAGTTCTCTTAGTACTTGGTCGGTGTCAAATACCGCCATACCACCTGCGGTCGTCAATTCAGGCAGCAGTTCGACTGTAGCATTGGATACTACCTTCGGCCAAAGTTATCTCGCAGGCAAGACGTTCACACTCAATATGTCTGCGGGCGGAAGTTGCCCCAACGGCCAAACTAACCTTGTGTTCAATAATGCTGGATCAAGCGCAAATATGGTCTGTGCAGGCACCACCACCGTGCTGTCCACAATTCCAGTCAGCTCAGTTTCTAATGTCCCTGGAGTTGTTGCCATCGTGACCAACCCCAATCGTCCCACAATGTACCTCGGACTGACAAAGGGAAGCACCTCATCCAGCGGTTCGTTTGCGTACGTTCAGGAAGCAACGACAGCAACCTCAAATGATGGAACAGGTTCACTGGTCACTTACACGTCCAAATAAGCGTTTTTATTTCAAATCGCCGATGTTGAACTAATCCGCTGCGCGGTAACATAAAACCAAACCAATAGCATCAAACTAGAGGCATCTACTCGGAGGTGCCCTTTTTCGTCTCTTCAATCAGTTGTTTTTCACTTACCTTTTTCATGCCACTAAGGAATTCTTGACATGATTCACCTGAGATTACCCCCCTGGATTTGTTCCTGCTGCTCACCCTTGTTTATATTAGCTGTCTCAAAAAGCTTGATTACACCCTTATTCTATGTAAAATTCTTGTAGTATAGAAATGTTAATTGTCAATCGGCTTTGAAAATTGACCCACCATCGGCGTCCAAAATTGACCCACCCCAGGTAGTAGTTTTCACTTATTGATTCTCGTTTTTATTCTCCAACTGTCGTTCCCGGTTTCGATTATTTCGCAGTGATGAGTTACCCTGTCCAACAACGCCGTGGTCATTTTGCTATCTCCA
>CAIYDX010000336.1 GCA_903925005.1 uncultured Geobacteraceae bacterium
ACTGAAAACGCAAGCGCTCTTTTAGAACGATTCAGGTTAATTTATGTAAAAAAACTTTGTATTAGTGCAACTAAACGTGCTATAGAGGAAATTCTTAATTGCATAATCCGTGTATCTGAATGAATTCAGTTTGAGCGAGGAGGTATTATGCATAAGCTCCGCCCATTATTGAAAAGGTTATTTACACCGATTACCATCATGCTTGTTCCCCACTCACGTTCCACTTCACTGAGCTTCAGTATGCCATCCGCCCTGTTCGGGCTGCTTCTCGTTTTTGTCTGCTTGGGTATCGTCTACACCGTTTCTCTCTCTTCCCATGTTTTGGATTACTATGTGATGAAAAAAGAGCACAGCTATATGAGCGGACAGTTTAAGTCTATACAAGCAACCATCCGTTCTTTGAAAGCATCGGAGGTGGAGCTGAAGCAACTCATATCTCAAGGCTCAAGAAAAAAGGTTCTGAATGCGGTTAAACAGGAAGAAAATGACGGTTCTATAAATGTCGAAGAGTTGAAGCGCCAGATCAGTGAATCCATGGAATCGGTAGCGGATATCAAAAAATATCTGGCGAAGGAGCAGAATACCTACCGTGCTACTCCGCTGGGATGGCCGGTGGATGGTAAATTCAGTTCCGGTTTTGGCATGCGGATACACCCGCAAACTGGCGAAAAGAAATTTCATAGTGGTGTGGACTTTTCAGCGCCTAACGGGACACCGATACATGTCACCGCTGACGGCATAGTCAGTTTTGCCGATTGGAGCAAGGGGAACGGAAAGATTGTGGTCGTTGAGCACGGACATGGCTACACCACGGTTTATGCCCATAACAGTCGCATTGATGTAAAGCCCGGGCAGACCGTGAAACGCGGCCAGGTGATCGGCACTACGGGCGCAACCGGCAACGCTACCGGCCCGCACGTGCACTACGAAGTCTGGAAGGATGGCATTTACGTGAACCCTTCCAAATTTATCGGAGAGCAGCTTCACAAAAACCATCCTGAAGATCAGGACGCCAGTTGATTTCTGCCAATACGTTAACCTGGAGGGACTTAGGATGTTATTCAGCAAACAACAAAAACTGGAAGTAGTTATCGGAGCCGATTCGTCAGTCTGGGGAGAAATATCCTCTAAAGGGACCGTAAGGATTGACGGGGCTTTGGAGGGGAGTGTAACCGCAGACTGCCTGATTATCGGCACCAAAGGGGTTGTCACCGGAGATGTGGCGGTCAGACAGATTATCGTCGGTGGAAGGATCATCGGTAATATCCGTGCTACTGAGGGGGTCGATATCCAGCATACCGGAAATGTCTGCGGAGATATATTTTCCGTACGTTTCTGTATAACCGAAGGGGGAATATTTGACGGCAGATCGTCCATGCTGCGCACAAAGGAAATTTCGTACAAGGAAAACGAAGCTATTGCCGAGATGGCATAACAGCCGGATTTCCAATCCTCAGTTTAGTAAATAACCGTTCAGACCTCACCGCTAAACCTTCCCATTAGTCCGTCCGCTGGAGTGTGCATCATGAATATTCATGAGTACCAGGCCAAGGAAATACTCAGCAGTTACGGCATCCCGATTCCTCGGGGCCGTGTTGCGCTCACCTCCGACCAGGTTGAACGTGCCGCCAAAATGATGGGGGGACACTGCGTTGTCAAGGCCCAGATCTATGCCGGCGGCCGCGGCAAGGCGGGTGGCGTCAGACTGATCCACCATCCGGAAGAGGCCCAGGAGTATGGCAAGGAGCTGTTCGGGCGCTCGCTGGTGACTAAACAGACCGGGCCTAACGGATTGAAGGTGCGTCGTATTCTGGTCGAAGAAGCGGTTGAGATCGCCCGCGAATTCTATCTCTCCATCACGCTCGATCGCGAAAGCTCTCGCTACATCCTGATCGCCTCTGCCGAAGGGGGTATGGACATCGAAGAGGTTGCAACCAGGTATCCTGACAAAATTATTACACTAACCATCGATCCATTCACCGGCCTGCGCCCCTATCAAGCCCGCAAGATTGCCCTGGCGCTGGGTCTGACCGGAACAATCTGCGAGGATTGCGTTGAGTTGATCCTGAATCTGTACCGCGTCTGCCAGGAAAAAGATTGCGCCCTGATTGAAATCAACCCGTTGGTGGTGACGAAAGCCGGCTGGCTGATGGCCATGGATGCCAAGATCACTTTTGACGACAACGCCGTCTATCGCCATCGCGAATACCCCGATATGATGGATTACTCGCAGTTGGATCCCCTGGAAATCACCGCCGCCAAGTATGACCTGGCCTATATCAAACTGTCCGGCACGATAGGCTGCCTGGTCAATGGCGCAGGACTGGCCATGGCTACTCTCGATGTCCTTAAAGAGTGCGGCGGCGAACCGGCAAATTTCCTGGATGTGGGGGGTGGCGCAAACAGGGAAAAAGTGGCCGAAGCGTTCAGGATCATCCTGCAGGATTGCGATGTTAAGGGGATCTTTGTCAATATCTTCGGCGGTATCATGCGCTGTGACGTGATAGCGCAGGGGATCATCGAGGCGGCCGATGCGGTCGGCTGCACCATGCCGATCGTGGTCCGCATGGACGGCAGTCAGGTTGAAGAGGGGAAAAAACTGTTGCAGGAATCCGGTTTGAACGTACAGATCGGCAGAACGCTGGGAGACGGCGCCGAAAAAATTGTCCAGATGCTGGGACAAGGGGTACGGTAGATCATGTCGATACTTGTCGACAACAAATCCAAGATTGTCGTCCAGGGGATTACCGGACGGAGCGGCCTGTTTCACACTCAGCAGTGCCGCGCCTACGGCACCAATATCGTAGCAGGCGTCACTCACGGAAAAGGCGGTATCCATATCGAAGGGATTCCGGTCTTCAACACGGTTGCCGAAGCCTTAAAATACACCGAGGCCACTGTTTCGATGATTTTCGTGCCGCCACCCGGCGCGGCTGACGCCATCATGGAAACGATCGATGCCGGTATCGATCTGGCTGTATGCATCACCGAGGGGATCCCGATTCGCGACATGGTTCCGGTGAAAGCGGTTCTGCAGACAAGCAAAACCCGCCTGATCGGACCCAACTGCCCAGGAATCATCACTCCGGGCGCGTGCAAAGTCGGTATCATGCCGGGACATATCCATACGAAGGGGAAAATCGGTGTTGTTTCGCGCAGCGGCACTCTGACGTACGAAGCGGTAAAACAGCTGACCGATGTCGGACTTGGCCAGTCAACCTGCGTCGGCATCGGTGGCGATCCGATCATCGGCATGAATTTCATTGACGTTCTGACGCTTTTTAATCAGGACCCGGACACCGAAGGTGTCTTCATGATCGGCGAAATCGGCGGCGGAGCGGAAGAGGCGGCCGCCGAGTGGATCAAGGAGAATATGACAAAGCCGGTAGCCGCCTTCATTGCCGGCGTCACCGCCCCGCCTGGCAAGCGAATGGGACATGCCGGCGCTATCATAACCGGCGGCAAGGGAAAAGCTGAAGACAAGATCAGCATTCTCAGGGAGTGCGGCGTGGTCGTTGCTGCCAGTCCAACCCGAATGGGAGAGGCGATGCTGGATGCGCTACGGAAATCCGGGATACCGATACCGGAAATTGTCGCAAAATCGGCAGCAGGGGAGATGACATAAACAACAATACCATCTATTGACGATGAAAGAGGCCCCGCTTCCATATTGAAAACGGGGCCTCTCTTTTGAGCGTTGCCAAGATGCCGCCGTCTGATATACATTGCTCGCGGGATCGGCAAATCAACAGAGGGACGTATGTCAAAAGTAATTCTACAGCTTTTTGTCGGCGCACTTCTTTTCATGGCATTTATGCTTTGTTCCCCGGAGCGGCTCCTTGCCACCGAGGAATATGCCAAGCAGACCGGCCGGATCTGCGCTACCTGCCACCTCGATCCGGGGGGCGGCGGCGAATTGACCGAGGCTGGCAAGGCTTTTTCAGTAACTATCCATAACAAGACGGAAAACGTCAAATCAAACATTTTCATCAAAGGGTTTCGTCTTTTTATTGGCTATATTCACTTCCTGACAGCTATTTTCTGGTTCGGTACAATCCTGTATGTGCATCTGGTCCTCAAACCGGCCTATGCGGCCAGCGGCCTGCCACGCGGCGAATTGAAAGTCGGCGTCGTCTCGATGGCCACCATGGGGATAACCGGTATAATCCTGACTTTTTTCCGGGTCAACTCTTTAGGCACCCTCTTCCACACCCGCTTTGGCATTCTTCTTCTATTAAAGATATTCCTCTTTCTGGTAATGGTCATATCCGTGGTTA
Source organism: uncultured Geobacteraceae bacterium (assembly GCA_903925005.1). Classification (GTDB taxonomy): domain Bacteria; phylum Desulfobacterota; class Desulfuromonadia; order Geobacterales; family Pseudopelobacteraceae; genus JACRCG01. The sequence continues at coordinate 4,278 of CAIYDX010000336.1, forward strand.
TTGTCATCACTGTAATCGGACCGCGCCTCAAGGCAAAGAGGAAGAAACCGTTTTCCCCCGACGCATCAAGCAATTTGACGTTTGAAGAGCTGGCTTCATGCGACGGCAAAGAAGGCCGCCCAGCCTATTTTGCTTTTGAAGGAAAAATCTACGATGCAACATTAAGCCGATTCTGGAAACAGGGCGTACATATGGGACGGCACAATGCCGGTACCGATCTGACGGAAGCCCTTAAACTGGCCCCACATGGAGAGGACAAAGTGTCGGCAATGAAAGAGGTCAGCGCACTCACCGCCGCCGGACCATTAAAAATGGAGCTGCATGAGAAAGTTTTCTACTTCATGGCATACATGAACCTTACCATTGTCCTCGTAATCATACTGATCCTCTCTCTCTGGCGGTGGGGGTAAGCGGTGACAAATGTAATACAAACCATGCTAAACCGATAAACATGACAACCTCCTGCTATCACACATATAATTGCGCCGCAAATCCCTTTCCTTGACACCATATCCAGGCATGAGGCATAATTCAGCCTCATTGATTAGTCTGGAGGCAGCACCGCATGGAAACGCCCGAAAATAGTGAAAATAAATCCTCTTCCCCCTTTGTTCATCTACATCTCCATACCCAATATTCGCTGCTCGACGGCGCTATCCGTTTTGATGACCTGATTGCCAAAGCCAAAGAGCATAATGCACCGGCGATCGCGATCACCGACCATGGAAACATGTTCGGGGCGGCGGAGTTTTATTTGAAATGCAAGAAGGCCGGCGTTAAGCCGATTATCGGCTGTGAACTTTACCTTGCTCCCGAATCGCGATTTTCAAGGGACGCCAAGGGGATCTCTGACGCGGCCTACCATCTGATTCTGCTCTGCGAGAATATGCAGGGGTACAAGAATCTCTCCTACCTTACCTCGGCCGGATACAAGGAGGGATTCTACTACCGCCCCCGTATCGACCGAGAGCTGCTTTCGGGGCGGTCCGAGGGGCTGATTGCGATGTCCGCCTGTCTCAAGGGGGAGGTGGCGATGCAGTGCGGCCGCGGCAGGATGGAAGATGCCGTCGCTACCGCACGCTGGTACAGTGAACTGTTCCCGGACCGCTATTACATCGAACTCCAGGAAAATACCATCCCGGAACAAGATGTCGTCAACAAGCGGCTGATGGAGGTGGCGGCAGAGCTGAAGCTGCCACTCGTGGCTACGAACGACTGCCACTACCTTAATCGTGAAGACGCCCGTGCTCATGAGGTACTGCTCTGCATCCAGACCGGCAAGACGATGGAAGACCCGACCCACATGCGGTTCTCGGTTGACGAGTTCTACGTCAAGTCGCCGGAAGAGATGGCCAAAGCTTTTTCCTACGCTCCGGAAGCGGTCAGCAATACTCTTGTTATTGCCGAACGCTGCAACCTTGATCTGCCGGTGGATGGCAAGACCTATTACTTCCCGCACTTCGACCCGCCAGCCGGGCAGAATCACGACGACATGCTGCGGGATCTGGCGACCGAAGGGCTTAAAGAGCGGATGATAACCATCCTGGCCAAGTATCCGGACATGACTCTGGAGCAGCAGCAGGCCTACTTCGACCGGCTGGAAATCGAGCTGGATTGTATCCGCGACATGAAGTTTCCGGCCTATTTCCTGATCGTCTCCGATTTTATTCGCTGGGCCAAGGACAAAGGGATTCCGGTCGGTCCGGGCAGGGGTTCGGCCGCCGGTTCGCTGGTGGCGTATTCGATCAAGATAACCGATCTCGACCCGCTCCCCTACAACCTGCTGTTCGAGAGGTTCCTCAATCCAGAACGTATCTCGATGCCTGATATCGACGTCGACTTCTGCCAGGACCGCCGTGGCGAGGTGATCCAGTATATGGTTGAGAAGTACGGTCGTGACCGCGTTTGCCAGATCATTACCTTTGGAACGATGGGCGCCAAGGCGGCGGTGCGGGATGTCGGCCGCGCACTGAATATGACCTATGGCGATGTCGACCGGATTGCCAAACTGATTCCTGACGATCTTAAAATGACGCTGAGCAAGGCGTTGCAGCAGGAACCGCAACTGAAGGAGATGTGCGCCGCCGATCCGCAGGTCAAGGATCTGCTCGATACCGCCCTCTGCCTTGAAGGGCTCACCAGGCATGCATCTACCCACGCCGCCGCCGTAGTGGTGGCGCCCGATCAGCTGGAAGAATTCCTGCCGCTCTACAAGGATCAGAAAACCGGCTCGATCAACACCCAGTACTCGATGAAATATGTCGAACTGGTCGGTCTGGTCAAGTTCGACTTTCTGGGGCTCAAAAACCTGACCGTGATCGAGAACGCCGTTAAGCTGGTGCGGGAAGGGAAAGATCCGGAGTTCGACATTACTACGCTGCGGGACGACGATCAGGCCAGTTATGACCTGATTACCGCCGGTAATACTACCGGAGTGTTCCAGCTTGAATCGAGCGGCATGAAGGAAATGCTGATCAAGCTGAAGCCCTCCTGCTTTGAAGACGTCATCGCCGCCTGCGCCCTGTATCGTCCCGGCCCCTTGGGTTCCGGCATGGTGGACGACTTCATCGACCGCAAGCATGGCCGCAAAGAGGTGGTCTACGACCTGCCTCAGCTGGAGCCGATCCTGAAGGATACGTATGGGGTCATTGTCTATCAGGAACAGGTCATGCAGATTTCCCGTTCGCTGGCCGGCTATTCGCTCGGGCAGGCCGACCTGCTGCGCCGTGCCATGGGTAAGAAAGATGATAAGGAGATGTCCCGTCAAAAGGGACTTTTCCTCGATGGCGCCAAAGCAAACAAACTCGATCCCAAAAAAGCCGAGGCTATTTTCGACCTGATGCACAAATTTGCCGAATACGGTTTCAACAAGTCGCACTCAGCCGCCTACGCATTGATCGCCTACCAAACCGCCTATCTGAAAGCTCACTATCCGGTCGAATTCATGGCGGCTCTTCTTACCTGCGACATGGACAGCACCGACAAGGTCGTCAAGAACATCAGCGATTGTCGCGAACAGGGTATCGAGGTACTGCCGCCGGACATAAACACATCCGGGCTCTCCTTCACTGTAGTCGGCACTTCAATGCGTTTCGGCCTCGGCGCGGTAAAGAATGTCGGAGCAGGGGCCATCGAAGCCATCTTGGAATCACGCAAGGAAGGTCCGTTCAAAAATTTGTACGACTTCTGCGAACGGGTCGATCAGCGCAGGGTAAACAAGCGTGTGATCGAATCGTTGATCAAGTGCGGCGCGTTCGATTCCACCGGAGCGGCCCGTTCCGCCCAGATGGAGGGTTTGGAAGCGGCTTCAAGTTATGGCCAGAAGATCCAGGAAGAAAAAGCCAGCGCCCAGGTTTCACTGTTTGGCACGGAAGAGGTGGCGCGAGGCAATGCGAGCGGCGGCATGAAGCTACCCAACACCCCCGAATGGCACGACAAGGAAAAACTGGCTTATGAAAAAGAGGCGCTCGGCTTCCTGATCACCGGCCATCCTCTGGATCGCTACATCGACGACATCAAGCGCCTCTCCAACACCGACATCGCCAGCATGGTGGAAATGGCCGAAGGGAGCGAGGTGCGATTTTGCGGCATCGTCACCGCCTTCAAGGAGATTACGACAAAAAAGGGGGACCGGATGGGCTTCGTAACTATCGAAGACCTGACCGGCTCAGTGGAAATCACGGTTTTTTCCGACATCTACGCAATCGCTTCTCCTCTTTTAAAATCCGATGACCCGCTGCTGATAGTCGGCAAGCTGGAAAAGGGGGAAAAAGGGTGCAAGGTGCTGATAATGAAGGGGGGCGAAGAAAATAACGGCAAACGCTTCCAGCGTGATCGCGGTCCGGCCGGCGACATCAAGCTGCTCGCCGAGGCAAGAGCTCAAACAACCAAAAAAGTGTCGTTCATCCTGCGTACCGATGAAACTCCGGCAGTGCAAATCACACTTCTCAAGGAGATCATCGAACGGCATCCCGGCAGTGTACCCACCTGTATCCAGTTTCTGATTCCGTCACGGAGTCGTTCCATCATGCCGCTGACAACGGCAATGAATGTAGCGGCCAGTGATGATTTAAGGCTGGAAGTGGAGAGACTGTTAGGGTATAATGCCGCGACTTTTGAGTAAACACATGAGGTGACAAATATGGCAACCCCGTTTTATCTTGAATTTGAAAAACCTATCGTTGAACTGGAAAAGAAAATCGAGGAGCTGAATGCGCTGGCAGGCAGCGGCCTGGATATAGGCGTAGATGTGGCTGCTCTTGATGGGCGCGTGGAGGAGATGCGGGCCGATATCTTTGCCAATCTCTCAAGATGGCAGACCGCTCAAGTGGCCCGTCACATCAATCGCCCTTTCACTCAGGACTATATCAATCTCATGTTCACCGAGTTTATCGAGCTGCATGGCGACCGGAACTACGGCGATGATCACGCCATAGTGGGCGGCCTGGCACGTTTCGACGGCCAACCGGTAATGGTTATCGGACACCAGAAGGGGCGCGATACCAAGGAGAAGGTCTACCGCAATTTCGGCATGCCCAATCCTGAAGGATACCGCAAGGCGCTGCGTCTGATGCAGATGGCCGAGCAATTCAAGCTGCCGGTCATCACTTTTGTCGATACCCCCGGCGCCTATCCAGGCATCGGAGCCGAAGAGCGCGGTCAAGCAGAAGCGATTGCCCGCAATCTGCGCGAAATGGCCAGCCTGAAAACCCCGATCATCGTCTGCATCACCGGCGAGGGCGGTTCCGGCGGAGCGTTAGCCATTGCCGTCGGCGACCGTATTTTGATGCTGGAGCATTCGGTCTATGCCGTTATCTCTCCGGAAGGTTGCGCCGCCATTCTCTGGTCGGACGGCACTAAAGGCGCCCAGGCAGCAGAGGCGTTAAAACCTACGGCGAAGGACATTATCAAACTGGGCGTTATCGATGAGATCGTCAAGGAGCCGGTCGGCGGCGCCCACCGCGACCACGAAGCCACAGCGGCCAACATGAAAGAGGCGATTGCCCGTAATCTGGCTGAGCTGAACAAGCTTTCCGGTGATGAGTTGGTGGAGGAGCGCTACAAGAAGTTCAGAGCCATGACACGGTTGGCTGAATAGAAAAGTAACTCTGTGGGCGGTTTAACCGCCCCTGTTTTTTTAGTAAGCTAGAAGTTATTTTCTGCGATTTTTTGCAGAAAATAACTTCGTTAGCGCACTTATCCTGTTTATCGGGATTAAGGAACCGAAATGCTCGAACGTCTGCAAAAAATTATTTCCGCTGCCGGAATCACCTCGCGAAGGGCGTCCGAAGCGCTGATACTGAACGGCCAGGTTGCCGTCAACGGCGTTGTCGTTACCGAACTTGGAAGTAAGGCCGACCCGGACAAAGACACCATCACAGTTGACGGCAAGCCGCTGAAGATAGAAAGCCATCGTCTCTACATCCTGCTCAACAAACCTCCCGGTTATATCACCGCATTAAAAGACAGCCAGGATCGCCCGCTGGTTACCGACCTGCTGAAAGACGTGCCGGATCGTGTTTATCCGGTGGGACGCCTGGATTACAACACCGAGGGGCTGCTGCTTTTGACCAATGACGGCGATTGGGCCAATCGCCTGATGCATCCCCGCCATGAAATCGAGAAGGAGTACCATGTCCGGGTACGCGGCAAGGTGATCGATCAGCAGCTGAAGCGGATGGCGGAAGGGGTCGAACTGGAGGATGGCAAGACCGCACCGGCGGTAGTCAGTCTTGTGAAGAGCGGTGAGCAGAACGACTGGATTTCGGTAGCAATTCATGAGGGACGCAATCGACAGGTGCGCAGAATGTGCGAAGCTGTCAGCCTATCAGTGGTACGCCTCAAACGGATTCGCTACGGCTCTCTCATGCTCGGCACACTCAGAGCAGGACAGTTTCGCTATCTTTCGGACGCTGAGGTACGCGAATTGTCCGGTGAACCGGCCAAAAGCTTATTCGTGAGACAACCACAGCGCGAAGTTAGTCAGAAAGCAGCCCGCACGGAACGATCAGGAGGGAAAGCGAGTGGAAGAAGGCAACAGTAGAAGGTCCGGTATTATAGAGCGCATCAGCCGTTTTGTAACCGGACGCAAAAGGACAACCGAACAGGATATCAACGATTTTATCGTGGCATCCGAAGAGGAAGGCCTGGTTAACGAGGAAGAGAGCGAGATGATCCGTTCGATTTTCTCTCTCGGCACGACAATTGTACGGGAAGTCATGGTACCCCGAACAGAAATGGCCTGCGTCACCGTTGATGCCACCGTACGGGAACTGCTGGACATAATCATATCCTGCGGCCATTCACGAATTCCGGTTTACGAAGATTCGATCGACAATATCATCGGCGTGCTGTATGCCAAAGATCTCCTCAAGCAGTGGGGCATCGATGAAAGCAGCCTCTCTGTTCGCGGCATAATGCGCCCCCCCTACTTTATCCCCGAGTCCAAAAACCTTGAGCAGCTGCTGCAGGAGTTCAAACATAAACGTATTCATCTGGCGATTGTCATCGATGAGTACGGCGGCACGTCCGGCCTGATAACGATTGAAGATCTGCTGGAGCAGATTGTCGGTGACATTCAGGATGAACATGATAGCGAGGAGACGCTTCTGACCGTTAATCCGGACGGCAGCATAACAGCCGACGGGCGTCTCCCGGTCGAAGAGCTCGAAGAGCATTTTGATATTTTGATTGAGCGTGACAAATTCGATTCCGTCGGTGGGCTCGCCTTCCACCTGACCGGGAAGATTCCGGCTATCGGAGATACCATCGAAGGCGCCGGATTATGCATGAAAATAGTTGATGCCGATCTGCGACGGGTAAAAAAGGTCGCTATCAGCCGTCTAAGCAGCGTTCCGGCAGAAGATCCGGGGCGTGAGTGAAAGCTCTGATATCTTTTTCATTACTTAAACAGCTGTTTGACCGCCGGGGGGTGTTGGCAATCGCCAGCGGGATTCTGATCGCTCTCTCGTTCCCGAATCCCGGTCTCTCCTTTTTGGCCTGGATAGCTCTGATTCCGCTTTTGATCGCCCTGGAAGGGAGTTCGCCTAAAGAAGCCTTCCGCATCGGCCTCACCTGTGGCATTTTCGCGTACGCCATCATTCTCTACTGGCTCAACATCGTCTTCACCCAATACGGGCACCTCCCCTGGTCAGTCAGCATACCTGCCTATCTGCTGCTGGTTCTCTGGCTGGCGCTGTTCTACGCTCTGAGCAGCTGCATTGCCCGATTGGGGGAACTCGGCGGCGTCAAGGCCGCCTTTACGCTGCCGGTCGCCTGGGTCGCCTTTGACTTCATCCGTTCGTTCCTGTTTTCAGGCTTTGCCTGGGCCATGCTCGGCCACTCCCAATTCCGCACGTTGCCGCTGATCCAGATTGCCGACCTGGCCGGAGTCTACGGCATCACTTTTCTGATCGTTCTGGCAAACATCGTCCTGTACCGCGCTCTGCGGGCGGTTTCCGGCGCCGGCGTCCCCTACCCGGTAAAAAGTGCGGTGGTAATCCTGATCTTCCTTATCGCCACTCTCTTCTACGGTTTCGACTGCTTGAACGTAGCTGAGTCATCACATGCGAAGCCGCTGCGAGTGGCCCTGATCCAGGGCAATATTCCCCAGGATGTCAAATGGAGCCCTGAGTTTCGCGAGTACACGATGGATACCTATGAGCGACTCACCCGCGATGCAGCCAAAGGTGGGGTCGATCTGATCGTCTGGCCTGAGAGTGCCGTTCCGTTCTTCTTTCAGGATGAACCGCTTCAAGCGGAACGGATCAGGAACCTGGCACGTGAGATGAATGCCTGTCTGCTGTTCGGAAGCCCTGCTCATGAACTCCGCAACGGCAGGAGTACCTTTCTGAACAGTGCCTTTATGGTGTCGCCGCGTGGCGAGACAATCGGGCGCGCCGACAAACTGCATCTTGTGCCGTTTGGCGAATATGTGCCGCTCGGGAGCATACTGACCTTTGTTAACAAGATCGTCGTCGGCATCGGCGATTTCGCGCCGGGCGAGCATGCGGTGCCTCTTGATACCGGGAGCACGAAACTCGGCATTCAGGTCTGCTATGAAGTCATCTTTCCGGAACTGGCCCGTCAATATGTCCAGGCCGGCGCCCGCGTTCTTGTGGCAATCACCAACGATGCCTGGTTTGGCAGGTCGTCGGCACCTTATCAGCACCTCGCCATCTCGACCTTTCGCGCGGTAGAGACACGCACGCCGCTGATCCGCGCCGCAAACACCGGCGTGACCGCAATTATCGATCAGAACGGCTACATCCGCACCATGACCGGCATCTTCGTGGAAGGGTATCGCACCGGTGAAATTCAGCCGGGGAGCGGCAGATCGTTATACCTTACGATCGGCGACGCTCCGGCCTGGCTTTGTGTACTGCTGACCGCAGGAGTCGCCCTGCTGGTATGGATCAAACGAAAGAAAATCACGTTTAAGGAGTAACCATCATGTACCGAGAAGAAGTAGCAAAAATGAAGGATTGTGAAGAGCGTATCGCCAAGCTTCGGGGGTCTCTTTGACATAGAAGTCAAACGTGAATCGATCATGGAGATCGAATCGATCATGGCCGTACCCGGTTTTTGGGACGACGCCAAGAAATCCCAGGAAATCATAAAAAAACGTACGACGCTGGAAAAAGTTGTCCAGATTTGGGACGGCCTGCTGCGTCAATTGGAAGATGTTCGCGTGATGATCGAACTTGGGGAAGAAGCCCAGGACGCCGACACTCTTGCGGAAGTGGGAGAAATGACCGACCGGCTGATAAAGGAGGTCGAGGCCACCGAGTTCCAGCGCATGCTCTCCGGTCCCCATGACCGTAACTCCTGCTTTATCACCATCAATCCCGGAGCCGGTGGCACCGAATCCCAGGACTGGGCCGAGATGATCCTGCGCATGTACTTGCGTTACTGCGAGAAAAAAGGGTGGAAGACGGTAATCACCGAATATCAGGCAGGAGATGAAGCCGGGTTAAAATCGGCGACTTTCAACGTCAGCGGCGAGTATGCCTACGGTTACCTGAGGGCGGAAGCCGGTATTCACCGCCTGGTACGCATTTCCCCATTTGACAGCAACGCCCGCCGCCACACCTCCTTTGCCTCGATGTACGCTTTTCCCGAAATCGAAGAGGAAGATATCGACATTAAAATAAGCGATACCGATCTGAAGGTCGACACCTTCCGCTCGGGAGGCGCAGGCGGCCAGCACGTCAACACCACCGATTCGGCCGTTCGCATTACCCATATTCCATCCGGCATCATTGTCGCGTGCCAGTCTGAACGGAGCCAGATATCCAACCGCGGCACCGCGATGAAGGTCCTGCGGGCCAAGCTGTACGAACGCGAGGTGGAGGAGCGCAACGCCAAGGCATCCGAAATTGCGGCCGAAAAGAAGGATATAGGCTGGGGAAGTCAGATCCGTTCATATGTACTGCACCCCTACAAGATGGTCAAAGACCTGCGCACCGGCGTCGAATCCGGCAACCCGGATTCGGTTCTGGACGGCAATCTCGAAGAGTTTGTGGTGGCATACTTGATGGGGGTCAGGCGAAACGTCGGGGATGTGGAATAGAAATGAAAATGGCCGGAGTAAACTCCGGCCATTTTTTACAGCACCTTAGCGACGGTTTCCGGTAAACCTGAGCAGCATCAGAAAGAGGTTGATGAAATCGAGATAGAGTGTCAGTGCGCCGAGGATGGCCGGTTTTCGCCCCTCCGTTCCCTGGGCGGCCATCTCCTTGATCTTCGAGGTATCGTAGGCGGTCAGGCCGGTGAAGACAATCACGCCGATGCCGGAAATGACCCAGGAGACAGCGCTGCTCGCTACGAAGATATTTACTACCGAGGCGATCACCACGCCGATAAGTCCCATGAACAGGAAGCTTCCCCACGAAGTCAGGTCGCGCTTGGTCATATAGCCATAGATGCTCATGGCGCCGAACATACCTGCGGTGATAACGAAGGTCGAAGCAATTGAATTGGCGGTGTAGACCAGAGCCAGGATGGAGAGGGTTACACCGTTGAGTGCCGAGTATGCGACGAACAGTAGAGTTGCGGTCGTTGCGCTCAACCGGTTGATGGCACCGGAGAGGGTGAACACCAAAGCAAGTTCCCCGATCATAAGACCGTAAAACAGCAGGCGGTTCCCTGTAATTGCCGAAAAAACAGCAGGCGAAGAGAGTGTTACCAGAGCCATGAAGGCTGTAACCAGCAGTCCTGTTCCCATCCAGGCGTAAACCTGCCGGATGAGGGTATTCTGTTTCACTATTACCTGTTCCGAGGTGCGGGGGTAGCTGGAATCGAATTCATTCATGATGGTGCTCCTTGTTGTTATTTGAATATTTCCGCAAAAAATGTCTTCATCGCTTCCCATGAGCGTTTGTCCGCTTTCTCGTTATAAGCTGCGCCTTTGCTGTTGTCGGTGCCGGCAGCCTTGTTGGTGAAGCTGTGAACGGCTTTACTGTAGCTGACAAACTGCCAGTCAACCCCGCCTTTCCTCATTTCATCCTGAAAAGCGGCCACCTCATCAGCTTTTACAAAAGGATCGTCAGCGCCGTGAAGCGCCAGCACTTTGGCTTTGATGTTTTTGGCATCCTGTGGAGTTGGTGTTGACAGCCCGCCATGAAAACTGACGACACCACGTAAGTCGGCGGCATCACGAGCGAGTTCCAACGCCACCGTGCCGCCGAAGCAATAACCGATAGCGGCAATGCGTTGCGGATCGACATATCTCTGTTTTCTCAGCTCTTCCAATCCGGTTTCTACTCTGGCCCGCATCAGGGGCCGGTCATTTTTATAGATGCCCGCCGTTTTGCCCGCTTCAGACGGCATAGCTGGGCGAACACCCTTGCCGTAAATATCGACGGCAAAGGCAACATAGCCAAGCTTGGCCAGCATTTCAGCCCGTTGTTTCATATGGTCGTTTATGCCGTTCCATTCATGCACGATCAAGATACCGGGACGCTGCGCGGTTGTGGCATCATCCCACGCGAGGAACCCTTCAAGGACCGTAGCGCCCTGTTTATACTCAATAATTTCTGTCTTTACGGAAGCCTCCGCATTGGCTGCCACGAACAGAATTGCCAGGATCATAAGAAGTTTTTTCATTACAGACCTCCCTTAAATATGTATTCGAGATGCGGTTGTGAAGAAATCATTCCTTACCGGCTGTGCGGCTTACCTGTTGATTGTAAACTATTTGGTTGCAACGAGTTAGCAATATTTCGATATAACCGGCAAATATTCAAATATCCCCCATTGTAGCCTTTAATACACATATGGCCTGAACTATCACTTTTTAAGACAAAAAAGTGTTCATCATCCATAAAATCAATAGCTTTCAAAAAAGATTTCTGATATGAGCTGTACCGTTTACTATTCAGATATCGGAGGGGAATGTCGATGACCAAAGCTGACATCGTGGAAAAAATCCAGACATGCACCGGAGTTAAGAAAAAAGAGGCCACCGACATGATGGAGGCTGTTTTTTCTATTATGAAAACGACTCTTGAGTCTGGTGAAAACCTGAAAATATCCGGTTTCGGAAGTTTCATCGTGAAACATAAATTCAACCGGCGCGGCCGTAACCCACATACAGGCGAGACCATTACCATTTCGGCCAGGCGAATTCTCTCCTTCAAGCCAAGCACCGTTCTTAAACAAGCGATTAACAAATAGTTACCACGCGGAGTATAGCAGTGACCACGGCATCAGCCATCATCGTCATACCGAACAATTATTTCCCCGAAGGTAGAGTGAATAATTATATTCTCAAAACCGTATTCTTGTCCGTATGACCTCAAAAAACGAGTCGCCCACTGAAATATCCCTCGAAAAGTCCCCTTCCGGCATATGGGGAGTGCCGGAGTCTCCGAAGTTGCAGCCTAAATCATGGCAGCGTCTCTGGCTTGCGACCACATTAGTATATCTGTTGATGCTGGCCGGAACCTATCTGCTGCTCATGCCCAACCAGGAAAGTATAGAACGCAAAATGGTGTTTAACGTTACGGAAGAGGTTCTTCGCTACGACGGCCTCGCCTTCGCCGGAGAATCCCCCAGGAAGATCTTCGAGAGTGCCCGCTTGCAGGGGTATGACGCCTGGATTGCGCAAATTCGCTCCAAATACCACATCGGACCTGAAGGAAATGCCGGTTTCGCAAAGATCGACACCAACTACCGGGAAGCAATTTCCGATCTACCGGTAACGCGCACTATCGGCATAGGGCTCTGCATCATCGCCTTTATTCTGCCAATGGCTGCTCTGTATATGATCGGCCTGATAGTAGATTGGTTCAAACGGACTGTCGGAATAATTCGAAAGGGGTAAAATCCGATCGTAAGGTTGCGGCAAGAGAGATCGTCATGCCTGCGGCATCTTTGCCTCTTTATGTAACGGCACTCTGATGAACTGGGCCAGGAGCAGGGAAACTACGCCCAATGCGGCACCCATGAGGAAAGGAATGCGATAGTCCAGCATCCAGAGATATCCGCCAAGAGCGGGCAGGAAGACAGCAGCGATATGGTTGATCGTAAACCCCACTGCCGATGACGGAGCGATGTCCTGAGGATCGGCAATCTTCTGGAAATACGTGCGGATTGCCACGGCGAAGTTGAACAGAATGTAGTCGAGGATGTACATACCCGCGACAACCCATTTTGATGATGAATAGGCATAGGTCAAAAAGACCATGATTACCCCGATGTATTCGACGCTGCAGAGGGCACGTTCTCCAAAAGCGTTGATAGCCCTGCCGATCATCGGGTTTATGACCCAGTTGATAATATTATTGATGATGAAGAGCGCCGTTATCGCCTGAACCGAGAAGTGAAACACTTTTACCAGCAAGAACATGGAAAAGACCATATAGATCTGGCGCCGGGCGCCGGACATGAAGGTCAACAGGTAATAAAGCCAGTATCGACGCTTCAGAAACATCCGCAGTTTCTGTGGCGGTACATCGGCATGAGTAGGGTCCTGAAAAGTTGCCCAGATGCCCGCCAGAAATACCACTCCCCCCACCACCAGAAATATACCTGTGTAATTCATGACGAAGCCGAGGCACCAGATGGTGGCGGCAGAGATGATGCTGGTAATCGCCGCCAGACTGCGAAGTTTCCCGATCACCAGCGGTGACTGGTGAGTCGAGAAATACTGAAGAGTCAATGATTGATTGACTGTCTCATAATAATGAAACCCGAAACTCATGATCAAGGTGGTGACCGCCAAACCACCGAAGGATGGAAAAAGGCCGGTCAGGGCGACACCGAAACCGAGGAGCGCTATTGACAAAGATGCCAGGCGATGTTCGCGAACAACCAGCATGACATAAATCGCCGTAAGCGCAAGAAGACCCGGTATCTCACGCACCGACTGGATCAGACCGACATGGAGACCTTCAAGATGGACGGTCTCAACGGCGTAATTGTTGAACAGGATTGTGTAGCCCTGCAATCCCGCCATCGAGGCGGCCGTAAGGACGGCAAGAAAGCGGAACATCGGCTGATTGGCGGTGGTAATCATCACAATCCTTTATGGAACCAATATCTCCCAAGAGCGTAAACAAAAAGGGCCACCGCCTCAAACGGTAACCCTTTATTGATAGTGGAGCCATTTGTCAGAATCGAACTGACGACCTCATCATTACGAGTGATGTGCTCTACCAACTGAGCTAAAATGGCACTGTCGACCTCCGGCATTCGACGCCTTTGGAATATGAGAAACTACCTTAAAAGTATGGCTGCTGTCAATGCCATATGCCGCTTTGCGGGTAAATTTCTGCTTTACCGCCGCTCCAATTACGGCTAGTATCATGAACCGGTAATATTTTGCACTTTTCTCCTTAGGATACGTGCGTTGGCGGAACCATTTTCTGCGAAAAAATATAGAAAGTGATTCCCGGCATACACAGGCGACCCAATGGTTTTTCGCGCACTACTGACATTCCTGCTGCTCTGTCTCTGTTCTCTTGCAGCGCATGCCGCAAAATCTATCGGCATAACCCGGCTCGGCTACGCCATCCAGATGGGAGCATTTACCGAAGTAAAAAATGCCGAACGGTTTACATCCATGCTTCAGTCAAAAGGGATTGAAGCGTTCTATTTCCGTAAGGACAACGGCGTCTATGCCGTCCGTTTCGGCGATTTCCCCAGCGATAAAAAGGCTCGTGCGGCGGCCAAGAAACTTGTGGCCGAACGTCTGATCAATAGTTATTACATAGCCCCTCCCAACGAAGTCGTCTTTAGCCGGACAAAAGGGCCGGGATTGCAAAAATCGCCTCCGGATGAAATCCGCAAGCCCTCCCCTCCGCTCCAGCCGGTCGTCCCAAAAGAGGCCACCGACAAACCTGTGCCTAAACCGCCAAAAGGCAATTCGGACATGGGGGCGATCGCTGCCCGCACCGCCGAACGCTTCGTCGGTATCCCCTATCGCTGGGGTGGAGACAACGTGGTGGAAGGCATGGATTGCAGCGGCTTTGTACGGGCGGTATACAATCTGTGCGGGTTCAGTATTCCGCGTACTTCCCGAGATCAGTTCAAAGCCGGCGATTTGGTAACCAAAGAAGATTTAAAGGATGGCGATCTGGTTTTTTTCGGATCTTCAGCGGATAATATCAACCATGTCGGCATTTATGTCGGAAGCGGCAAGTTCGTGCACGCCCCGCGCCGGGGAGAAGATATCCGGGTGTCGACAGTCAATGAAAACTATTTTGAGAAGCGTTTTGTCGGAGCACGAAGGTATTTCTAGCCTCCCCCTTTAAGAAAGGGGGATTGAGGGGGATTTGATTTTGGCAATCAAGAAGATTCCCCTTTACTGTTAAATTGATTTGAGGAGAAAGGTAGTTATGGCAATCATCAAACCATTCCGGGCACTGCGCCCCCCCAAAGAGCTGGCAGAAAAAGTTTCCGCCCTCCCATATGACGTGATGAATGTCGAGGAGGCCTGTGCCATGGCGGCCGGGAACCCGCATAGTTTTCTGCATATTTCCCGACCAGAAATCGATCTTCCGGCAGATCTCGATCCGCATGATGAATCCGTGTATCAGCAAGGAAAAGTGAATCTCGGCGAATTCATTTCGCGCGGGATATTGACACAGGACCGTCACGACTGTTTCTACGTGTACCGCCAGCGGATGGGCGCCATCAGTCAGACCGGCCTGGTTGTCTGCGCCAGCGTCGACGACTACCAGTCCGGAGTTATCAAGAAACACGAACACACCCGGGCCGACAAGGAAGAAGATCGAGTCAAACATATCGACTATCTGGATGCCAATGACGAACCGGTATTCTATCTCTCCCGCTCCTGCGCCGAAGTGGAAGTGATCATCGATGGGGTTACCACCGGTCAGCCGGAATACGATTTCGTATCGGACGACGGGGTTGGCCACACAGCCTGGATCATCGCCGATCAGACCTTGATCGACCGCCTGATCGTCCTGTTTGCCGCCATCCCGAAACTGTACGTCGCCGACGGCCACCACCGCAGCGCCGCCGCAGGGCGGGTGCGCGAGCTCAAGCGCGGCAAGAACCCCAGTCATAGCGGCTTTGAAGAGTACAATTCGTTCCTGACCGTCGTATTCCCGGAAAACCAGCTCAACATCATGCCTTACAACCGTGCCGTCAAGGATCTGAACGGCCGCACCGTTGCCGAGTTCATCACTCTGGTCGGGCGCAGTTTTGAAATACACCCATCCCCCGCTCCGGTAATTCCGGCAGAGCGCCACCACTTCGGCATGTATCTCGATGGCAGCTGGTATCAGCTGCTCGCCCATACTGAAATCGTCAACGAGAATGATACCGTTGGTCGACTGGATGTTTCAATCCTGCAGAACGCACTCCTGTCCGCGCTGCTCGGCATTCACAACCCGCGCACCGACCAGCGCATCCATTTTGTCGGCGGCATACGCGGAAATGATGAACTGGTGAAACTGGTCGACTCCGGCGAATATGCCGTCGCGTTCGCCCTTCATCCGACTTCGATAGCCGAGTTGATCGAACTGGCCGATCAAGATCAGATCATGCCCCCAAAATCAACATGGTTCGAACCGAAGCTGCGGAGCGGGCTGTTCGTGCATCTGTTGAGCTAACCTCCCGTCATAATGCTCACACAATAAGACCTCCGAGGTTTCAGAAACCTCGGAGGTCTTATTTATTCACCGAATCGATGCAATTCGAGTATTCCGCAATTTATAAAAAACTGCTTTAAGCAAGCTGAACAATCTGATTCAAACGTGCGCAAACCTCCGCAAAAAGATGATCCGACAGGTGTTTAAGCGGATGGGGCGATGCTTTGCGGCAACGCCAGTCAAAGGATTTTGGTTGGTGACATAGCACGTAACTGGTCTTCTCGTTTTTTTTGCCCCGCGCATTACCCACAACCACGGCAAAAGGATTGTCGGCATTATACTCGGCAGTTGTCATGGGCAAACCGATAACCAAGGACGTGCGCTCGTTGAAGATGCGCGGCGACAGCACCAGAAACGGATGCAGGTCGCGCATTTCGTTACCGGACTGGGGATTACAGTTAATCCAGATGATCTCCTGCCGCTCCGGGACCCAGGGTTTTTTATCAACGATAACCACCGGCCTTGTCGGCGCTACCATTTTTCTGCCCCTAACGGTTCGTCGGTCGCTATCATTTCACCGCCATGCTTGACCGGATCGAACCGAAAAAGCCGCTGTTCCAGGGTCATCTGCGCATCGTCAACCGGGGTGATAACTACACGTCCTTCCACCACGGCAACCTGCACCCGTTGATCGACATGCAGATGGGCGGCACGCGCGACATTTTGCGGCAGGCGCACCCCCAGATTATTGCCCCACTGTTTCAGATCAAGAACCGCTTCTACCTGTGCCATGAATTGCACTCCCGCCCATAATTGTTTAAACACAGTCTAAACTATAGAATCGTTACGGTCAAATCAAAAAAAGCGCATACAAAAAGACCTCCCGACTTTCAAACAGACGGGAGGTCTTAAAAAATATCTGCTACAGAATAAATGTTATCTCTTCATCGCGTCATCCATCAGTTTATAAGCGCAAAACTCTCCACACATCGTGCAGGCGCCATGATCCGACACCGGCGAATTGGCACGGTATTCACGAGCCTTGTCCGGATCCATCGCCAAGGCGAACTGTCCTTCCCAGTCGAGCTTTTTTCGGCATTTTGCCATCGCTATATCCTTATCCATGGCCCCTTTGACACCCTTGGCGATGTCGGCGGCATGGGCGGCGATACGGGTGGCAATGACGCCATCGCGCACATCCTGCGCATTCGGCAGACAGAGATGCTCGGAAGGGGTCACATAACAGAGGAAGTCGGCACCGGCAGCAGCGGCAATGGCGCCGCCAATGGCACAGGTAATGTGGTCGTAGCCTGGCGCGATATCGGTCACCAGCGGCCCGAGTACATAAAACGGTGCGCCGTGGCAGAGCCGTTTCTGCAACTGGATGTTGGTCTGAATCTGGTTGAGCGGCACATGTCCCGGCCCCTCGATCATGACCTGCACACCGGCCTCCTGAGCCCGCTGCGTCAACTCGCCAAGCAGGATCAGCTCATGGATCTGAGCCCGGTCGGTCGCATCGGCCAGACAGCCGGGGCGGAAACCGTCCCCCAGCGAAAGGGTCATATCGTACTCTTTGGTTATTTCCAGCAGCTTGTCAAAATGTTCAAAAAGCGGATTTTCCTTGTTATTGTAGCTCATCCATTCGATGGTGAAGGCCCCGCCGCGCGATACGACGTCCATAATGCGCCCTTCGTTCTTCATCCTCTCGACAGTGCCGCGCGTCACCCCGCAGTGGACAGTGATAAAATCGACCCCATCCTCCGCATGTTTGATGATCCCGGCAAAGATGTCGTCAACAGTCATATCGACAATAGCTTTGTTCTTGTTACGCACCGCATCGAGGGCGGCCTGATACAGCGGCACACTGCCGATACAGGCACCGGTTTCGGCAATGATGGCTTTCCTTATTTCGTCCACCGGACCGCCGGTTGAAAGGTCCATGATCGCATCGGCACCGTATTTGACCGCCACGCGGGCTTTTTCCAGCTCCTTTTCAATATCGGTGTCGTCGGATGAAGAGCCGATGTTGGCGTTGACTTTTGTGCGCAGCCCGGCTCCGACCGCCAGCGGAGTGCCGTTGGCATGCTTGATGTTATGACAGAGGATAATGGTGCCGGCTGCAATGCCGTCACGGATATATTCGGAGGGAACACCTTCTGCTGCTGCGGCAATCTGCATTTTTTCGGTAATGACGCCTCTGCGGGCGTATTCAAGCTGAGTCATGTGCATAATCCTTTTATTAAAGTTCGAAACTACTATCAATTTTCCAGTTTAGTACTCTTCTCTCGCTATTCCCTTCTCCCTAAGGGAGAAGGTGGCCAAAGGCCGGATGAGGGAGGCAACAGTGTTACATAATCCAACTCAATCCCCTTCATCCTGCCCTCTCCCTCAGGGAGAGGGGATTGCATAACCGTCATAGAGGGAGGTTGATTTCACTCAGGTTATATCAATTTCCCAACAGCTCGCGCGCTGCCAGAAAATGGTTAACCGGGCTGTGCCCCTTCCCGAGTGCCCGGGCAAGACGAATAGCAGAGCTGATAAATAATTTGGAGCGTTCGACCGCCGTCAGCAGCGGTTCCCCCTGGGCAAGCAGGGCGGCAATAGCCGATGCATAGCTGCAGCCGGTTCCGTGAGTGTTGCTGGTGAATATCCGTTCGGAACTGAAATGGTGACACTTACTGCCGTCAAAGAGGATATCTGTTGCGAGGCGACCGACTAGATGCCCTCCTTTGACCAGAACATTGGCCGCGCCCATGGCGTGAAGTTCTCTGGCGGCCTGTTCCATCTCCGATTCGTTTTTTATCGTTTTCCCAAATAGCCGTTCCGCCTCTGGAACATTGGGGGTCAGAAGATAGGCCAGCGGCAGCAGCTGGTCACGGAATACCTGAACCGCTTCGCGTTCGAGGAGTGCTGCCCCACCTTTGGCAATCATGACCGGATCGATAACCATTGGAATGATAACCTTCCGTTCACCCAAGCGCTCCGCCAATGCCGAAATTATGGCCGGAGTATGCAGCATTCCGGTTTTGATAACATCAATCGGAATATCGGATAACACTGCGTCAAGCTGGTCGCAGATAAAACTTGGCGGCAGCCCGTGGATCGAAGAGACCCCACGGGTATTCTGAGCGGTCAAGGCGGTCACCACACTGGCGGCATAACCGCCGAACAGCGTAATCGTCTTGATATCGGCCTGAATACCGGCTCCGCCCCCTGAATCGCTACCCGCAATACTCAATACAGCTCCGCGCGGAAAGGGGCGAACACGATTAAACAGCAGTAAAAGTTCCGCAGCAGCACAGTCGGGCCTTGGACTTGAAAGCACCGATGAAATAACAGCCAGAGCGTCGGCACCAGCCTCGATTACTCGGCAGGCATTTCCGGCAGTCAAACCGCCAATCGCCACGATCGGAATTTTTACCGCCCCACGAATCGACTCAAGCCCTTCAACTCCGGGGAGATGCGAAACGACCTTGCTTCCGGTCGGGTATATAGCTCCAAAACCGATATAATCGGCGCCATCTTGCTCTGCACGTACAGCCTCTTCCAGGTTATGGGTCGACTTGCCGATAATTTTATCAGCTCCGAGCAGAGCCCTGGCAGCACCGATATCGCCGTCATCCTGTCCCATATGTACGCCATCGGCATCCAGCTCTTTTGCAAGCCGAATATCGTCGTTGACGATGAACGTCGTGCCGAAGCGGGCGCAAAGCCGTTTCAGCTCGCTCCCTTCCGCAACACACTCGTCGTGCCCCTTCCCCTTGGCACGGTACTGCAGAACCGATACTCCGCCCCGAAGCGCCTGACAAACTCTGTCAATAAGGGAGCCACCCTGGTCGGTAATCAGATAAACTCCCGAAATATCAGGCGGCTGCAAAGCTTTATTAACGACCAGGCGAAATGGTTTCGTATCGTTCATGCTGCAATTCCTCGCCCCGACAAACGGGATAAGTTAGTTCACGAAATTGTTTCTGCAAAAAAACGCAGAAACAATTTCTAACTTACTAAAAAAAAACCGCACTGACATATGACATCAGGCGGCTGGATAACGTATTATCCCGCAAGCCGCTTTCCTACGCCGGCATTACCCGGTTCAGGTGCAAAGGGTTCCCGCTGCGCAAATTTAGCAACAGACGAATCTCAGTTCGAACGAACTCCCCCAGGGCCTTGTTGGGTGCTACAGTACTGCAATGGAGCGCTGATGTCAATCTATAGGGTTTTAACTTACACGTTCAGCATAAGCGGATACAGTAGGTCACTTTTCAAAAAATCCCTGCAGACTACTTACTGGACACCGCAGGGCGCTTTATTACAGCCGCCCATCCCTTTCTTGTCGCAGCCGCCCTTCTTCTGGCCGCATTTTTCCATCATCTTGCCACATTCGCCGTCGAACTTGTCATCCGGCAGACCACTTAAGGTACGGATATTCATGATTTTTGCCTGGATAGTCTTGATATCGGCCTGCAGCGCGGCGACCTTTGTCATGTCGGGTGTACCCTTCAGATTTTCACGCTGCACCTCGAAACGCTTGTTCATCATTTCCTGGCGTAGATCAATGGTGTCGGCCTGAAATTTCCGGAACGGGTCAGAAGGCGCCCCACCCTGTTGCATGCAATCACCGCATCCTCCACCCATTCCGGCGGTTGCTATAGTGGACATAAAAACCGTCAAACTCAAAACAATTGCTATTACTGAAACTCTTCTCATCGTATGTTCTCCTTTTAAAATTCACACTGACATAAAAACATTTCATATATGCGGCATTGTATCATGGCTGCAACAATATTGGTATTGAGAAGAACAATGAATAAGCGTCTTGTGGGTTCTGCCCGAAAAAATGTTTTTTACACTGAGAGTGCAAAAGTTACAGTTTCTGCATCTTATTCCGATAAATTTATATGGAAAGGACATCAATATGATTACTACTCTTTCGACTCTGCGCGAGAAGATGCTGGCAACAGTAAATGTACCTTCTCAATCACATCCCCTGATAAATCAACAAATTTTGCACCATGAAACTGTTGATCAAGTGACCTTGTCGCAAGTGACACAAAATCATTCTGTACAATCCGGCAGGGACAGTGCGGTATCGGTAGATTTATCAGTGTCCCACGATGTGTTTACTGCGGTTGATAATTTTTATAACCTAGGAAGGTCCGGGCGTTTTGACTCTTTTCATTCACTGTCACCCGAAGATAAAGAGCAGTTTGTCAAAATAGTGGCTGAACTTGCAAAGTCAGGGTACGTCGGTTTTGAGGAACTCGTAGTCAACAAAAAGGTGGAACGACATGATATCTCTTCACAAATCGGAGATCAGCGCCTGCGCTCTGCGCGCGTTTACGACAACTCTAAAGAGCCTCACCGCTAGCCTTTCGCCACATAACATCTTTTAATCACGTCCTGACCGGAGTCATGTTCTTCCGGTTTCATTCCTCACATCCTCCCGGATCTAATAATCGCATAGACCAGCCAGAGCCCGACCAGCCCGGCCACAGTATACCCGATAAAGGCGAAGACCGGAAAATCCATGACCTTTGGACCTTTATCG
Source organism: uncultured Geobacteraceae bacterium (assembly GCA_903925005.1). Taxonomy (GTDB): domain Bacteria; phylum Desulfobacterota; class Desulfuromonadia; order Geobacterales; family Pseudopelobacteraceae; genus JACRCG01. Next base: position 25,887 of record CAIYDX010000336.1, read on the forward strand.
GTCTGCAAGACGATTGAAGAGCCGATGATCATTGCCGCCAGGATCATGCTGGTCGATAGGCGGTTTATGGAGCGGTCGAATTCGGCGGTAAATTTGTCCAGGCCGCGATGTTCCAGGTCAATCTTGAACTTGTTGCGGTTGATACGATTAATGATCTCTTTCAGGTCGCGAGGAATGTTGCGTGCCAGGTTCAAATACGAGGAGAGGATCTGATTGATATCACGCGAAATGTACAAGGGAGAGAATTTCTGATGGAGGGCTTTTACGATGAAAGGGCGCAGATGCGCCACCATGTCGAAGACCGGGTCAAGCGCACGCCCCATCCCCTCGATCAACACCAGTGACTTGGCGAGCAGCATCAAGTCGGGCGGAATCCTGATACTGTAAAGGGTTATGATTTCAATGAACTCCATTAACATCCGTCCCACTTCAACTTCTTTAAGCGGGATTTCGTAGTAGCTGTCAATGAAATGCAGCAGATCACGCTTAAGAGCGCGGTTGTCCAAACTGTCCGAGATATCTCCGGCAAAGAGCAGAAGCGATACGACTTCGTCCATGTCGCGATTGACGATGGCCGAAAGAATATCAGTCAGGAAGGTTTTGAGTTCTTCGTCCAGCCGCCCTACAATGCCGTAATCAAGCAGGCAGATAACATTATCCGGAAGGATCATTACATTTCCGGGATGCAGATCTCCGTGGAAAAAACCGTGATTGAGCACCATTTCAAGAAAAGCATCGGCACCGCGACGGGCAATCAGTGTACCGTCAAGCCCGTTTTCAGATAGCTTTTGCCTATCGGATGCCTTTACCCCGGCAACGTATTCCATGGTCAGGATAGCTCGGGATGTCTGTTCCCAATACACGCGGGGAAAATACATCCAGGGTGTTTTAATGAAATTATCACGGAATTTTTCGATGGTGTGCGCTTCGCGTGAGAAATCCATCTCCCTCCGAATGGTACGGGCAAATTCACGCACAACACCGACCGGATCATAGAGTTCGCTGCCGGAGACGTGGCGTTCGGCCAGACCGGCCAGCGCCATCAGAGCACTGATATCTGACTCCACCATCTCAACGATGCCGGGGCGCCGCACCTTTATGACAACATCCTCACCACTCTTCAAACGGGCGCGATGCACCTGAGCAATAGACGCGGCGGCCAGCGGCACCGGATCGATCTCCGCATAAAACCGTTCGGCAGGTCCTCCCAGTTCGCTTGCAATCTGGGCCAACACCTCTTCAAACGCAAAACTCGGAACATCATCCTGAAGTTTTTCGAACTCTCGGACAAAATCATGCGGTATGACATCCGGCCTGGTAGAGAGGATCTGCCCAAGCTTGACAAACGTCGGCCCAAGTTCCTCCAGGGCAAGACGCATTCGCTCGGCCGCGCTAAACCTTGCGATATCGGGAATATTGCGGCTGAACAACCTCCGGCTTCGCGCCACCACATCGGCAAGCCCCAGCATCTCAAGCACTTGATCGAAACCGTACGTACTGAGCACACGAACGATATTTAGATAGCGCCTGATACTGCGGAAGTTCCGATTAATCCTCAGAAATGAGAGCATGGACTAGCTGCTACTGCGGGATTCCAGATCATCAACCCGCTTGGCAAGTTTGTCGAACTCCTCGCGAGAAACCAGGCCTAAACGATCGACGACCTTTTTAACTTCTGCTTCGGCCATCTCTCTGACTTTCTCCCTGCTTTCATTGGCAATTGTCTGGATCCTGTCAACGAGGTTCTTCCCTTCATCTTCGCTCAGTTTGAAGCGCTCCTTCATTTCTGACACAAGCTCTTCACTCTTCTTCTGGGTAATGGCCGCAACACCAATTGTCGTCATGACGGCTTTTTCAAGAAGCTCCAGCATGATACACCTCCCGGACTCATCGTAGTCACTTCACAGTCAAGTTTATCATAACCGTTTCATGATGCAACGAGGCGCTTTGCACCCTTCAGATTCCAAAGAACAAACATCAACAACAGTTTAACAATCGGGGTACATTCGTAACCTTCCGTCACCGCTGTACCGGAAAACCGTTGCGATACCAGCCGGCAATGCCATCGCTCATGTTAAAAACATCCTTGTATCCCCGTTTAGCGAGTATTGTCGCCGCTGACCTGGAGCGACCGCCTACGGTGCAGTACACCAAAATGGTCTTGTCCTTCGGCACTTCATTAATTCTACGCTCAAGCTCGCCAATCGGAATCAGCACCGAACCGTTCAGTCTGCCCTGGCTGTATTCCTGCTGGGTTCGTACATCCAGCAGAAAAACGGCCTTGTTACTGTCAAGCAGCGCTTTTGCATCGCGTGAAGTAATATCTTTTTCCGCGGCACAGACCTGAGATGCTATCATCAGCATCATAATAATAAACAGCACTATTCTCTTCATCTCTGCAACTCCTTTCACAATGTGTGTTTAAACGTCCAACGCATAACCGACCATCGCCGTTTGAAACGCATTAGGCAGTTCCCGCGATAACCGCGCCGAAGCGGCAAAACCGGTGCAGTGGCTGACTGCCAGCTTCTTCAATCCCAACTTCCGAAGCACTTCTACCGTCTTACCGATCTGCTCCTGGCTGCAGAAGCCCAAGTGTGTGCCGCCGATCACAGCATAAAAGTCGCGTCTGCCGGTCATAGCGGCAACATGCTTGATGGTATTTATCAACCCGGCATGGCAGCAACCAAGCAAAAGAACAAGTCCTCTGGCGGTTTCCAGAAACAGCGACTGATCATCCGGCGTACTATCAAGCTCCTGTCCGGTTTCGTCACGGTACAACCCCTGGTCCCCGGTTTCGAAATCGGTCACGCGCGGAACTTCGCCGGTCAGGTATATGCCGGGAGCTATGGTACGAAATTCCGGGGAAAGATCGAAGGAAGCTCCTGCCTCCTCCAGCTCTTCACGGCCAGACGGAATCCCGATCGGGTAACAATCTCCGGTGTCCTTGACCCGAAATCGGGAGCTAAAAATGGCGGGGTGACCGTAGACCCGCTTTGCACCGCACTCCTCCAACAAGGATTTAAGACCACCGGCATGATCATAATGACCATGTGAGATAATTACCTGCCCAACCTTTGAGAGATCCTTGTTCATGCGCCGGGCATTGTGCAGCAGGGTCATCCCCTGGCCGGTGTCGAACAACAGCGGAGCGCCCCCCTGCGGTTCGATCAAGGCGGAAAAGCCATGCTCTCCGAGAGTTCCGGAGAGCGGTCCGACCGAGTTTTCACAGAGTATGGTGATTCGGCCGGTCATTTACAACAAGAACTCTTAGGAAATCTCGGTACCCCCATCTTCTGCAGGATGTTGAACATCGGGCAGAACTGGGTAAAGCCAGACTGGAACAGGTTCAGGCCGACAAAACCGGTGAACCAGAGCCAGTTTGGTGAATGGAAATGAGCCAGAAGCAGCGAGATCATCACAAACGATCCGGCCACAATGCGCACGATACGCTCAACATAGAATTCTTCTTTCATGTTTTGACTCCTTTAGTAAGTTAGAAGTCGTTTTCTGCGTTTTTCAGGCAGAAAATGACTTCGTAAACGCACTTATCCAGTTTATCTGGGCTAGGTTTAACAAATCCCCCT
>CAIYDX010000337.1 GCA_903925005.1 uncultured Geobacteraceae bacterium
CGGCAGGTACCAGCCCGCGCAAGCGCGACTATCGGAATCCGGATCGTAGATGCACTGCCGAAGGATGTATATAAAAGGTGGATCGGGCCTTCAGCCTCCGCAAAAACCTCGGGACGGAAAAGAGCCTCACCTTTCCGGCCCCGGCAGTGCATTTACGATCCTTCCTGACTCTGTCTCCGACACTGTATCTGATTCAGATTCAGATACAGAATCTGATTAACGGGCCTGTGCGGACGGGTACGGTAGTTACCATTTGTATCGGAAACCATTATTGCTTAACACTGTGTCTGACATAATAAACATACTACCGTCAGCCATCTAGAACATTCCAGGTTATGACTCTGCCATCCTCGGCACTGTTTGAAAAAGAATTGCTCGGGTCATGGAGCTTGTTGACTCATTTGCAGCAGCGGTGTTACAAATAGAGCAGTTTTTACCGAGTATTACGACAGACGCTAATTGCTAGGACAGCCGTAAACCTAGCAGAATTTTATCGATAAAAATGCTTGTTTATCAGCATGATATACGATATTTCAACGGCACATACTATTCTTGATCACACACATGATATATCGAAAGGCCATTCCTCACCATGCCCGACTCGGCGATTGCATCGATTAATGCTGTTCTACCTCCTGCCGTTCCGGTCGCTGGCGATGTCGCTGCCATTCCTCCCGACTCGGCGCACCAATCGACTGCCGCTACGCCTGTACTCATCACCGGTCAGCGTGAAGTCGGCTCCGTTTGGGTCAGCCAAACACGAGAGGGTGATTCAATGCTTGGCGTGGTCGTCGAAGATGTCAACTACATTGGTTTCAAGGTCGTTAATGACGACGATCTGAAAGCACCACATTACCGGCTCTACTGCGTTGATGATTCCGGCGAACTGCACGAAAAAGGGCAAGTATGGAAGCTCATCACCGGCGTGGAGAAGCGCAGGAAAAAGCCGAGTCGGGATAAACCGGTGACAACGCTATTTATCAGAATTGCTGAACAGGGGGTTGATGGTTCCTGTGCCGAATCGGCAGATAATCAGGTTTCATATCCTCCCGACTCGGCCAGTGCGCCTGATTCGGCCAGTGCAGCGAAATACTACGTCGGAAAAATGAAGGATCAGGTTTCTTTGCATCCCTCCGGCAGCGGCTTGATGGGAGAGCGGTATCCGGCATTCGGCGTTTTCAAGCGTGAATTCTCCTTTGAAACGCTTCTTGCTGATGATGCCGATAATGCTGATGCTGATGTCAGTGGCGACGATGTACAAATTGGAAGCCTTGCGGTTGCCGGCCGTGGTGTGGGTGGTGAAACGGAGAATCCATCAATAACCCGAAGTACTGAAGTTGCCAATAGTGTCAAAGGCAAGAGGGATATGTCTGCCGCTGCGATCCCCGCAAGTGGCGATACTATGGAATCAACTGTAACAGAGGCTCTGGAAGGATCTGCTGAGGCGCGAATTTGGGCCAAGTCGCTTGATGCCGCCTGGAATCGTTAGAACTTCCTTTTGGGCAAGGTTTTCTTCAACTGTTTAAACTGCTGTTTGCCTTTCTGCGCGGCAAAAGCGGCTGCTGGTCCAAGCTGTTCTCTCACTTCCTGAAATTCCATTATTTTTTCCGCTATTTCAGTCACTTCTTTGGTCAGTGCATTTTCGTCAGGTTCTTCCGCTTGTATCATTGCTCTTTGCTCCGATTCAAAATACTCCGAGCATAACACCTTTGGCATTTTTTCCCGCTGTTCTCTCAGGCCGCGTTTTTCATCTTTGAACTGTTGACGTATGCGCTGCTTCATGGTGCGTGTGACGCCTTCAAACAGCTCCTCCAGCTTTTTACTTGCTTTTTCCTGTTCTTCCTCTGACGCATTTTTCGGTTGCACCAGCTTTTCCAGAATTTTCCATATATCAACACCCTGTGCTGATACGTCCGCCGAACACTCGTTAGCGTCATGAAATTTGTCCAGCATGCGATAGTAGTCGGAAATCTCCATCCATGACGGTTCTCTTGCTATGACTCCCGGTTGTTCGTTTCGCCCTCCGCCAAATTTAGCGAGGAAGTTAAGGCGCTTTTCAACGTTCACGGTTATGTCCAGAAATTTGCTTGAAGGTCTGTTTGTTGTGAATTCCGGTATTCCTGCATCTTTTTTGAACTGAGCCAGGATTTTATCTATGCCGCTTTCGATTTTCATGCGGATTTCAAGCTCAGGATAATATTCTCCGCCGTATCCCTCCTTTAACAGGTCTACGTTCTTTGACTCCATATACTTTTCCCACTTCTGCTGTTTTTTGGTTGGATTTGTTTTTGTAAATCCGACCGGTTTTGAATTCTCAATTTTGGATTTCGTCTGTGGTTTCATTGCCATTTGCAGCCTAAACTCCAGCGACTCAAAACTATATTCAGATGCTATTTCTCCGGTGAATCCGGCGACTCCGGTAAACTGTGCGACTAACGCCAAAAGTTTCTGAAGTGCTGATGCATAGGCATTATTTTTCTTTGTATCCTTTTCTTGCCAATGGTCACTGAGTTCCGGGAAAAATGCCGCTATTTCTGTTGCCACATCATCAGGCATAGGCAATGGATTCGTCATTTGAATCCGCTCGATCTTCTTGAACGTCGATGAGGGGGTTCGCTTGGTATAATGTGTATAGCCATATTCATCATGGCTTGCTGTCCGCTTTGCGAGGGTTCGCAGCAGATGAAAATCACCTGCCGAATCCAGAGGACGGGTCTTGAACGACACAAAGTCATAGGGCTTACCGTTCCAGGAAAATGTTTGTATCTCAGGATCAACTGGAATCCGTTTCATGTCGAACGTGGCGTTGACTTTCATGTCCTTGTAGGATGCTTTTAACGGAAGTGAGTTGCGGGAGCGCGCCAGGAGTTTGCTGGGCAGAATCCTCCCTTTGTACAAATCATCCTCATCTTCGTCAGCAACGTCCATTTTATTTGACAGATTCACGTTCAGCGTCAGTTTCTGCGAGGTTGACGCCAAATCGTCCCGGTCAAGGAGGTTGTCAATTTCCATCTTGAAAAATTTGCGGATGCTCTGCAAACTTCGCCAGGAATCCTTGTTGCATCGCCCACGCTGGACTATCTGCAAGAAAGCTTCAGTAGCCTTCATATGCTCCTGTTCGTGTTTGATGATATCGTTCGGGTCTTGGGATTTGACATTTTTCGCTACTCTTGGGGTCTGCGCTCCTGCCCGTGCCAGTTTCGATTGCATCTTGCCGCCGGTGGTCAGTAGATAGCCGCGTGTTTTCAGAAATAGCGACTGGTCGCCCTGGCTTTCAATTGCAATGAACGGATTCAGGTGCTGGACTTTCTTATTCACTGTCCGACAGAAGTAGAGGCCGGGGGCATCCGTTGCTACAACTTGTTCAACCGTTGTGTCAGGTGAAATGAAACCATCAGTTGTAATACCATAGCACTCGAAATACTGGAGCAGCTCTCCCACTGCAGTTCTACAAAACCCTGTTATAAAGCTGGAAAGTTGATAGCACGTTACCGGACTGTGACGGATGTAAGAATCTAGATCATGAGACTTGAATGATTTCGCATCGTTACGGACGCCCTCTGCTGTTTTTCCATAAAAGAAATTTAATATTTGCTTATAGAAGCCGTCCATTGCTTTGTCATTTTTATTGCGTTTGCTCAAAATGTTGAGCACTGCGGCAGAAAGGTCATACGTGCCCAGGTTTTCAAAAGTGGTGAGGGAATGGATGGTCAGCTCTTCCAACAAGCCTTCTCCGTTATACTGTTTGCGTCGGGCAACCCATAATTCCGGCCATGTTACCATTGTGTGTCCTGATCTGGGGAATATCAAGCCGTCAGTGTCATAGGAGAGGCGCACTTTGGGTAGGTCGGATGGTTCATCGATTCTGACAGGAAACATCGGGTGTGCATGTTCTTTAAATTTGAAAGATACGGTGATTCCGGCGATCTGAAACGGCCCGTCCGGTTCTTTTTCCATGCGCTCGACGGCAATCAGCGCGTCCTTGTCATAATAGGTATATGACCGTGAGCAATCGTAATCCGGCAACATGATCAAGGCGCTTGGGTATGCTGACCGGAGGTCATAGTATATCGCTTTGCCTACCGGCCCTACGCGCATCACTTCATTCCTGCCGCCGTAATAGTACTTAACAAATGTCCTGTGCGGGATAGTCATGGTTGTTGCATCTTCGTATCCCAGGAAACTTTTCCAGTCTTTACCGTGCATGCCTTCAAAAATATTCCGGAAGACATCGGCACTCATTGCCGCTGTCCGATCCCTTTCCGTGCCAAGGTTGAGTTTCGCTGCCGCTTCGTTGTTATGCCACAGGTGGCTTTCCGCCGTTATCAGGCTGTCCATGATGCCGTAGTAACAGAAATCATCAGGGTCGGTTGTCAGGTACTTTTCCATCTCGGAGATGTTGTCGTTGCCAACCTTGTCAATACCGATTCGGACGCCCAAATCTTTCAAGGAAATTCCTCTGCCAATCAGGTTGCCTGAATCGCAGAATTTCAGCCGGACAATCCAGTTGTATTTCCGCTCTGCTTTGCCCGGTATTGGACTACCCTTCTGGAGCTTAACAGCAACTCGTTTTCTTTTTGCGTCTGGGTGTCTGATTTCTACTTTGCGTAGCGCAACACTGTCGTGCCATTCCTTGTCGCGTTCCTGGATCAGGGGGACGTATTCTCTGCGTAAGTGGCCGAAAAAATCCTCCACTTCTGTTTTCAACCTCATGGAGGGTGACAGCCAGCCGCTTTCAATCAGCGAAAAATGGGCATAAATTCTGACCGTTGTCAATTCCGGTTGGTAGATTGGCGTTCCTTTTGGCGTGTGCCCTACGAGCGTCACTCTGCAATCGTCCGGGACGATCTTGTTAATCAGCCTGACAAAATCAATAGCCCTAAACGCCGTATCAGTCAGAAAGACGATGCCAAAGCGATGTCCGTCAAAGTTGCAGTAAAATTGATGCGAAAGAAGTTTTGCTGGGTAATTAGGGTGTGATTCGTCGTCGTAAATCTGGAATTCCGTGTCGTACCCGATCAGGTATGTGGACGGTGTTGTTCTTGTTGCAAAGGGGAATGGTTGGCTTGGTTGCGGAACAAATGCCTGGACAAAGTGAGATTGGGGGTTAGTTGATATCTGAGGGGCTTTGTGAACGGTTGTGTTGGTATGCGAGAATACATACAGGTTGAAATGTCCTTGTCTTCGAAAAGATTCGAGATCTTTTCTAATGGCCTTGTCAATGGTGGTGCCCAGGTTTCGGAACAGGGTATAGTTGAACTGTGCCGGGCTTAACTTTGCAGGGCTTTTTGGAGCGGGAGGATTTGGTGTGGTGGTCCCTGCCTTCACAGTATCCACGTTAACTGTCTTTCTGCGGATCAAAGTAATTTACAATTTTACCTTGTTGTACCGCGTAGTCACGTCCCTGCAGGGTAGACTTTCCCATCCGGTCGTCGAACAGTGCCTTTCCAGTATCGTCTGGTTTGAGGATAATCAATACTTCGTGTGCCATATCAATTTTCTGGTAATGCAATGCGGTAATAAGCCGAAGGTGTGGGTCGTTAATCACAATACCGGTGCTCTGAGAGTAAATATTCAGCGTCAATACAATTTTTCCGGCGAGTTCTTCGCGGTACTCGGCAGCTTCAAAATCGGCTTTCTGTTTTGATGATCCACAGAGGCAGACAATTGTTGTCTTACCGTCCGGCTGCTTATCCATTAGAATTTGTGCTGTTAAATACGTTTTCAGATCATCAATGTCTAAATTGGTTATTGTCGTTCTGTTGCCTGCAAATATTATTCTGTTACGGGAGTTACGGATATTGGATAATTGTCCCAGCAGTGTCGATACTTTTGCTGTTTTGTTGGCTTGGAGCGTGTCATATAAGAAATCACTTATCTGTTCTGGGAACCATGACGAATTCGGGTGTTTCTTAGACCAGTTAGCGTTACCGTTTGTAAAAGCAGATATTTTTATCACGGCTTCGATGAACTCTTGACCGTACTGAACTATTCCATGTGCTGTTGATTCCGGGATTTCGTATTTATCATACTCAAGCGTGGTAAGAACTGTTTGACGTGTATATCTCGGCGGCTGGTGTCTACCGATATTAACTTCCACATACCCTGGAATGTTGATTGGAAGTAGAGCCGGGTTGAAGTCGCCGGGTGGAATATTCAGCAAGGTGTTGAGCGTTTGTAGTAACGCCTGGGGGCTTGGTGGAGTTGCCTGTGGTGAGGGATTGCTCGGAGGAGCATACTGGCTGTTGTAAAGCCTCAGTTTGCGCTGCTCTCGTAATATTAAATTTGCCTCTGCTGCTATACTGGTCCAGGATGATGGCTTTCCGTAAAACTTTTCAAGAAAATCCAGTATGACTTTTATATCTGTTATGGCTTCGGCGAATCCAAAAGTTATGGATTTGCGCATTGCGCCCTGGAAAACTGTTGATAGTGCCAGATGAAGATTGGGGCGACAAGCCACGTTGCTGCTGTGACACACCAGAATCTCGTTAACCTGTGGTGGCTTTTGTGAGTAATCCAGGAAATACAAAAAACATGGGGTAGCGTCGTTAACAGGGGTTGGTGGTGGGTTTCCACATGCTGCTGCACAATCGGTAGCTTGCATTTTTCTGGTTCCTTGAATTGGATGAATTTATACGTGCAGCGCGTAGAATCGAACAGCTTATATTATGAAAATTCCTTTGAGCTTTTAGAAAACCTCGGAAGAAACAGAACCAGATTTACCGGGATTTCAATTTTAGCCCCATCCGGGGCGGTCAGGTGCACAATTGTCGTACCATCCTTTTCATGTTCGCCATCCTCCGCTTTATACACAACGCCTTCCGCTACACCATAAAGACTCCGCGTTTCAGCATTCATAGTATTTCGGATTACACAATTATCCATAACACTCTCCTGGATTTCCTCTCAAGCACGAGTTGTCGATGTCCCCTCCACAATCCCCCTCAGCACCTCCCGCAACTGTTCAAAATTATACGGCTTGTTGATCATCCCGGCTATCGCCTCATGTGGGATCTTTGAGACAATATCACCTTCGCCAAAACCGCTGGAGATAATTATCGGCAGCTGTGGGTCGAGTTGTTTCAGCTTATTGAACAGTTCATAGCCATTCATAACCGGCATACCCATGTCAGTAATTACAAGAGTAATGTCAGCGGCGTTCTGTTGATACAATTCCAACGCCTCCTTGCCGTTAGCGGCGTCAATAACGTTGAATCCCAACTTCTTTAACAGGGCTATTGAGATGTACCTGACCTGTACTTCATCCTCTGCCAGCAGGATTGTGCCACTCCCCTGCCAAGGTGCGGAAGCATTTATCTGTTGCGCTTCCTCTGACTCATTTTTGCTGATCCGAACAGGCAGGTAGATTCTGAAGGTCGTGCCATGACCCAATCGGCTTTCAAACTGCAACGCTCCGCTATGCGCCTTAATGATGCCAAGTACCGCCGACATCCCCAGACCACGCCCGGTGAATTTTGTGGTGTAGAACGGCTCGAAGATTTTGCGTCTGGTGTCGTCATCCATGCCGCAGCCGTTATCGGTAACTTCAAAGCAGATATAACGTCCCGCCGGGATGGTATAACCGAGATGATCCTTCTCAGATTGCTCCGCCTTGAACTCTGCCTTTGCCAGTTTTACCTCTATCTCACCCGCAGCATCACCGATAGCCTCGGCTGCATTGATGATCAGGTTCATGACAACCTGTCTGAGCTGACTGGCATCAGCCATAATGAAGGGGATATCAGTGCCGAGTTCGGGTTTAATCACGACATTTTGCTGGATGGTTGTTTTCAGCATGGTGACCATTTCATCCACCAGCATCCAGGTATTGACCTGGGTTTGGGTAAGTGAGGCTTTTCCGGCGTATGCCAGCATCTGCTTGCACAATGCGGCGGCACGTTCTGCGGCTTTTTCTATTTCGGGTATATGCTTCTCGGCATCTTCATAGTCCATCTTTGTCAGGGAGCAATACCCCATGATGATCGCCAGGATGTTATTAAAGTCGTGAGCGATGCCTCCAGCCAGGACGCCGAGGCTTTCCAGTTTCTGGGTCTGC
>CAIYDX010000338.1 GCA_903925005.1 uncultured Geobacteraceae bacterium
GAAATGGTTATGCCGGGCGACAACGTTGCCATGACCATCAAGCTGATCACTCCGATCGCGATGGACGATGGCCTCCGCTTTGCTATCCGTGAAGGTGGCCGTACCGTTGGCGCAGGCGTTGTAGCTTCAATTATTGAATAAATACGAACTTAAATGAACGTATGCAGGCATGACGATAGTCAGTAGTCTGCAGATTTCATCCAAAAGGAAGCACATTTATGAGAGATATAATCACACTTGGATGCACTGAGTGCAAGCAGAGAAACTATACGACAACAAAAAACAAAAGAACGACTCCAGGTAAACTTGAATTCAGCAAGTATTGCCGTTTCTGTCGCAAGCACACTCCTCACAAGGAAACCAAGTAGGCAAAACGATTGTTGTGCAGTTACAGGCCAGTAGCTCTAACTGGTAGAGCGCCGGTCTCCAAAACCGGATGTTGGGGGTTCGAATCCCTCCTGGCCTGCCAAAGTTCAATCGTTTTTACTTTCCGGAGTTGAATAGACAGCTTTTAAGAAAATCGGCAGGTCATCAGTTAAACTGTCAGGAGCGATAGTGTGCAAAAAGTCACCGCATTTTTTGAATCAGTAAAGCTTGAGCTTGTAAAGGTAACATGGCCAACACGCAAAGAGACATTTGCAACAACCGGTGTTGTTATTGTGATAGTTGTGCTGATTTCATTATATCTTGGTGCTTGTGATCTTATTCTGGCCAAACTGTTGCGTCTGATACTAGGATAAAGGATCCAGCTATGTCCATGAAATGGTATGGTGTACATACATATTCAAGCTTTGAAAACAAGGTGCGTCTGAATTTGCTAGAGACCATCAAGAATGAAGGTATGGAGAGTTTCTTTGAGGAAATCCTCATACCGTGCGAAACCGTTGTTGAACTGAAAAAAGGTGAGAAAAAGACCTCTTCAAGAAAGTTTTTTCCTGGCTATATTCTGGTTAAAATGGAGCTGACTGACGAAACATGGCATCTCGTAAAAGAGACCGCCAAGGTAACCGGCTTTGTCGGCGGCAATAACCCCTTCCCTATAGCGGACGAGGAAGTCAATAAGATTACCCGTCGTATGGAAGAGGGAGCTGAAAAGCCCCGGCCCAAGGTTCTGTTTGAAGTTGGAGAGACTGTCCGCGTTGTCGATGGCCCGTTTCTTAACTTTTCCGGGGTTGTTGAAGATGTCAAACCTGATAAAGGCAAGTTGCGCGTTACCGTAACAATTTTTGGTCGGGCAACACCTGTTGAGCTTGAATTCATGCAGGTCGAGAAAAACTAGTTATTCTATCAGTCATCCATTAGCGGATGGCAGGCATACGCAGTTTATAAAGGAGCACATATTATGGCAAAGAAGATAACCGGCTACATCAAATTACAGGTTCCGGCAGGCAAAGCAAATCCTTCGCCTCCAATCGGACCTGCTCTGGGTCAGCATGGTGTCAACATCATGGAATTCTGCAAGGCATTCAATGCAAAAACACAGGCTGATGAGGGGACTATTACTCCTGTTGTCATTACTGTTTATGCCGACAGGTCTTTCACGTTCATCACCAAGACTCCTCCGGTTCCGGTACTGATTAAGAAGGCTCTTGATCTTAAGAGCGGTTCTGCGGTTCCAAACAAAACAAAAGTCGGCAAACTGACCAAAGCGCAGGTTGAAGAGATTGCCAAAAAGAAAATGCCTGATCTCAATGCAGCTTCGCTTGAAGCGGCAATGAGAACAGTTGAAGGTACTGCCCGCTCAATGGGCGTTGATATCGCCTAATCGGCATACTATCTATAAAACAAGATCCCCAGAGAGGTTGTATCATGTCAAAAAGCGCAAAGAAACATACTGAAGCAATGTCAAAAATCGACAGAAGCAAGGTTTATCAACTTGGTACTGCCGTTGATGTTGTAAAACAGGCCGCTTATGCAAAATTTGATGAAACTGTCGATGTCGCCGTTAAGCTTGGTGTTGACCCGCGGCATGCGGACCAGATGGTTCGCGGCGCTGTAGTTCTCCCAAACGGACTCGGCAAGAATGTCCGTGTACTGGTTTTTGCCAAGGGTGAAAAAGAGAAGGAAGCCCTTGATGCCGGTGCAGACTATGTTGGAGCTGATGATCTTGTTGCCAAGATTCAAGGCGGCTGGTTTGATTTTGATACCGCCATCGCGACTCCGGACATGATGGGTGTAGTCGGCAAGATCGGCAAGCTGCTTGGACCTCGTGGTCTCATGCCGAATCCGAAGGTTGGTACTGTAACCTTTGAAATCAGCAGAGCCGTCAAGGAATCAAAAGCCGGTAAAGTTGAATTCCGTGTCGAGAAGGCCGGTATTGTCCACGCTCCGGTCGGTAAAGTTTCTTTTGACGCCGATATGCTTAAAGGAAATTTACTTGCACTCGTTGAAGCGCTTATCAAAGCAAAACCTTCTGCTGCCAAAGGCACCTATATCAAGAAGATTTCGCTCTCTTCCACGATGGGAGCCGGTATCAATCTTGATATCAGCGATGTAACAGCGCAGATATAAATCATATAGTTTAGCCAAAGTCAAAGACAGCAGGCGCGTGTTGTTGCGCTTAATCCGAAACCGGACCTGCCGAGACTTGGGTACCGCATTTACTTGCGTTTCCTGACTTTGGCCGAGGCTCTGCCTCATATACCAAAAGAAAGGAGGAAGTCGCTTGAACAAGAACAGCAAACAGGAACTCGTCACCGAGATGCATGAGCGGCTGACACGCGCCAAGGCGGTTTTTCTCGCAGATTTTCGAGGAATGAACGTTGGGCAGGCCACAACGCTTAGAAATGAGCTTCGGGCAGCGTCAGTCGAGTATAAAGTATTCAAAAATACTTTATTTGATCTGGCTGCAAAAGGCACTGATATCGAGTGCATCAGCCCGTTCCTTGCCGGTCCGACCGCCGTGGCCATCAGCTATGATGATCCGGCAAGTGCCGCAAAAGTACTGAACAAGTTTGCAAAAGATCCGCAAGGCAAGTTTGTGCTTAAAGCCGCCGTGCTCAGTGGTAAACTGCTCGACATCAAGCAGATCCAGGCATTGGCAGATCTTCCCTCGCGTGAGGTCCTCATCGCCAAGATGCTCGGATCCATGCAGGCGCCTGCAACCAACTTTGTTGGTGTACTTGCAGCGCTGCCCGGTTCGCTTGTACGCGTGCTGGACGCTATCCGTGTCCAAAAATCAGCAAACTAACCTGAAGTAACTACTTTATATTACTAAAAAACATATTCGGAGGATTTACCAAATGTCTATTACTAAAGAAGATGTAATCAGCTTTATCGAAAAAATGACTGTTCTTGATCTTGCTGAACTCGTTAAGGAACTGGAAGAGAAATTCGGTGTTTCCGCTGCTGCTCCTGTTGCCGTAGCTGCTGCTGCCGGCCCTGCTGTTGCTGAAGCGGCTGAAGAGCAGACTGAATTTGATGTTATCCTGAAAGCCGCCGGCGCCAACAAGATCAACGTCATCAAAGTTGTTCGTGCTTTGACCAGCCTCGGCCTGAAAGAAGCCAAAGATGTTGTTGACGGCGCACCAAGCACCGTAAAAACCGGTGTTTCCAAACAAGAAGCTGACGAAGCACTTAAGCAGCTTGTAGAAGCAGGCGCAGAAGCAGCTATCAAATAGCACCCAGAACTGTTGTCTTTATGAGAGCCAAGGTCGCCCGGAGCGGCCTTGGCTTGTGCTGTTTCGGCACGCTTTAATTGCCGTATTCTTTTAATATTCAGAATATTTACCATATATCTGGATCCAGTTACGATACCCGCCAAAGGAGAAGCCATGGCTTATTCTATTGCCAATAATCACCTCTTGCGTAAAAACTTTGCCAAGATAAAGAACATAATCGATATTCCCAACCTTATTGACATTCAGAAAGATTCGTATCGACGTTTTCTGCAACAGGAAGTGTCGGCTGAATCACGTTTGAATACCGGGCTTGAAGCCGTATTCAGAAGTGTGTTTCCTATCAAGGATTTCAGTGAAAGCGCTTCTCTCGAGTATGTATCGTACGCGCTTAACAAGCCTAAATATGATGTTGATGAATGTCACCAGCGCGGCATGACGTACGCTGCACCGATGAAGGTGAAGGTGCGCCTTGTGATTTGGGATGCCGGTAAAGATTCTACCGTCAAGGCGATCAAGGATATCAAGGAACAAGAGGTCTACTTTGGCGAAATTCCGCTGATGACCGACAACGGAACCTTTATCATTAATGGAACCGAGCGGGTTATTGTAAGCCAGCTGCACCGTTCGCCCGGTGTCTTCTTCGACCACGACAAAGGCAAGACTCACTCAAGCGGCAAAGTTCTTTACTCGGCCAGAGTGATTCCTTATCGCGGTTCATGGCTTGATTTTGAGTTTGACCATAAAGATATTCTCTACGTTAGAATCGACCGCCGCAGAAAAATGCCGGCGACCGTTCTTCTTAAGGCTTTGGGCTATTCTGTTGAACAGCTCCTTAACTATTATTACAAAAGTGAAGAGATTTACATCGGCTCCGATTCAATCACTAAAAGTATTGAGCCGGAACTGTTGACACTTCAAAAGACGATTGTCGACGTAACCGACTCTGCTAATGGCGAAGTTCTTGTCAAAGCAAACCGTAAATACACCAAATCTTCGATCAAGAAAATGCAGGAGCGCGGTATCAAGACCGTTCCGGCCACGATTGAGGATATTATCGGCCGTTATGCATCATCCGACATAGTCGATCCGACTACAGGCGAAATTATTGTTGAATGTAACGATGAAATCACCCTTGATCGTTTTAATGAAATCAAGGCCCGCGGCGTGCTCAGCTTTAAAGCGCTGTATATTGACAACCTGCATATTACTTCATCTTTCCGCGACACGCTGCTGATTGACAAGATCAGTTCAAGTGACGAGGGTTTGATAGAGATATACCGGCGTCTTCGGCCGGGAGACCCCCCCTACTCTAAAAAGTTCATTGGCACTCTTTGACAACCTGTTCTTCAACCCTGAGCGTTACGACCTTTCAGCGGTCGGCCGCCTCAAGCTGAATTATAAACTTGGCCTCAAGGTTTGGCAGGACTGCATGGTATTAAACGCACCCTGCATGCTAGGTATTGAAGATGTTGCCAGTTTCGAATCACTGATAGCCAAGCTGGCTCACTCAAGTGATCAGTTTTCACAGTATCTGATGATGAAACTTCCATCTGATCTTACCAAGGCTCTCAAAAAGGTTGAGGCCGGTGTTTCCGTATCGGACAAGCTCAGGGATCAATTGCTGCATGAACTTAACAACCTTATTCGCGACAATGATTTTTTCCAGAAAGAGCTGTTTGCAACATTCGGTCTTTCAAAAGCTACAATAAAGCTGTCCGAGGCGATTGAACAGGGCGGTTTTGACGAAAGTCGTAAACTCATTGAATCCCTTCGCCGTAACAGGATGGTTTTTGAAGACCTTTATAGCTCGGATATAAGAATTGCCGTCAAAAACGATATTCTCGAAATCGTACGCTATCTTATCGAGCTTAAAAATGGCCGCGGCACGATTGACGATATCGACCACTTGGGCAATCGTCGTGTTCGCGCCGTTGGTGAACTTCTGGAGAATCAGTACCGCATTGGTCTTGTCCGGATGGAGCGGGCGATCAAAGAGCGAATGAGTCTGCAGGAGGTTGAAAACCTCATGCCTCACGATCTGATCAACTCCAAGCCGGTTTCAGCCGTCGTGAAAGAGTTCTTTGGTTCATCACAATTGTCACAGTTTATGGATCAGACCAATCCGCTTTCCGAGGTCACTCATAAACGTCGTCTTTCGGCACTGGGACCTGGCGGTTTGACTCGTGAGCGCGCCGGGTTTGAGGTTCGCGACGTTCACCCTACTCACTATGGCCGTGTCTGCCCGATTGAAACGCCTGAAGGGCCGAACATCGGTCTGATCGCTTCCTTGTCGACGTACGCACGCATCAACGATCACGGTTTTGTGGAAACGCCGTACCGCATCGTTCAGGAAGGCAAAGTAACCAATGAGGTTCGCTTCTTCTCCGCACTTGAGGAAGAGGGACATGCGATTGCCCAGGCTAACGCAGAGATCGACGCTGATGGACGTTTCATCAACGATTACAACTCTGCCCGAAAAAGCGGCGAATTCATCCTTGTCCATCGGGACGAAATCGCTCTGATGGACGTTGCCCCTATCCAGTTGGTATCGGTAGCTGCCGCGCTGATTCCATTCCTCGAAAATGACGATGCCAACCGAGCCCTGATGGGATCGAACATGCAGCGTCAGGCGGTACCTTTGCTGCGTGCCGATTCTCCTCTGGTTGGAACCGGCATGGAACGCATTGTTGCCCGCGATTCCGGCGTTTCCGTTATCGCTAAACATGATGGCGAGGTTGAATCAGTTGATGCCGCGCGAATTGTTGTTAAAATCGATGAAAATGAAATCGATGAAAACGGCACCGGCGTTGACATCTATAACCTGATCAAATTCGCACGTTCCAACCAGAACACCTGCATCAACAACAAGCCGGTGGTCAAGGTAGGCGACAAGGTAAAACGTGGCGCGGTAATCGCCGATGGTCCATCGACAGACATGGGCGAACTGGCCCTTGGGCAGAACATCGTCGTCGCCTTCATGCCGTGGGGCGGCTACAACTACGAGGATTCGATTCTCATCTCCGAAAAACTGATCAAGGATGATCGTTATACCTCCATTCACATCGAGGAATTCGAATGTGTTGCCCGTGATACAAAACTCGGCAAGGAAGAAATTACTTCCGACATTCCGAACCTTGGAGAGGAGACTCTCAAGGATCTCGATGAATCAGGCATCATCCGCATCGGGGCTGAAGTCAAGCCGGGGGACATTCTGGTCGGCAAGATCACTCCGAAAGGGGAGACCCAGCTTTCTCCCGAGGAAAAACTTCTACGGGCCATTTTCGGGGAAAAAGCGGGCGACGTCCGCGATACCTCGCTAACTGTCCCTCCAGGTGTCGAAGGAACCGTCATCGGCGCCAAGATTTTCTCCCGTAAAGGCAATGACAAAGACTCGCGTACCGAGTTGATCGAGAAAGCCGAAGAGGACAAACTGCGCAAGGATGAGCAGGACGAGATCCGGATCATCAGAGACTCCGCTATCGGCAAGCTCAAACGGCTGTTGATCGGCAAAACTCTGGCTGTCAAACTTGAAGACAGCAAAGGGAATCTTGTTCTCGCCAAGGGGAAACAGATCACTGAAGAATCGTTGCAGGCTCTGGCAAACTCCGCTTGGAGCACTATTTCGGTAAGTGACGACAGTGAAACCGATGACAAAGTATATCAGATTCTTGAAACACTTAACCGTCAGATCGATCTGATCCACAACGTTTTTGAGGATAAGATCCAGAAGTTGAAACGTGGCGACGATCTGCCTCCTGGCGTAATCAAGATGGTCAAGATTTACATCTCCATCAAGCGTAAACTGCAAGTTGGCGATAAGATGGCCGGCCGTCATGGAAATAAAGGTGTTGTTTCCCGAATTCTGCCGGAAGAAGATATGCCGTATATGGAAGACGGTCGACCGGTCGAGATAGTTCTTAACCCGCTCGGTGTTCCGTCACGTATGAACGTCGGCCAGATTTTGGAAACGCATCTCGGCTGGGCGGCAAAAGGGATCGGCTGGAAAATTGAGGACATGCTTGAGAAGCAGACTTCAGAAGAGAACTTGAAGCTGTATCTGAAAGATGTCTATGGTGATGACGAAGTTGGGGCATTTATTGACGGCCTCGATCGCACGGAATTGCTTAAGGTTGCTCGTCGGCTCCAACGCGGCGTGGCAATGGCTTCCCCAGTTTTTGAGGGTGCTACCGAAGCACAGATCAAGGCCATGCTCGGAAAAGCCAATCTGCATTCATCCGGCCAGGTTACGCTGTTTGACGGACGTACCGGCGAACCATTCGACAACAAGGTCACCGTCGGCGTCATGTACGTGTTGAAACTTCATCATCTTGTCGATGACAAGATTCATGCCCGTTCAATCGGACCATACAGTCTCGTGACCCAGCAGCCTCTTGGCGGCAAGGCGCAATTCGGTGGTCAGCGTCTCGGGGAGATGGAAGTTTGGGCCATGGAAGCATATGGCGCGGCCCATGCCCTTCAGGAATTCCTCACCGTTAAATCGGATGATGTTTCCGGACGTACCCGCATGTATGAGGCGATCGTCAAAGGCAAGCATACCCTGGAACCAGGGTTGCCGGAGTCGTTCAACGTACTCATCAAGGAACTTCAGTCCCTTTGCCTTGATGTTGATCTGCTAGAAGGTGAAGAAGAAATATAAAGATTTTCTGGCCGGTGCCTGTTTATACAGGCTTGCGGCTTCAGACAAACGGAGGAGAGCATCGTGGAAGATTATTTCAGCTTTTTTGATAAACCAAAAGATCCACTCCACTTTTCAGCTATACGCATATCTATTTCATCTCCCGACAAGATTCGGGAGCGCTCACACGGTGAAGTAAAAAAGCCGGAGACCATCAACTACCGCACGTTCAAACCTGAGCGGGACGGTCTTTTCTGTGCCAAGATATTTGGCCCGACAAAAGATTATGAGTGCAATTGCGGCAAGTACAAGCGGATGAAACATCGCGGCATTATCTGTGAAAAATGCGGTGTTGAAGTCATCCCTTCGAAAGTTCGCCGGGAACGTCTGGGACACATTGACCTGGCCACTCCGGTTGCGCATATCTGGTTTTTGAAATCATTACCTTCCCGAATCGGCAACCTACTGGATATCACTCTTAAAGACCTGGAAAAAGTTCTTTACTTTGAAGGTTTTGTTATCAGTGATCCGAAGAACACGCCGTTGCAGTTTTGCGAAGTAATGTCGGAAGATAAATATATCAAGATGCAGCAGGAATACGGCGCCGATGCTTTTTCAGGCGGAATGGGCGCTGAAGCTATTCGCGAGTGCCTGCGTGCTCTTAAACTTGACGATCTTGCCGTATCATTGCGGTCAGAGATGGTTGAGTCTACCAGCGAAGCCAAGCGCAAGAAAACCGCCAAACGGCTCAAGGTTGTGGAAGCATTCAGAAATTCCGGCAATAAACCGGAGTGGATGATTCTCGAATGTATCCCGGTTCTCCCTCCCGAGTTGCGCCCATTGGTGCCGCTGGACGGCGGCCGCTTCGCGACATCCGATCTTAACGATCTGTATCGTCGTGTTATTAACCGGAACAACCGTCTGAAACGACTTTGTGAGCTGCAAGCTCCCGAAGTCATTATCCGCAACGAAAAGCGCATGCTCCAGGAAGCTGTTGATGCCCTTTTTGACAACGGGCGCCGCGGTCGGGCCATTGCCGGTCCGAACAAACGTCCTCTCAAGTCGCTTTCCGACATGCTCAAAGGAAAGTCTGGACGTTTCCGTCAGAATCTTCTCGGTAAGCGTGTCGATTACTCCGGCCGTTCCGTTATTGTCGTCGGTCCGGAGCTTAAACTCCATCAGTGCGGCCTTCCGAAAAAGATGGCACTGGAACTCTTCAAGCCGTTTATCTACAACAAACTGGAAGAGCGCGGCTTGGTTACCACGATAAAAAGCGCCAAGAAAATGGTTGAAAAAGAGCGCCCCGAAGTATGGGATGTTCTGGAAGAGGTTATCAAGGAACACCCGGTCATGCTCAACCGTGCTCCGACTCTTCACCGCCTTGGTATCCAGGCTTTCGAGCCGGTTCTTATCGAAGGCAAGGCCATTCAGCTGCATCCGCTTGTCTGTACCGCTTTCAACGCCGACTTCGACGGTGACCAGATGGCTGTTCATCTGCCGCTCTCCATTGAAAGCCAGGTTGAAGCACGCGTTCTGATGATGTCTACTAACAATATTCTTTCACCGGCCAACGGCAAGCCGATCATCGTACCGTCCCAGGATATGGTTCTCGGGGCATACTACATGACCCGTGACAGAATCAATGCCAAGGGTGAATATTACCGGCCGACCGAGCAGGAACTTTTGGCCGGCATGAACGTTTCCGGCTGTTTTTCGTCACCGGAAGAGGTCAGAATAGCATTCGATGCCGGTGAAATTAATATGCAGGCGTTGATTAAAGTCCGCATGAAGAACCTGGCATCTGATGAAAAAGCTCAGATGATTGACACTACCGCCGGACGTATTCTGCTGCGTGATGTTCTTCCCGCTGCAGTGCCGTTCTCAACGATAAACAAAGTCATGACAAAGAAAGAGCTGTCGAATCTGGTAGATACTTGCTATCGCCTCTCCGACAGCAAGGAGACCGTCCTTTTGGCCGACCGTCTCAAGGAAATCGGCTTTAAATATGCCAATCTGGCCGGTATCTCCATCTGCCTGGATGACATGGTTATTCCTGAAGGGAAACCGGCGATCATTGAAAAGGCCCACGAAGAGGTTACCGAGATCCAGAACCAATATACCGAAGGTCTCATTACCGATGGCGAGCGCTACAACAAGGTTATCGATATCTGGGCCAAGGCAACTGAAGAGATCGCTACCGAAATGCTTGACAACCTTTCCAAGGAAATTGTCACTGCACGTGACGGCAGCAAAATCGAAACATCTTCATTCAACGCCATCCATATGATGGCTGATTCCGGAGCTCGTGGTTCCGCACAGCAGATCCGCCAGCTGGCAGGTATGCGTGGTTTGATGGCCAAACCATCAGGCGAAATCATCGAAACTCCGATTACTGCGAACTTCCGTGAAGGTCTGACGGTTCTTCAGTATTTCATATCAACCCACGGCGCCCGTAAAGGTCTTGCAGATACGGCTCTTAAAACCGCCAACTCCGGTTACCTGACCCGCCGACTGGTTGACGTAGCTCAGGATGCAATTATTACTGAAACAGATTGCGGCACCCTGGATGGTCTGGTTGTCTCCTCTCTGACTGAAGGCGGGGAGATTATCGAGCCGATCGGCGATCGTATTCTTGGGCGTGTTGCCCTCGAAGACATCCACGATCCTTTGACCGATGAAATCCTCGTTGAGATGAATCAGGAAATCGATGAGTATCTGGTCAAACGGGTAGAAGATGCCGGGATCGAGAAGGTTAAAATCAGATCAGTTCTGACTTGCCAGAGTAAACGTGGAATCTGCGGCAAGTGCTATGGACGTGACCTTGCACGTGGCCACAGTGTCAACATGGGTGAAGCTGTCGGTGTCATTGCCGCTCAGTCTATCGGCGAGCCGGGCACTCAGCTGACCATGCGTACCTTCCATATCGGTGGTACCGCCTCTCGTCACGCCGAGCAGACTTCGCTTGAAGCACGCGCCGATGGTATTATCAACTATATTAACGTCAACACCGTCATCAACAATGATGGGCATCATATCGTCATGAACCGCAACGGCGAGATCGCCGTTATAGACGAGACCGGTCGTGAGCGCGAAAAATACACCGTAGTGTACGGTGCAAAGATCAAGATTGCTCCAGGTGGAACCGTCAAACAGGGAGCAACGCTCGCAGAGTGGGACCCCTACACCATGCCGATCCTCACCGAAGTTGCCGGACGGGTTAAATTCGCCGACATCCTTGAAGGTGTCACGATGGAAGAGCAGCTTGATGATGTAACCGGTCTTTCCCGTAAGGTTATCATCGAGACTAAAGATACCGACAAACGTCCGCGAATCGCCATTAAAGACGCAACCGGCGAAGGTGGCGGCACGATTGGACGTTACTTCCTCCCTGCCGGCGCCAATATCTCGGTCACTGATGACACCATTATCAGCGCCGGTGACATCATCGCCAAGATACCGCGTGAAACAACCAAGACTAAGGATATTACCGGTGGTCTGCCGCGTGTTGCCGAACTGTTCGAAGCGCGCAAACCGAAAGACTTTGCCGTTATTACCGAGATCGATGGCCGCGTGTCATACGGTAAGGACGCCAAAGGCAAGCGTAAAGTTATAGTCACGCCGGAACTGGGAGAGCCGAAGGAGTATTTGATTCCGAAAGGGAAGCATATCAGTGTTCACGAAGGCGATCATGTCCGCGCCGGTGAACCGCTCATGGATGGTTCATCCAATCCGCACGATATTCTGCGGGTTCTAGGTGTCAAGGAACTTGCCAAATACTTGGTGGATGAAGTTCAGGAAGTCTATCGTCTCCAGGGCGTCAAGATCAACGACAAGCATATTGAGGTTATTGTTCGTCAGATGCTGCGGCGCGTCCGCATCAAGGACACCGGCGACACCAATCTTCTGGTAGATGACCAGATCGAACGATGGGTATTTGAGCAGGAAAACGACAAGGCTTTCCGCGATGGAAAACGCCCGGCGGTTGCAGAACCCCTGTTGCTCGGGATTACAAAGGCATCGCTTTCAACCGAGTCATTCATTTCGGCCGCATCATTCCAGGAGACAACAAAAGTGTTGACTCAGGCAGCGATTGAAGGAAAGATCGATTATCTGCGCGGACTCAAAGAGAATGTCATCATGGGTCGTTTGATACCGGCAGGAACCGGAATAGCCCGCTACCGCAATTTGCGTCTGGTGGCCGAATCTCTTGCTCCGAAAGAAGGTGCAGTCAAAGAAGCAGGCAGCGAAAATGCTACCGAGGCCGATTTAGAGGCTGCTTAGTAGAAGTTGCAATGAGTATATAAAAACGAGACGGCCGGAAGATTACTTCCGGCCGTTTTTTTACGCCTATACCGCAATCCTGCCGGTCAGTTTTTTCCAACTGCTCCCTGCCAATTCGACCAGCCCGTTCATGGTACGTGTGTAGAATCTGGTAACAGGCATACTGTTGACCAGCAGGGAACCGTTTACGGTCTCGATGGAAACAGGGTCGCCTGCAGCGCACGAGGATATCTGAGAGTAATACTCTCCTGAAATACCGAACAGGAACTTATAAAACGATCCTTCGAAGCGACAGGCAACGATAAGTATGACGACCTCCGGATGGCCGGTTTTATGGTTACAGCGAACCGTAGCGGTCACAAAAGAACCTGTCGCGGCATGATTTGAAGCCAGCAGAGATTCGAGATTGACCCCTTTCGGCTTCATTTTTCCAAGGGCCGGCAATCCCCACGGTTTAAATGGTTCATGGGAGCGTGTCTCATACTGTTCCGTACGTTCCAGCAGCGTTACAACATTATTATTAATCGGGCCGCCAATGGAATGCGACAGGCCTGCTGAAAAGCCCTGTTCTCTGATCAACCGGTGATTTTCAACGATCTGGATCATACCGGTCGCTCCAAGCGGATGCCCCCTCCCCTTTAGACCACCGGTAAGGTTCGTTGGAAAGGCGCCGTTTTCACCCGTCAGTGAGTCGTCCAACAGAGCATCCATTAAGCGATTTCTGCCGACAATGCCGAGATCCACCATATTTATCGGCCCAAATCCGTTAAAAGGGTCATGCATGTTGACATGCAGTTTGCCGGCAAATGACCGGATATCCTTGATTCCTGCCATTCCGTATGCATATCCCGCAGCAATGACGGTTGCCGGAAAAGAGTGGAAATAATTGCGATCGGCAATAGTAGGAATATCTGTAGCGCTCCCGACGCCGCTGACCCGTACATCCTGAGGGCACGAGGTAAGGACTATCGCGGCAACGCCATCAGACATGGGGCAAAAGTCATGATAGCGCAACGGATACCAGTATTGATAATTTCTGCCGTCGGCAATTTGCTGATAATAATCATGCAGCTCTATCTGAACGTTCAGGTGAGCGTTTGGATTTAGAGCCGCAAAACGCTGGCTTCGTTGTGTCAACAGAGCCGAATAGGCTGTCCACTCTTCATCGGAGAGTCCAATACGCTCTTTTAAAGCGCGGGCGACCAGAGCGCCGCATGCCGGCATGGTAAGTCCGAATTCGGCTTCATCACGATCGATTACTCCGGCAATTATGCGAGTTGATTCGACTGTCGAAGCATCACTCATTTTCTGAACGCCAAGGGCCAGGACCGAGTCGTATCTTCCTGACGCAATTTCCAGATAGGCGCTTTCAAATGCCGAAGCGCCGGACGAAGACGCGGTATCAACCAGAACCGAACGAGCTCCGGATATCCCCAATATACCGGCAATTTTCGCGGCTGTATTATCGACTCCAGAGAACGCCGCCGGGTTCTGGCTACCGACAATCACCGCTTCAATGTCACGGCGCCGTACCGGGCACTCTTTAAATACTTCGCCGCTTAATTCCGATAGTTCCAGAAACGATAATTTTTGTTTTTCCTTTCCGTTATACCGTCCTACAGGGGCCATCCAGGATGCAGCGACATATACCGGTCGAGGTTTAAATGGCATTTCCATGGTTGTCCTTTCTCAGTTACAAACAAAAAAGGGCCCCGAAGGGCCCCGTTGATTGCTACATCAGTTTTTCCATTTCATCTTCCGAAATATCGAAATTGGCATACACGTTTTGGACGTCATCATTATCTTCCAGCTTATCCATCAGCTTGAGCATGCTTTCGGCCTGTTTCCCTTCAAGTTTGACTTGTGTCTGAGGAACCATGGTAATCTCGGCATTTACATGCTTGAAACCTTTGGCGGCCAGCGCCTCACGCACCTCAATAAATGATGCCGGTTCGGATGTAACTTCAATACAATCATCCTGTTCGGAAACATCCTCGGCTCCCGCTTCGAGGGCCGCCTCAAAGAGCTGATCGAAATCGATAGATTTGTCGTAGCCGATAAGCCCTTTTTTACTGAATATCCAGGAGACACAACCTGCCTCACCCATGTTGCCGTTACTCTTGGAAAAAATACTGCGGATATCGGAAACCGAGCGATTACGGTTATCTGTCAGAACTTCGACCAGCACGGCGGCACCGCCGGGACCATAGCCTTCATAAACTATCTCCTCGTAGGTTACCCCCTCCATGCCGCCAGCGCCCTTCTTGATTGCCCGTTCGATATTGTCTTTCGGCATATTCTCGGCTTTTGCCTTATCTACCGCGGTCCTTAAGCGAGGATTTGCGGCAGGATCGCCGCCGCCCAACTTTGCGGCAACGGAGATTTCCTTGATGATCTTGGTAAAGACTTTACCACGCTTTGCGTCGGCAGCGCCTTTTTTGTGTTTAATGGTACTCCACTTATTATGACCCGACATCGCTCCAGCTCCTTTGGGAAATATTATTTAACCATTTTTTTAATTGCCTAAAAAAGTGTGGAATAGTATCATGCAACGCCCTACCTGTCCAGAGGGAATTTGCCGAAAAGAGGGTATATCCAACATGAGAACAGTCGTTAAACCGGTTATTTTATTTACAATATTGCTGATATTATCTACTTTGCTGAACTGCTGCAGCATTATAAGACTACCCTCTCGCAACGACAGCCTCCCGATACTTTCACAAGACGAGCTTATCCGCCCCTATGTAAAACTTGGCAGAATTCAAGTGACGCGTGAAACATTCGGGCCCGATTATTCGTTGACACCCGACATCAAGGCATGGGGACTTGCAGCCGTGAGACAAGAGGCCGAAAAGATGGGCGCGGATGCAATCATACTTCCGGAAGTTACCGGGCACACAACTTCCAGCGGGCTCATCCCATCAACTGAATATCGTGCTTCTGCAATTGCGATCAAGTTCAAATAAAAAATAGCTGTTGACAGTCAGTCATATTTTTAGCTATAAATATTACTTCACTGATCTACGGCGCGTTATCCAAGAGGCTAGGAGCCGGTCTGCAAAACCGTTAACGTCGGTTCGAATCCGACACGCGCCTCCATCACCTACACCAAACACAAAGGCCATGCTGACAAGCATGGCCTTTCTTTGTATAAGCGAATCATTGTTTGCAATCGCAACTATTTAGCGTTCTCGTCAAGAAGATAATTAAGAAGAACTACAATATCCAGCATTTCTTTCTTATTGAAATCAGAGTTCTGCTTACGCAGCATTGTTATCGCGTACGCCTTGACAGCCTGTTTATTGAACGGCTGACCGGTTATCGGAGCACGCCCGGTTTGCACAGCAATCACCGTCCGCTCCATCGTATGACATTTGATGCATTTTTCCTGCATGAGATTAAAGGCCGATTTGTATTTTTCAGGAATTCCCTCACGACTAAAGTTCAATTTTTCGCCATGTCCCGTTACCTTTACACGTGCTTCAGCAATTGAGAAAACCGAAAGTGTCATAAGAATTGCCACCGCTATAAACGTTTTCATAAACGCTCCTCAAATCTTATACTGTCTGGGCATCCACAACAGCAATTGCCGCCATATTGACGATATCATCAACGCTGTCGCCACGCTGCAGTACGTGAACAGGCTTGTTCATCCCCATCAGAATCGGTCCGATAGCTTCGGCACCGCCCAGGTGATGCAGCAGCTTGTAACAGATATTTCCCGAGTTCAGGTCGGGGAAAATAAGAATATTTGCATTGTTCTTGAGCTTCGAGAAGGTGAAGCCGTTCAGTAAGTCAGGGGTAACAGCGGTGTCGGCCTGCATCTCA
>CAIYDX010000339.1 GCA_903925005.1 uncultured Geobacteraceae bacterium
AACCTAAAAACGGCAGTTGCTTGATTTCACCCCGTCGCTGGAAGTAGTTTCAGGGTCGGTAGTGGTGGTGACAAAGAAAGTAACTTCCTGAATGCTCGCAGCGCAATCAGTTTGATTCGCTCCGCCAAAGGCAACTGCTCCGCAATACGAGCAAGTTCTTTGAAAAAGCTAGCCAGTTCCCGCATCGCAGTCTGTACTACGGATGCTTTTGCATGGGTACTTGTGATGGTAACAATCGTCTGTCCGGCATGAGTTGTCTGTCTGCCAACCGAGTGAAGCATAAGCGGTCTGCTGGTAATGGCTTCGTGATGTTTGTCGGGATTTGCCAAGCGTACGAAGAGTGACCACCAGTTGTAAACCAACGCCACCAGTCGGCTGATAATACGGCAGCGTTGTAAATCCTGTGTGGTGTAACCACCCCAGCCCCACTGATTTTTCAGTTCGTCGAAACAGTTCTCACAGTCGCCCCGGTCCCGGTAGTGCTGGGCTATAGTAAGGAGTTCATAGTCAAGCGAGGTAACCAGAACCTGGTATTCGTACTTTCTGATACCGTCTTCGATTTCGACGAAGGCCAGTTCCAGCTGCTTGTCGCTTATGAGGATCTCTCCCCGGATCGGTCGTTTGAGAACAACAACCCTGCGACTGCGGCTCCAACCCGTGAGGCTGAGAGTGCTTTCACAACCTCTGAAACCCTGACCGGCATCAAGCCATTCGCCTTTTGTAATCAGGCGGCTGATAAGCTTTTTAACATTCGCAGTCAATCGCAATTTGGTAAGGTAATGGAGGTCGCGTTCTTCTGCTTCGTGCATAATCGGTTCAGAGCCAAAGGCACAGTCGCCACGGATAAAATCCGGCCAGAGTTCTCTCGGCATACTGTCAAGCAGCTTCCACAGGCCGACTGCGACATGCTTGCCGGTATGCTTGTCTCCGGCTTCAACCTCTACACCAAGGGCCATTCGGGTATTACCCATGAAATAGCTGTGGTAGGAATGGGATGGACGCCCCGGTTTCTTGGGGTTGTAGCTTTTGACAGCACCTTCCTGCTTTCCGTAAAGGCATTTAACCGTGTTGTCGGTGTCCAGGATCCACGGTGCAAGTGAAAGAACAGGGCGGGTGCTGTTGGCCAGGTGCTTGTCGGCCCAGGCAATCGCTTCGACCTCGTCCAAGGAGGCCAGAGCCCGGCGAATGGAGTCCTCACTCGCAATTTCTTTCATTCCCAAAAGCTCCGGATTTACCCGGTCGCTACGGATGGTGGTGATATGAGCGTAACGCTTGTGCCCTGAGAGAATTGACAACAAAAGTGTACCAAGTACATCTCGAACCTTCGGGGCGTTCGGGCTTGAATAGCTAAGCGGACATTCGGCAACAAAAGCATCATAAAGACCGCTGACCTTCAGAAATTCGATGAAGAAGGGAAGTTGTCCCATTGGCGTAACTGCCGCGTCAGGATCCCATTCAACATGGATACGACCGGCAAATGTATCAACGGCGACCCGAGATGGGAGCCCAACAGCCTGAATATCCTGTTCACCCATTTGGTGACTCCTCCTGACAGATAATATGCACTACTGCCAGTAGCTTACACCATTATTGATGATTCAACTGCCGTTTTTAGGATTAATGATATACTTGACCTTTCAAAGGTTGAATCGGGCAAGATGGAGCTTGAACTTAGTACATTCTCGCTTCGGGAGTCCCTGGATGCCAGCCTGATGATGCTCAAGGAGAGGGCTCTGAAAGGCGCAATAAGCCTCCATGTAAATATCGCCCCGGAAGCCGATGTGCTTATTACGGCAGACCAGCGGAAGCTGAAACAGATCATGTTCAATCTGGTTTCAAACGCGGTCAAATTCACCCCTACCGGCGGAGCTGTGGATGTGAGCGCGGTTAAAGAGGGAAATTTCATCGAGATCACCGTGAAGGACACCGGCATCGGGATAAAAGGGGAAGATATCCCGAGACTTTTTCAGGCGTTCACCCAGCTGGAATCTGTATATACGAAGGGCTTTGAAGGAACAGGCCTCGGCCTGGCGTTGACCAGGCAGCTGGTGGAACTGCATGGCGGCAGAGTCTGGGTGGAAAGCGAATTTGGCGAAGGGAGCAGATTCTGCATAACTATTCCACTGGCACAAACCGCTACCGGCAAATCCTCTGCCGTCCGGCCCGATATTGTCCAGGGCAACGGCAACAGCATTCTGTTGATCGAGAACGATCCACTTACGCTTGCCACCTTGAAAAGTGCCCTGCGGAACAAGGGGTATCAAGTTTTAAGAGCAAGTAATGGGATGGAGGGCATCGAGATGGTGCGAAGGGACAAGCCCGATTTGATAATTCTTGATTTGGTGATGCCAGGCATGAACGGCTTCGATGTCGCCGACCACCTTCAGCACGAGGCTGCTGCCATAAATGTGCCGATCCTGGTACTGACTTCTATGGATCTCTCGGCTGTCGACCGGGCACGACTCGCCGGAAAGGTATGGCAGATCGCCGAAAAAAGCGGACTGTCAACGCAAAGTTTGATCAATCTTGTTGAAAGCGCCATCGGCTCAAAAACCAGAGGAGATAGTCATCATGCCACACAAAATACTGATCATTGAAGATAACACTAACAACAGCACCCTTCTCTGGGACATCTTGACCTTTCACGGCTATCAAGTGTCGTTGGCAACGGACGGGCAGGAAGGGGTGACTATGGCAAGAGAACTGATGCCGGATCTGATTCTGATGGATATCCAGATGCCGGGCATGGACGGCATGACCGCCAGCGGCATCCTGAAGGGGGACTCGGCGACAATTGGGCTGAAAATTATCGCTCTAACCTCATTTGCAATGCAGGGTGACCAGGAGAAGTTTCTGGCAGCCGGATTCGACGGCTATCTCTCCAAACCGATCAATACCCGTGAGCTGCCCACTTTGATAATACAGTGGCTGGCTGGAAAGGAACCGTCATGAGTACCCCGATGACGCGAATCCTCTGCGTTGATGACGAACCTCTCAATCTCAGTCTGTTGGAGGCCATGCTTACCCCCAGAGGATTTGACGTAGTGACGGCGGAGAATGGCCCGATAGCTTTGCAAAAGATCCGTACCAGGCCGATCGATATCTGTCTTTTGGATGTGATGATGCCCGGAATGGATGGCTTCGAGGTCTGCAGGCGGATCAAGGCCAATGAGAATCACGACACGATTCCGGTCATCTTGATCACCGCATTAACTGACTCGGAAAATCGTATCAAGGGAATTGAGGCGGGAGCCGAGGATTTCATCACCAAGCCGTTTGAGGCAGCTGAAGTACTTGCCCGGATAAAAATGCTGCTGCATGTCAAGACGCTGAATGATCGCCTCAAGTCAGCATACCAGAATCTGGCCAAACTGAGCGCCTTCGGTGAACAGGTCATCAGCAATTTTGATCCGGTCACTTTCAATTTTCTGGAAACGATCGACAGCATTGTGCAGCAGATTATAAGAGGCAGATTCGATTTATCGAATAGCCCGGAAATCGTAATTATCGGCATGATTGATCAGACGGGCGGTTGTCAATGGCTGCGTTTTGATTCCACAAGAAATGGTCTTAAAAGAAGCAGCATAAAATTGAATATTGACCATGACTGCACTTTTTCCAAAATTGATAGTCCGGTTATGGAATTTCATAATGAAGCTGACCCGGAGCTGGCTGTATCGGAGCTGGCCGGAGAGTTGAGGAGGCACTCCATCCCGGTTTCCAGTCTGGTCCGGTACGCCAACGAAAGCTTCTGCCTGATTGCCATTAATTACGGCCGCGATGTTACCACTCACGACGCGACACTGTTAAACAGCGTCGTCATGCAGAGTCTCTTTCTAAGATCCCTGGCAGAACAGGTCAAGGACACGGAATCCGCGTTCGAATACACGGTTTTCGCCCTGGCCAGGGCTTCAGAGGCAAATGACGATGATACCGGAGATCATGTCCTGAGGGTCGGCAATTACTGTGCTCTTCTTGCAAAGCAGCTCGTATTTCCGGAAAAATTTGTGCAGAGGATCCGCATTCAAGCGTCACTGCACGATGTCGGAAAGATCCATATCTCTCCGAGCATCCTCAAAAAGCCCGACAAGCTGACCGAAGATGAATGGCGCGAGATGAAGACTCACACGCTGCACGGCTCAAAAATCATCGGTGGACATCAGCGGATGAGCATGGCCGACAAGATCGCGATCAGCCATCACGAACGTTACGATGGCAGCGGCTATCCTCACGGTCTATCCGGAGAACAGATCCCTATCGAGGCGCGCATCCTCATCCTGGCCGACCAATATGATGCCCTGCGCAACGCTCGCTGTTACAAACCCGCTTTTGATCGCGAAACCGCCAGCCGCATCATCATCGAAGGTGATGGTCGCACACTCCCGCAGCACTTTGACCCACAGGTGCTGGATGCGTTCAAGCAGACTCATAAACGTTTTGCCGAAGTTTTTGAGGAGACGGCCGATTAACTCCTGTAATTTGGAGCAATCCGAAGGAGAACAGATGGGAAAAGAGCGCAATAAAACCAGCACAATTCTGATCGTCGACGACATTCCTGCTAATGTCTCACTACTTGAAGCAATTCTCTCTCCTGAGTATGTCGTCAAGTGTGCATCCAGTGGCAGTGAAGCCCTCGAAATCGCCCGTAAAACATCTCCTGATTTGATCATGCTCGATATCATGATGCCGGGAATAGATGGCTATGATGTCTGCAGGGCTCTTAAAGAGGATGAAAATACAAAAAGAATTCCTGTCATCTTTGTAACTGCGTTGCTCAATCCCGGAGATGAGACGCGCGGATTCGAGGCCGGCTGCGTAGACTACATCACAAAGCCGGTCATCGGCACTATCGTACGCAATCGGGTCAAAGCTCATCTGGCTCTAAGTGAGGCTAATAATAAGTTAGATGAATTGAACCGTATCCTAAGTAAGCAACTGTTGAAGAGCACCATGACACTTCGCGAAAAGACCGAGGCGCTACAAAGCCTGGAGCTGTTGAATATGGAAATCCAGGATGCCAGGGCATATGCAGAAGACATCGTAGAAACCGTGCGTGAGCCGCTTGTGGTGCTTAATTCCGACTTGAAAATTCTTACCGCTAACCACAGTTTCTACGAAACCTTCAAAGTAACGTCCGAGGAAACAATAGGGAATTTCATCTATGACCTTGGTAACCGTCAATGGGACATACCTAAATTACGGATTCTCTTTGAGGAGATCCTTCACCGGCATATCGAATTCAATGGCTATGAAGTCGAGCATGATTTTCAGGATATTGGCCGAAAGATTATACTTCTCAACGCCAGACAGATTTTTCGAGTAAAAATCGGTTCACATATAATCCTCCTGGCCATGGAAGACATTACTGAACGCAAGCAGCTTGAAGAAGAGCGAGACCGGCTTTCAATGATAGTGGAGTCATCTAATGATGCAATTTTCAGCGTATCACAGGACGATGCCATCACAAGCTGGAACGAGGGGGCGGAAAATATTTTTGGACTTTCCGCCAGAGAAATCATTGGCAGTCCGATCTTTAACTTGATTCCGGCTGAACGGCATCATGAAAAATCCCATATCTGGCAGAAGATTTTAAGCGGCGAAGAGCTCCAGTATTTTGAAATTTCCCGCATAAGAAAAGATGGCAGGCAGATCTATGTATCGATAACAACATCGCCGTTACTGAGTACAGATGGAAGAATTACCGGCAATTCAGTCATCGCCCGCGACGTAACTGAACATAGGATGCTGGAAGATAAAATCAAACATTTGGCACATTATGACACCCTTACCGATTTGCCAAATCGCTTATTTTTCATGGAATTACTCGCCTTGGAACTAGCCCGGGCGCAGCACATCAGGACCAAACTGGCCCTGATGTTTCTGGACCTCAACGGCTTCAAGCAGGTCAACGACACATTGGGGCATAGCTGTGGGGACCACCTGCTGCAAGATGTTGCCCGGAAACTTAAAACCGGCATCCGCGAGTGTGACACCGTAGCCCGCTTAGGTGGTGATGAATTTACGGTACTGATGCCGGATCTCGCCCATACGGATGATGTGGACATCGTGCTTAATAATATTCTGAAAATATTCGAATCACCGTTTATCCTTGAGGGCATTA
Organism: uncultured Geobacteraceae bacterium; assembly: GCA_903925005.1. GTDB lineage: Bacteria > Desulfobacterota > Desulfuromonadia > Geobacterales > Pseudopelobacteraceae > JACRCG01. Next base: position 6,122 of record CAIYDX010000339.1, read on the forward strand.
CGGTAAATTCGGCCACCAGTATAGGTGTCAGTCTGTTTCCGATTGATGGCGAGTCCAGTGAAGAGCTGATGAAAAAAGCGGATATCGCCATGTATGAAGCAAAAGCATCCGGCAGAAACTCTTATCGGTTTTATAACGCTGAGTACGGTTGTGACACTCGCAGCACGGCAGCACAATGACACGCAATAAACGAATGTAAATATATTTGAAAGGTTATTATGAGTCAGGCCAATTTGATCGGTACGGCACAAGATCTGCCTAAAGTAAACACCAGCATCATAGCGACCCTTCTCCAGAAAGAAGGTCTTGTCAGCTTGAAGCAGATTACCTACGCACTCAGAATACTTTCCAAAATGACCACCTCAAAGACAATGTTGGATACCCTTTTGGATCTTGGATACGTTACTCAAGAGCAGGTACAGGAGACCCTTCGCAAACATGAGGTAAGTGCCCGCCTCGGCGATTTTTTATTGGAACTGGGCTATCTGACAGACGCCGACCTCCAGCAGGCCCTCGGCATTCAGAAGGAATCTCGGGGTAAAATACGCCTGGGCGAAATACTTGTCGAAAAGGGCTTTATTGATGAACGCGAGCTTATTGAAACTCTTTGCTACCAAATTGGTTATCCCATTATTGAACTGGATTTTGTCACTATCGACAAGACGCTGCTGAACGCCATGCCGCTTCAAGTCTGTCTGCAATTCAACGTGGTGCCGGTAAGACGTGATGAAAACGCCGTCATTGTGGCCATTTCCGATCCTCTCGACAACAAGGCAATTGAAGTATCGCAGAAGTATCTGGGACAGAACGTCAAGATAGGCATCTCGACCAAGGAATCGATCAAAGATGTGCTTCTCGGGCTGGAACGTTCATTTGACCTCTCGGCCATTTCCGATGAAACCAGCATCATCGGCATGATTAATACCCTATTCGAAGACGCGATGGATGAGGAGGCTAGCGATATTCACATTGAGCCGATGAAGGACCGTTTTCGTGTACGCTTCCGCATTGACGGCATAATGCAGCACCACAAAGACTACCCCAATGATCTGGCTCCACAGCTCACCAGCCGCATCAAGATTATGGCCCAGGCGGATATTTCAGAAAAACGCCGGCATCAGGATGGGCGAATCCTCTTTACCAGCCGCAAACATGGCATAGAGCTGGATATACGCGTCTCAATCTTTATCACCATTTACGGAGAGAAGATTGTCCTTCGACTGCTCAACAACAAGGGAACCTTGCTTGATATTAAGGAAATCGGCATGGCACCGAAAATGCTCGGACATTTCATCTATGAAGCCCTGGATATTCCAAGCGGCGTCATGATAATCACTGGTCCGACCGGCGCTGGTAAGACTTCTACGCTCTATAGTTGCGTCAACTATCTTAACGATGTCAACACCAGCATAATAACCGCTGAGGACCCTGTAGAATATGTTATTGAAGGCATCTCCCAATGTTCCATCAACACCAAGATCGGCGTGACCTACGAAGAGACTCTGCGTCATATCGTGCGCCAGGATCCGGACGTCATCGTCCTGGGCGAAATCCGCGATACCTTTTCCGCCGAAACAGCCATCCAGGCTGCTCTGACCGGCCACAAGGTCTTGACTACATTTCACACCGAGGACTGTATCGGCGGTCTGATCCGCTTGATGAATATGGATATCGATGCGTTCTTGATCTCATCAACAGTTGTCTGCGTAGTTGCCCAGCGTCTGCTGCGCCGGGTCTGTCCTGACTGCGCGGAAAGTTACATTCCGACCGCTCACGATCTTTCGCGTTTGGGCATGTCGGCAAATGATATGGTTGGAGGGGATTTTAAGCTTGGGCGGGGATGCACGTCCTGTCGTTTCAGCGGTTACCGAGGCCGGGTCGGCATTTTTGAATTGCTAGTTATGAACGAACTGGTCAAAAACGCCATTCTGGGGAAAAAAAGTTCTTATGAAATCCGAAGAATCAGCATCGAAACATCCGGTATGGTGACTCTGTTGGAAGATGGGATTGTCAAAGGGGCGCACGGATTGATCTCAATCAAAGAAATCATCTCCGACCTCCCCCGTATGGGAAAACCACGCTCGCTCCTCGAATTGAGAAGAATTTTGGGAGTACTGCAATGAACACGAACAAACCGCTTATAGAACTTATAAATACTCATCTTGAAAAAAACGTCCAGGATCTGCCGGTCTTCGATTCAGTGGCGGTAAAACTTCAGCAGATGCTGGCGCGACGTGATTTTCATATCAATGACATCAGTGACTTGATAAGCGAAGACCAATCATTGGCCGGCCAGGTGCTCAAGATGGCAAATTCATCCTACTATTCCGGCCTCTCCGAGGTGGCCACTATCAAAGAGGCCATTATTCGTCTGGGCGCTCAAGAGGTCGCAAACATTACCATGATGACTTCCCAGCTGGAGTACTACAAATCGGACAACGAGATCATCAACCACTACATGCAATTACTCTGGTCACACACAATTTCCTGTGCTGCGGGAGCAAAATGGCTGGCTAAAAAATCCGGTTATCCCGATCTTGCGCCGGAAGCTTTCATGGGTGGGCTCCTCCATGACATAGGCAAGCTTGCCCTTCTCAAGATTCTTGGCGATATCCACCGCAATCATGAAACCAGGGCTGCCTTATCGAAAGCGCTGATCAACGAGATCCTGGATGGAATGCATGAGGATGTCGGATTCCGTCTGTTGCAGTCCTGGAGCCTCCCCACCACCTATTGTTTGATCGCTTTAAACCATCACAAAATCGACTTTGACGGCAACGATATTCTGCTGATAATTGTCAGACTTGCTGATCTGGCTTGCAAGAAGGTCGGCAAATCACTTGCACCGGATCCGAATACAACCCTTATTTCGTCACCAGAAGCACTTTTTCTGGAGGTGAAGGAAATAATCCTGGCCGAACTGGAAATTATTGTCGAAGATGCCGTTGGCCCGGAAATGTTGGCGGAGGAAAAAGTTGAATGATTACTCTGTAGCTCCGATTGGACTGAAGGAGACAAATAATGGAAGAAGATGTGAAAAAGTCAACAATTTTGATCGTAGACGATATACCTGCAAATATTGACCTGCTTGATGCAATTCTATATCCGGAGTACACGGTCAGGACAGCTTCTCAGGGAAGTGAAGCATTGCAAATCGCCCGAGAAACAGGTCCGGATCTGATTATGCTTGATATCATGATGCCGGGAATAGATGGTTATGATGTCTGCAGGGCTCTTAAGGCGGATGAAGCCACGAAAAAGATTCCTGTCATTTTTGTAACTGCACTGATCGATCCTGGCGATGAAACGCGCGGATTTGAGGCGGGCGGTGTGGATTACATCACTAAACCGCTTATCGGCGCTATCGTACGCACCCGCGTCAAAGCTCACCTGGCACTTAAGAAGGCTCAAGATGAGTTGGAGGAGTGGAACGGTAATCTAAAAAAACGGCTTTTGCAGAGCATCAAGAACATACGCTTAAAAACAGAGGCGCTTATGTCTGCTGACGAAAGAGCTGCCGGTCTGTATGGGTATGTACTGAGCGGAGAGCTGTTGTCAGGAGTCTTTGAACTGATGGAAGACCACTTCGGTGTCTCGTCACGGGCGGTCAGCGAATTGGCGGGAGATGCCGCGCGCAAGATGAAACTATCTGCCGAGGATGTTGCAAAAATCAGGCTGGCCGGGCTTCTGCACAATGTTGGGACACTCGGAACCAGAAGAGGTATGTCAGAGAAACAAGAGTATGAGATGACGACTAACGAACTGAAAGAGTTTCACGCTCATCCGGCCCGAGGAGAAGAACTTTTTGAGTCTCTTGAAAAGCTGCAGGATGTGGGACTGATGGTGCGCGGTCATCATGAAGCGTACGATGGAAACGGTTTCCCGGACGGCTTGAAAGGGGATGACATCCCTCTCGGCGCTCGTTTGCTGGCCATAGCGGCTTTCATCGAACATGCCGCAAGCTCGGTATCCAGCGAACGTGACGAATACGCACTTATGAACGTTCGCCTTCGCGCCGGCACTCAGTTTGACCCCAGACTAATTACAAATTTTTCGGCGATTACCCGCATACTGTATTATGAGAAGACTAAGTCCGCCACGAGCGGAGAGGTTGAAATTTCAGTTAACGAATTAATTTCCGGCATGCAACTCTCGCGCGACCTGCCCAATGAAGCCGGAGTGCTGCTGCTCCAAAAAGGGGATATACTTGACATGGCCGGTATTGCCCTCATTCGCCGCAGCTTCGGAACTAACCAGGCATCGACTGGAGGTGTGTGGACTTTTGTCGGAAAACAGGAATCATGAGTTTGTCTGAAGAATTTGTCCAAAAGAGAACCATATGACTGAAGAACAAATAAGAATAAAAACAATTCTGATCGTTGACGATACTCCGGAGAATGCTTCACTGCTCGAAGCAATCCTCTCTCCTGAGTACGCCGTTAAAACCGCAACACGCGGAAGTGAAGCTCTGGAAATAGCCAAAGAAACAGCGCCGGATCTTATTCTGCTTGATATCATGATGCCGGATATGAATGGTTTTGAAGTTTGCAAGGCTCTCAAAGCGGGTAAGGCAACGGCAAAAATTCCGGTTATCTTTGTGACTTCGCTGCTACGTACGGATGATGAAACGAGTGGGTTCGAGGCAGGTGGGGTGGACTACATTACGAAGCCGGTTATCGGCTCCGTCGTACGCAGCCGTGTCAAGGCGCACCTCGATCTGAGCGCGGCGCAGGACGATCTGGAGGAATTGAACAAAGATCTCAAAAAACGGTTGACGCAAAGTATCGCTACGTTACGTAAAAAGAGCGAGGAGCTGCAGAGCGAGGAGCTGCTGAAAGAAGAAATCCAGGATGCCCGTGAATACGCCGAGGACATTGTGGAAACCGTGCGCGAGCCGCTTGTAGTATTGAATTCCGAACTAAAAATACTCACAGCCAACCACAGTTTCTACGACACCTTCAAGGTAACTGTCGAGGAAACAATCGGTAATTATATTTACGATCTAGGTAGCCGGCAGTGGGATATTCCGAGGCTGCGGATACTCTTTGAGGAGATCATCCTCCACCAGATCGTTTTCAACAGCTATGAAGTAGAGCACGATTTTCCAGGTATAGGCCGAAAAATCATTCTGCTCAATGCCCGGCAGATTTACCGGGAAAAAATCGGTTCACATATTATCCTCCTGGCCATGGAGGACATTACCAGACGCAAGCAGTTGGAAAAAGAGCGAGACAGACTGGCAATGGTAGTAGAGTTTTCAAGTGATGCGATTTTCACTGTATCACTGGACGATGTCATTACAAGCTGGAACAAGGGTGCGGAAAATATTTTCGGATATTCCGCCAAGGAAATCATCGGAAGTCAGATCTTCACGATAATTCCGGCTGAACTTCACAATGAAAGATCTCAGATTTTGAAGACGATTCTTAGCGGTGAGCAGGTCGAAAACTTTGAAACGAGCCGCATCAGAAAAGATGGCAGCCGGATTTTAGTATCTATTACATCTTCGCAGTTACTGGATGTGGAAGGGAAAACCATCGGCAATTCCGTCATTGCCCGCGATGTAACCGAGCACAGAAAGATGGAAGATATCATCAAACACCAGGCGCACTATGACACCTTGACCGATTTGCCGAATAGACTGCTTTTTATGGATTTCCTTTCACATGGATTGGCCCAGGCGCGGCGCAACGGAAAGAAGCTGGCTCTGCTGTTCCTGGATCTTAACGGTTTCAAACAGGTCAATGACACTTTTGGACACAGTTGCGGAGATCGCCTGTTACAGGAAGTAGCCAAGAGGCTGAAAGCCTGCATCCGCGCATCCGACACCGTGGCCCGCCTTGGTGGAGATGAATTCACGGTACTGATGCCGGATCTCACGCATGCGGATGATGTGAACATCGTGCTGAAAAAAATACTTGGAGTATTCGATACACCATTTATGATTGATGACGCTCCGGTAAACTCCGGCACGAGTATCGGAGTCTGCATATTTCCGGATGATGGCTCGTCCAGTGAAGAACTGATGAGCAGGGCTGATAGCGCCATGTACAATGCAAAAAACTCCGGCAAAAACTCATATCAGTACTATCGTGATTTATCAAACGTCCCCGCTACTGCCGGCCCCGTCATTCTTAACAGCTGAGCGGTCTCTCCTGTCCGTCAAATATGGCAGTTGCGTTAGAAATGACGGATCAAGATGACGGTTTTCCCTTCTATACGTAGTTAACTTCTAATATTACCCTGTTTAAACAAACTGTTGCAGCCACACTATCCGACGTTCTCCTCCGGCACGATAGTTGCCATTAACCATCTGGGCAGAACATTAACAGTGGCGTGTATGAGAACTGATCACGCTTCACCATACTAATCTATTAACCCTTCTCGTTGGTTATAGCAGCACTTTCGCTATCTATAACCAACGATACAAAACACAACGGAGGCACAACCAGATGAAAAAAATTATTGCCGCTACAATCGCCACTCTCACAGCAATGTCATTCACCGCAGTAGTCTATGCAACAGACGCCGTCAAACCGGCTGCTGCCGCCAATCCTGACGCCGCTGCTACTTCAGCCGCTGACGTTAAAAAAGATGCGAAAGCAGCAAACGCAAAAACCTCGGAAGATGCAAAAGCGGCAAAAGCAAAAGCTAAAATTGAAGCCAAAGCAGCTAAAATAAAAGCGAAGGAAGAAGCAAAAGCGGCAAAGATAAGGGTATCAGAAGAAGCAAAGGCAGCTAAAACAAGGGTAAAAACCGAGGAAAAAGCTGCCAAGGAAAAAGCTAAAGCCGACACCGACGCAGCAAAAAAGGCAGCGGCTCCTGCCGCCAAATAATTTTTTACCATCAGTTCAGGCCGCTATCCTAGCCCAGATAAACTGGATAAGTGCGTTTACGAAATCATTTTCTGCCAGCCCCGATAAACGGAATAAGTACGATCACGAAATAATTTCTGCAAATAGACCGCTGAAATTATTACTATCGTACTAAAAGCGCAGAAAACTACTTCTAACTTACTAAAGGAGGATATTATGAAAAACAGTACTAAGGACCAGGTAGAAGGAAAGTTGCACGAAGTGAAAGGCGCAGCCAAGGAAATAATAGGGATTGTAAGCGACAATAAAACGCTGAAAGAAGAAGGCACCGACGAAAAGATTGCCGGCAAAGTTCAGGGGAAGATCGGTCAGGTCGAAAAGGTTTTGGGGAAGTAAAATTCTTTTCAATTACAAAAAGGAGAAACATTCATGAAAGCAAAATATTCGATATTTTCAATTGTGGCGGCAGTTGCTCTGATGGCTCTCACTATCCCGGTTCCCGCATTTTCTCAGATGATGGAAATGGGGCATATGGAGATGATGGGCGATATGATGGGTAAATGCAATGAACATGCTGAAAAAATGGGGCTTACTGATGAACAGATCGCGAAAATGAAACCGGCACATCGCGAAATGCAAAAAAAAGAGGCCCGATTCAAAGCTGACCTGAAGATTGCAGAAATTGAACTAATGGAAATCATGGAAGTAAAGGATTTTGACCTGGAAAAAGCAACTGCGGCTGTTAAAAAATGTGCAAAGATTAAAACGGATCATCATCTTGAGATGTTAAAAGCAATGAAAGAAATGCGCGCGTCTTTGACGGACGAACAGTTCAATAAGATGAAAAAGATGATGATGTCCATGAATGCTGATGATAAAAAACCGGCAAAAAAGATGAAAAAGCATATCCATTAACTTTAAAGACATAAAGGCACTTCCAAAAACAGGCGCCTCCGAGCAATGCATGGATGATATTGATTTTATTTAAAATTGCTCTACACTTGATCTGAATAGAAGAATAAAACGGGCGCATTTCGGTGCGCCCGTTTTTGATCATGAATTTTTCATAACTTTTATGGCCTCAGTTATCATTTGATCGGATAAATGGAGCAAAAATGTTTGACCAGATTTGCAATATCGCCTTAAAAGGCTACGCCCCCTGGGAAGTTATCCCGTTCGTCATAATCGTCTTCTGTGCGCTCTGGATCGATCTATCCGTTCACAAAGGAGACGAGCCGGTCAGCCTGAAGAATGCTGCCATCTGGTCAATAATCTGGATTTCCGTGTCATTGGCATTTGCCGGATTCATCTGGAAAATTCATGGCATGGAGAAAGCTTCTCTTTTTCTATCCGGCTATCTGCTGGAAAAATCCCTCTCGGTTGACAATCTCTTTGTCTTCATGGCCATTTTTTCCAGCTTCGGTATAAAGGATCAGTTTCAGCACCGTATCCTGTATTTCGGTATTTTGGGAGCGCTGATTCTACGCTTCGTATTTGTCGCTGCCGGTACGTCTTTACTTTTACTCGGCAAATGGGTGTTTTTGGCATTTGGTATATTGGTACTCTGGTCAGCATGGCAAATGTATCAATCGGGGAAGAACGCTGATGAATTTGAAGATTATACCGATCATTGGTCGGTACGCATTGCAAAGAACTTTTTCAGGGTATATCCGTTCCGGGACGGTCACAATTTTTTTACTACCCGCGACGCGAAGCTGCATGTAACACCATTACTCCTTTGTCTGGTTGCGGTTGAAGTATCAGATGTCATGTTCGCTTTTGACTCTGTTCCAGCGGTTATTGCCATTACACAAGAGCCGTTTCTGGTTTATACATCCAACATATTTGCCATTTTGGGACTCAGATCCATGTACTTTCTTCTGACAGCTACCAAACGGTATCTATGCCATCTGGAAAAATCGGTTATCTGCATTTTGGTGTTCATTGGAGCGAAGATGATCGCCGACTTTTTTGGTTGGGCAATTTCCGCTCACACAAGCTTGTTGATTGTTGTACTGAGTCTCATTATTGGCGTGATTGCTTCAATTGTGTTTCCTAAGAAGATTTGAATGATACGGTTAATATTTTAAGAGCCTGGACAGCCAATTATGCACAGAACATCTTCCCGAAAAATCATCTACGTCGCCCTGATCGGTAATGGCCTGATAGCAATTACAAAGGTTATTGCTGCCGGTATGACCGGAAGTGCAGCCATGCTGTCCGAAGCGATCCACTCGGTCGCCGATACCGGTAACGAGATTTTACTGCTGTACGGATTGCAACGGGCAAAATTGCCTGCCGATAAAGATTTCCCCTTCGGTCATGGCAAGGAAATATACTTCTGGAGTTTTGTCGTTGCCCTCCTGCTTTTTGCCGGTGGAGCGGGCATCTCTCTGTTCAAGGGGATTGATCAACTTGTTGAACCGCTCCCGGTAAAACATTCCAACATAAACTTTTGTGTTATCGGCTTCGCATTAATTTTTGAAGGGGCCAGCTGGTACATCGCTCTGAAAGAATTCGCCAGGCGAAAAGGAGCGTGGGGCTATCTTCAGGCCATTCACAGAGCAAAAGATCCATCTGTTTTTATCGTGCTGTTGGAGGATTCCGCCGCTATTATCGGGCTTGTTGTCGCATTTATCGGAATCCTTCTCAGCCAGATTACCGGCAACCCTGTTTATGACGCCGCAGCTTCCGTCATCATCGGGCTGATACTGGCAATAACAGCCATCGTGCTCGCAATAGAGACTAAAAGCCTGCTGATCGGTGAGAGCGCAAATAAAGAGGTCGTCCAGGGGATCCGGGAAATTGCCGGCTCATGCCAAGAAATAAAACAGGTCAATGAAGTATTGACCATGCACATGGGACCTGACTTTATTCTCGTAAACATCAGCGTCGATTTTGTGGACCCGATCCTTGCGACAGATGTTGAGGTAACCGTAGCTAAACTGGACAAGGAGATCAAACAAGCCTACCCACATGTACAACGGATATTTATCGAAGTAGAAACATGGCGGGCAAAGGAAGAATTAGAGGATATAAATAAAATCCGCAGTACTTCCAGGTCGTAAGCCGCTGCTTGTCAGGAATAACTGAATTGCCTTGCCGCCCTTCCCCTCTGTAAGCAAATGAATTAAGCCTCTACGATTAAGCCGCCATATATGACAGCCATACTGGTCGTGACGGATTCCGCTGTCTGTTTTGCTTTCGGACGGCTGACATTACTATATTTTGTTTCATGTATTCAGGCTGTTGCATTATTAATATTCTCTGTGCCTCTCCGGCACGCTAATTGCGAAGTACTATCACAAGCACATATTAGTGCATGCGATTATTACTTCTTTTCACAATGTGAGCGATGTATGAACAGGCAAAGTTTATTACTTATAGTTTTCATGACGTTATTTATTGTTTCCGGATGCGCAGCATTACTGCCACGTTCTACTACTGTTACGAATTCACCCTGGAAAACATATGACGACGTTTTAAATGCATACAACTTCGTAGTTCCGCATAAATCAACAGTTACTGACATAAAAAAACTTGGATTCAACATCTATTCAACTTCAAATCTGAAGATTCTCAGTTATGTAGATATTGCCGTGGCAACCGCGACTTTGAAAAGAGAAGGACTCGGCAATGGAGTAGAGGCATGCCTGCTGGTTCGCCATTTATGTACCGGCTATGTATTCGAACCACAAGTTGCCAACAGCAATCGTAATGGGAACTTCTGGCTTGATACATTTAACTTCAAGAGAAGAACCAGAGAGTCCGGATGGAAGTTTAGAGCCTCCTTTCTGATTGTCGACTCAATTGTAGTAGAAAAATTCTGGTACGGCGAACCGCTGATTGATCTGGACAAGGAAGTTGTAAATCCATTGGGACCCTTGCAGGATATGGGCAGTATAATTTCGGTTCCTAAAGTATCCTTCTGATTGACTTCTGCTGCCAGAATATCCTACAAGCGACTTTAAAGGTGACAATGATGGATAATAAAACATATCTGAGCATAATGGCCGCCCTTGCCTCGGCAGCCGCCGTCTGGATGCTTGCCCTGCTTGCAGCTCCAATCGCCAAACCCCTGGCGTGGGCGCTTATCATCGGCATTGCCACCCTCCCCCATCACGATCGACTGGCTAAAAAATTGCCCGGACATCCAAACTGCACTGCAGGAATTATGGTTCTCGCCATAACCGTTTGCTTCATACTGCCGGTTGCGGGAGTGATTATCATGGTCGCTGAAAATGCCGCTGACTGGTACAAGGAGGGTGAGCGGCTTATTATGGCATTTACAACGACCGGCGCCGGCACACTTGGTCATTATCCGGTTATCCGTGAAATTATAGCCCTGGGAGAGCAGTTCGGCATCAACCTATCCGGCTTCGGAGCAAAACTTGCCGACGGCGCTTCGAGGTACCTTTTTAATATGGTTCGTCACAGTATTTAATGCATGATTTTGATCTTTAATAATTGAAAAGCATGGGCTCCATCAGGTAGTTATGGAAGCGCGACCAACCATTCTATCTGAGCGAGGAACCCATGCTTATCACACATATTATCCGCGAG
>CAIYDX010000340.1 GCA_903925005.1 uncultured Geobacteraceae bacterium
AAAGGACGTATTGTCCACCCACCCAAAGTCAAAAACCGGGATAAAAATCCATATAGCTGGCGGGGCCGAAACGGTTTAGTTCAACACAAGTTTATACGGCGGCTCCGCTTCGCTTCGCTGCCGCATAAACTCTTAATCGTTATAGTAGTATCGTTAACAGGCGCCAAAGCAGACTGGATCTCTCCAGTTGCCGTCTTTGGGCAAGAGAAACCTTCGCCCGCAGGGTCAGCTGGCAGGCAATAACGCTAACAGTATCGACAGCGGTAAGCGCTTACTCGAACTCGACTTGGGCAGGTGATGTGCTGGTGCCAAACTTCAATAAACCCTTTGATATAATTGCGGTTTCCAACCTTGACTACAAAAGAGAAAAGGCCACTTTTCCGGAGAAAAGTGACCTTTTTGAGATTTGGCGTTCCAGTGATTATGGAAATAAGTACTGGAATTTATCGTTTAATATCAAAATGATATAGATATTATTCGGCGGTATTGATAGTCATGGCTTGCCGGATGCAGCAACACGGTTCGACTCGACTTAATCTACTTATGCTGCTTGCTGATAAGAGAGAGTTTCCCACCCTAGACAGGCAAGTTTAATATAAATTGGGATTGGCTTATACCCCCCATGATAATAAACAACAGTTCGGCGGGTAATCCCAAGTGCATTAGCCGCGGTAGTCAGAGAATGTCCATTGCGCTCCATCCAGGCATTAAAATCAGTTACCGGAAAGGCTAGACCAGCCTGCTCTTTTCCCAGCCTGTAGAGGGAATCAGCGTCAATCCCGACTTCGCCTTCAGCCCACTCGACCCCATGTCCCCATTCTTCGACTATGGCAGAGGTAAAGAACTTCGGTTCTTTCAACTTTTCATAACCAGGCGAGTTAAGGTATTCGGAAATATCAACTCTGGTCTGCTTGCCAGATCGCCACAGTATGGTTAAAAAGGACGGTGCTTCAGCGATTATTGTTTTGATCATTTGTTGATTCATGAGTTATCTCCTGTTTAACTCGAACCACACGGCCAATATCCACTCCCGGTTTTTTTTTGCCTACATGCGGGCTTCAGCAAGAATAATTGCAGGCGGGTTTCCAATAATGATCTCAAGTGTTTCGATGTTTATATATGCCCTACCATCAGGCCACCGCAGATGAAAATGTGGAACGCCGTGTTCACGGCCAAAGACTTCAATTTTCCAGTTGCGATTATGATGTAGGCGAGTCATATAGATAGAGTGTAGAGAATATTATTCCCTATGTCAATTGCAATACTTTCGTGGTTCGAAAATTCATACAAAGCCATAAATTTCGGGAGCGATACAATTGTCGGCAAAAAAAAGAATCCGATAACTGGAAATAAAGTTATCGGATTCATGAAATTTGGCGTCACCGAGACGATTCGAACGTCCGCCCCCTTCTTAGGAAGGATCAGACTGATTTGATCAGCAGAAAATCTAGTGTGTTAAATTCTGTTCAATTATATTTAATATTAACACCATATATTAACTATTTACATATTACTTCAGTTCTCGGTCATGTAGTGCTGCTCGTAGAGGTCTTCAAGAGCTTGAAGATGACGGGTCTCTTCTTGATGGAGCTGGGCAAAGAGCTTCCCCATCGGAGCGCCCGCGCAACCGCCGGAAACCTTGCCGTAAAAATCCACGGCCCCTTTTTCCAGGTGGATGGCATAGATAAGTGCCTCACGGACTCCGGATTGCGGGCCAAGTTCCTCTTTTTTGAGGAGATAATCAAGGTGCATGGTAGGAATAGGCTTGTCAAGATCATCCCCCCCATCCATTCGCCCGTCCAGCAGTGCTTTCTCCAGCTGATGCTTGTGGTCCAGTTCATCCAGCGCGTTTTCGCGCAGCAGATCCTTGGCCCCCTTGTTTGTCAGCTGACGAATAGCCGCCAGATAGTTGCGGAACCCTTCCTCTTCCATCTCGATCGCCATTTCAAGAGCTGCGTCAAATGTATAACAGACCTGGTCATTATCCATGACTATGCCTCCTGTTCAATCAACCGGGCGGAGGTAATGAAAACCGGCTCCAGCGGCACATCCGAATGTCCGTTCTTATTTCCGGTTTTCACGGCCCTGATCTGGTCAATCACGTCCATTCCTTCCAGAACCTGACCAAATACACAGTAGCCGAAATGGTCCTGATGTTTCCCCTTATGATCCAGAAAAGCATTGTCAACCGTGTTGACGAAAAACTGGCAGGTAGCCGAATCAACCACCGCGGTGCGAGCCATCGCCAGCGTACCGCGCTTGTTGAGCAGACCGTTGGTTGCCTCGTTTTTTATGGCAAACTTCGGCTTCTTAGCCTCCATATTTTCATTCATGCCTCCGCCCTGAACCATGAAATCCTTGATAACGCGGTGGAATATCAGCCCGTCGTAAAAGCCGTCCTTAACATAAGATAGAAAGTTTCTGACGGTGATTGGAGCCTTCTCCTTGAAAAGTTCAATTTTTATGGCGCCCATGGACGTTTCCAGCATAACTTGCGGATTCTGATCTGACATCTGTTTCCTCCAAAATAGTGATGAGTGTTATTATAAATTAGACTATAAATACTACGATTAGGTGCCTTAGTTCAAATATAAATGCACATTACTGAACTCTCAATACAATTTTTCCGAAGTGCTTATCCTCTTCCATCATGCGATGCGCGTCGGCAACCTGATCGATACTGAAAACTTTTTCAATGATCGGGACAATGCTGCGATCGGCAAACTTCGGTACGGCACGGCGGGTAAACTCCGCGACGATGTCACCTTTTTCGGCAACCGGGCGGGAGCGCAATACGCTGCCGATGATCTGCTGACGCTTCACCATCATCAATGCCAGATTAAGCTCGGCCTTGATACCGCTGACGACTCCGATAATAACCAGCCGTCCCTTATAGCCGAGCGAGTTCATATTCGGAGCCAGATATTTGGCGCCGACATGATCCAGAATCAGGTCAACCCCTTTTTTCTGCGTATATTCCTTAACCACCTCGGTGAAATCGGGGGTCTCTTGGAAATTTATCAGAAAATCGGCGCCGATCTCCCTTACCCGCTCCATTTTCGCGGAAGAAGCGGTCACTATCAGCTTGCAGGAAGGGGTCAATGACCGACAGAGCTGAATTGCCGCGGTATTTACGCCGCCACCACCACCATGCAGAATGGCCGTCTGGGAATCCTTGAATTCGCCAATCATGAAAACGTTCAGAAAAGCGGTGATATATGATTCACAGACGCATGCGGCCTCCTCGAAACTCATGCAGTCGGGAATGCGCATCAAGTGAGCGGCGTATGCCACGGCAAACTCGGCATACCCGCCGCCGCCGACCAGCGTCATTACCCGCTCCCCTACCTGCCAACCGGTCACACCGGTTCCCAGCGCTTCAATAACTCCGGCAACTTCCAGACCGAGGATTTCGGAATCTCCCGCCGGCGGTGGATACTTCCCTTCACGTTGTACCAGGTCCGGCCGATTGATAGATGTCGCCATAACTCTAACAAGCACCTGCCCTTCGGCAGGCGATGGTTTTTCGGCTTCACCGACTCTAAGTACATCCCCGCCGCCAAAAGCGGCCATTAATACTGCCTTCATACCTGCACCTCCTGCTGGATTATATATGAGATGTTACCGCTATTTTTCGGAATCTGAATGTAGCGACTTACGGCTGCTTTGTAAACACAAAATCAGAACGCGCGAGCAGCTTGATTTACCATGCTATTTCTGCGATAAAGCAGAGTATATAATCACCTGAATAAAGGATCTGCTCAATGAACATCATGGTCACCAACGATGACGGCATCCATGCCGCCGGAATTCGCGCCCTGGCCGAGGCAATGGCGGAACTTGGCACGGTCACCGTCGTAGCGCCCGACCGGGAACGGAGCGCGGTCGGCCATTCTCTTACCCTGCACTCGCCGCTACGCGTTTTCGAGCTGCACAAAGGGTGGTATGCGGTGGACGGCACGCCGACCGATTGCGTCAACATGGGTATCCACAATATGCTGCCGATCACGCCTGACCTGGTGGTCTCCGGCATCAACCATGGCGCAAATCTGGGAGATGACGTTACCTATTCCGGCACGGTTGCGGCTGCGATGGAGGCTAATCTGATGGGGATTCCGGCAATCGCCTTTTCGCTGGCAACATTCGAACGGAGTGAGCATTTCACCGATGCGGCACGGATAGCGGTACGGGTTGCCCGCCAGGTAATTGCCAACGGCCTGCCTACAGACACTTTTCTTAATGTCAACATCCCCAACTGTCCGCTGGACAAAATGCTGCCTCCCCTGATAACGTGTCAAGGGAAACGCTCTTTCATCGGGAAAATAGTCGATAAAACCGATCCGCGCGGACGAAAATATTTTTGGGTCGGCAGTGATGAACCGCTTCTCAATGACGAGCCGGGTACTGACTTCCACGCCATCAACCGCCTGCATGTCTCCATTACGCCACTTCACCTCGATCTCACGAACCACAAATCGCTCCCGATTCTCTCCGGGTGGGCATTTTGACATATATGGACATTCATACCGTCTCCTGTTATAGTGACGCCCGTTTTATCAAGTCGGAAATTATCCTCGGTGGGATATAGCTTAACGGTTGCGGGGCTGTCCTTGAATTTTGAGATCTTGAGAAAAAGAATGGTGCAGGACCAGATCGTGGCGCGCGGCATAAGTGACCGGCGAGTCATTGACGCAATGCTGAAAATTCCCCGACATATTTTCGTCCAGGAAGCTTTCGCCGCGCAGGCCTACAATGACAAGGCACTTCCGATCGGCGAGAAACAGACCATTTCACAACCGTACATAGTCGCCCTGATGACCGAAAAACTGGCACTGACCGGCACGGAACGGGTGCTGGAAATCGGCACCGGCTCCGGCTACCAGACCGCCCTCCTAGCCACGCTGGCCGACAGAATCTACTCTGCGGAACGTATTCGGCCTTTAGCCCTGCGTGCCCGCAAATGTCTGGACTCTCTAAAACTGTTCAATGTTCAACTGCGCATCAATGACACTGAAGGAAGCCCGATCGGATGGGAAGAGGAAGCACCCTTTGACGCGATCATAGTTACCGCCGGAGCGCCGGCAGTTCCCACCATCCTGACTGATCAGCTCGCACCGGGTGGGCGACTGGTAATCCCGGTCGGAGCCGATACCGAGCAGCAGCTGATTACAATCATCAAGAATGAGGATGGCGAACTGCAGCGCGAACCCTCCGTTGAATGCCGGTTTGTACCGCTGATCGGCAAGCAGGGGTGGCAGGCGTGAGTGCTACAAAATTTGGAGAATCTGCCTATGCGTAACGAAACTCTTCTACAACAAGATTTTTCCGATGATGCGCCACTGATCGGACTCTCGGTTTTGACGCTGGCCGATATTGACGAACCGCTTCTGCTTTCTGACGATGACTATATCGACGATACTGTCGAAGAGGAAATCCCGCCGGTGGAGCTTGAACGCTATGATGATGCCATCAAGATTTATCTGCGTGACATTCAGCGTACCCCGCTGCTGAATGCCGTCACCGAAAAGGAGCTTGCCCAAAAAGTCGAAAGAGGAGATGCCGCAGCCCGCAAAAAAATGATCGAGTCAAACCTGCGACTGGTTGTGAAAATTGCCAAGCGCTATATAAACCGGGGCTTGCCGTTTCTGGACCTGATCGAAGAGGGTAATCTGGGGTTGATTAAATCTGTCGAACGCTTCAATCTGGCCAAAGAGTGCCGTTTTTCAACCTATGCAACATGGTGGATACGTCAGTCGATTGAAAGGGCGCTCATCAACCAATCGCGCACAATACGCCTTCCTGTCCATGTATCCGACGACATCGGGCGCATGATACGAATGACGCGCAAACTTTCCCAAGAGTTGAATCGAGACCCGTCCATTCAGGAAATAGCTGACGCCTTAAAGGCAAAAATAGAGCATGTACGCCGATTGATGACACTTTTGCGACACACCTGTTCGATTGAGGCTCCGATTGGAGACGGCAACGATTTTGCCCTTATAGACACCATTGAAGACAGCTCCATGACCGCTCCGGCAGTACAGCTTGAGAACATCGACATATATGAGCTGATCTCTCGGCATTTCAATAAGCTGTCCGAACACGAGCAAAAAATCCTGACGCTTCGCTTTGGACTTGACGACAATGAACCTCAGACATTGGACGTTATCGGACAGCAGTTCGGCGTCACACGGGAACGCATCCGCCAGATTGAAGCTAAAAGCCTTGAAAAGCTGCGGACCCTTTACGTGCAAAACCAGTTGTAAACAAATTTGACGGAGGATTATTATTTTGATGAACGACCTTAAAACTATCATTCGCGATATCCACGATTTTCCCAAAAAAGGGATTATTTTCAAGGATATTACCACATTGCTGCAGGATGCCCAATCATACCAGAAAATGATTGACCTTAT
>CAIYDX010000341.1 GCA_903925005.1 uncultured Geobacteraceae bacterium
GGCAGAGGCAAACTGCAGCAGCACCCATTCAGGGACATTGTAGGCCCAGATGGCAATATTATCCCCTTTTTTGATGCCGAGGCTCAGCAGCCCTTTGGCTATTTGGCGGCAGGTATCGTTGAACTGCTTGTAACTGTAGCGTAAATTCCGTTCATGATAGACCAGCGCTTCGTTGTCCGGATAGCGCCGGGCCATGTCGTCCAGAAGGGACCCGACGGTGTGGGTGAGTTGTTGCGACATAATAACCTCCGAATGCGTTATTGATTGTAGATACTTGCGAAGTTTTAAGATTTAACTTCCCCTACCTTGACGGGAGGGGGGACTTTCAGTTCTATGCTTGTTATCTACCAATATTCCGGGAGCTTCTGGTCGAGCGCTTCCCCCAGTTTTTCCTTCAGTGCGGCCAGCCCCGGCCGTTCGTACTCCGGATGCCCTTCTTTCGCGGTTCGGCCATTCATGATCGCTTCCGAGCGGAGCCGCCTGCCAGTCGTTTTCTCAAGTTGTGTGCCGAGTTTAAGCACCCGATCAATATCCCACCCATGCTCAATCCCCATCTCGTCGATCTGAACCAGGGTGTCTTCAAGGGTAACCAAACCGACATAGCGGGGATCGCGGTAATAGTAGTCGCCGGTGCCTTTGACAGGGCAGTCGTCCACAAAATTTGCCGGTTGGCCGCCAAGCCCCCCAAGAGTAGCCTCAAATTGCGTGATACCCGCCTGCAGAGCCGCGAGGACGGACGCGGAAGCGATCCGTTTGGTTTCATGGAAATGGGCAATGTGCAGATCGGGATTCGGGAGTTCGTCAAGTATCATCGAAAAGTAGCGATAGACATCCGGAGCCGAGGCGCTGCCGTCGTGGTCGGCATGTTCAACGTCATGGGCGCCGATGCTCAACCAGCGGCCGGCAAATTCCACCGCATCATGCATATCGGTGGCGCCGCCGATCGGGCTGCCCCAGATCGTGCTGACGGTCCCGCACATTTTCATGCCGGCATCGGCACACTTCTTTATGCTCCGCTCCGCCTCCTTCCAGTACTGGGGCAGCGTACAGCCGGAGTTGGCAAAGTGATGCCGTTCTTCGGTGGAAACCATCATCAGAAGGCGGTCGGGCCCAATGCCTTTCTTATGCAGTTCAATGGCCCGATCGACCGCCGATTCCCTGATGGTGATCGCGGTCAGACAGATATCGTCATAATCGATGCCGCGCTTGCTGCACCGTTTGCGGAAATCGTCGCTACGGAGATGGGCCAGTAGTACCTCGGCATCACCGAACTGCGGCATCAGATGCGGATTGCCCAGATTGGTGACCTCGATATTCCGGCATCCGGCAAAAATCAACTCTTCCAGATAATATATTTTTGCCTGGGTGGAGATAAACTTTTCCTCGTGCTGAAAACCGTCCCGTACCGTGATGTCGCCAATGGTAACTTTTTTCGGCATGCGGAGAAAAATTTTCCAGTAATCGTATTCCGTCATCTATGCAATCTCCTTCAAGTCAATATAATTTCAAGCGTTACAATTCGCTTCATGCTCAATTTTAGGTCCAAGCGCCCGGGCGACCTTTGAGCCGGATGGACGGTCAAGATAGCTTGAGATAAACAATCCGGCGGCGACCAACTCGGTCAGATCGACACCGGTTTCAATGCCCATGCCGTTCAACATGCAGAGCAGATCCTCGCTGGCAACATTTCCGGCAGCGCCTTTGGCATAGGGGCATCCCCCCAGCCCGGCCACGGAACTGTCGACCACTGAGATACCCAATTCAAGTACCGCCAGGATGTTGGCGAGTGCCTGCCCATAGGTATCGTGAAAGTGAACTGCCAAACGATAGCGCGGCACCACCGCCATTACTTTCTTCACCATCGCTTGGGCCTTGGCGGGGGTGGCAAATCCGATTGTATCGCCAAGCGATATTTCGTAGCACCCCATCTCCAGCAGGCTTTTGGCCACCAGAGCAACTTTTTCCGGTGCAACGTTTCCTTGATACGGGCACCCCAGAACGCAGGAAACATAGCCGCGCACCTTTATTTTCCGCTTACGGGCTGCGGCAATAACCGGAGCGAACCTCTCAAGACTTTCGGCGATCGAGCAGTTGATATTATGTTGGGAAAACGCCTCGGATGCGGCGCCGAAAACAGCTATTTCCTCCGCCCCGGCAACAACGGCCGCTTCAAAACCCTGCATCCCCGGCACCAACACCGGATAGCTGACGCCGGGCCGACGGGTGATGCCAAGCATAACCTGGGCATTGTCGGCCATCTGCGGCACCCATTTCGGCGAAACAAAACTGGTGGATTCGATTACGCTGAGGCCCGTAGCCGAGAGTCGGTTGATCAGCTCGATCTTGACATCAGTCGGAACAATCATCGCTTCGTTCTGCAGTCCATCACGGGGACCGACTTCCACCATCTTAACCCGTTTCGGCACTCTCATGGCAGTGACGGAGTAACTTCCGCGGTAAAATCTAGCAGTTCGGCCCCCTCGTTGACCACCGCTCCCGCCGGATAATGAAATTCGGCCACGTTCCCGTCACATGGCGCACAGATGGTATGTTCCATCTTCATCGCTTCCATGATCAGGAGCGGTGTGCCCCGCTCCACCCTGACTCCGCTTTCAACCATGAGAGCCACGATTTTGCCCGGCATTGGAGCAGTCAGCCGCCCCGCCGCCGCTTCATCCTGTTCACCAACCGCATGCGGGTTGTGAATCGTCAGCTGGTGGCTTTTGCCCTGGTCGAGGACGGTAAGAACAGCGCCATTCCAGACTACGGTTGCCTTGATCCGGATTCCGGCCAGATCCGCCAGCAGGTCTCCCGCTTCATCACGTTCTCCGCAAACAAGCAGAGAGCCCCCTGGAAGTTCAAGAAGAAAGCCCGACGGACGGTAATGGGCCGTCACCGTGACAACCTGATCTTCATCGATGAAATGAAGATGGTGATAATTGTCGGAGTTGAGTCGCCAACCGCAGGTCTGATGCCAGGGTGAATAGGGATCGTGCGATGTTTGCGCCCGACACTCCGCTTCGGCGGATCTGATCAGCATCAGGTCGAGGGCCGCCAGAGCCAGGATGCGGTCCGAGGCTGGAGCGGACTCCGGAAACAACCCGGCGCGATGGCGATCAATAAAGCCGGTATCGATCTCTCCCGCGGAAAACGCCGGATGGGCTACGACATTGCCGAGAAATCCGGTGTTCGTGGTCACTCCCACAACCTGAAACTCGGCCAGCGCTTTTCTCATCCGGCGAATTGCGGCTGTACGGTCACTATCCCAGACAATAAGCTTGGCAATCATCGGATCGTAATTGATGCTGACTTCATCCCCCTGGCGCACCCCGGAGTCTATACGGACATGGGCGTTTTCATCCGGCGTGCGCAGATGGCGCAGTCTGCCGATTGACGGAAGAAAATCACGGGCCGGATCCTCGGCATAGATTCGAGCTTCAATGGCATGGCCACTGATGGCCAGCTGTTCCTGACTGCAGGGCATCGCCTCTCCCGAGGCGACACGCAACTGCCACTCCACCAGATCGAGGCCACTGATCATTTCGGTTACCGGATGTTCGACCTGCAGCCGCGTATTCATTTCCATGAAATAGAAGGAGCCGTCTTCGTCCAGCAGAAACTCTACAGTGCCGGCGCCGACATAGCCAATGGCTCTGGCAGCCGCTACCGCAGCCTCGCCCATCTTCTGCCGGAGCACCGGAGTCATGCCGAAGGCTGGAGATTCCTCAATCACCTTCTGATGACGCCGCTGAATCGAGCAGTCCCGCTCGAAAATATGGAGGGCAGTGCCGTGACTGTCGGCAAACACCTGGATTTCAATATGGCGTGGTTTGGTCAGGTATCGCTCCAGCAGGACATGATCGTCGCCAAAGCCGGACATCGCTTCACGGCGAGCACCGGCCAGCGCCTCGGTAAATTCGGAACTGCGTGTCACCACCCGCATACCTTTGCCGCCGCCGCCGGCACTGGCCTTGATCAGCAACGGAAATCCGATCCGGTCAGCCTCTGCTTGCAGGAAATCAGCTCCCTGCTCTTTGCCGTGATATCCTGGGACCAGTGGCACACCGGCAGCGCCCATGATCTCTTTAGCAGCACTCTTTGAACCCATGGCGCGGATCGCTGCGCAGGGAGGACCGATGAAAACGATTCCCGCCTGGGCGCACGCCTCGGCAAACGCGGCATTCTCGGAAAGAAAACCGTAGCCGGGGTGAACCGCACACGCGCCGCTCCGTTTTGCCACTTCCAGAATCCGGTCGGCAATCAGATAGCTTTCGCGAGCAGGCGCCGGGCCTATATGATGGGCTTCGTCGGCCAGCTTCACATGGAGAGAATCCGCATCGGCATCGGAATAGACGGCCACGGTGCGGATGCCTAGCCGTTGAGCGGTACGAATGACACGGCAGGCTATTTCACCGCGGTTGGCGATCAGAATTGTATCAAACATAAATGGGTGTTCCTTTCCCGGTTATTCGCAGAGTATTCTACTTAGGCCTGATAAACAGTGTATGCAGACTTTGACCGACTTTACCATGGCGGTCAAAAACGACCGTGGACGACTGGCCAATCCCTTCGCCTCCCATGACGGTCCGGGCTGCCATGCCAGTCCATTCCCCACGGGGCTGGCGATAAAGTCCTACCGTCAAATCCACCGGTACAAATGTCCATGTGCGGATGTCAAGTTCGGCACTGATCCCATTGGCCGAATCGACCATCAATACCAATGCGTCCAGACCATGAAGATCATGCCCTTCCAGCAGCGGGATGCGGGATCTGGTCCAAACCGTGGCCGGACCGAGGGAGTCGAACCC
This sequence comes from uncultured Geobacteraceae bacterium, assembly GCA_903925005.1. Taxonomy (GTDB): domain Bacteria; phylum Desulfobacterota; class Desulfuromonadia; order Geobacterales; family Pseudopelobacteraceae; genus JACRCG01. The sequence goes on from CAIYDX010000341.1 coordinate 4,809, forward strand.
GCCCTGGGTAAACCGCCATTCCAGCGCATCACCGTATGGAAAGTAACTGACTCCGGGAAATGGCTTCAACTCATGGGGAGCGGGGAAATCCGGAAGGTGAAAATCATCTGCCAGTTCTGTCGTCACCCCATTATCTGCCTGAAGGCGCCACGCAGTTGCGGCCAGACAGCATTGCCCTTCCACAAGGTATTCACCCCGAAGCAGCTCGATCCGTTTCCCCCCCCTGATTCTGGTTACCCTGATTTCACATGATTTTACAGGCACCGGGCCCAGAAATTCGATGGTCAGACGCGCCACCTGGAAGTCATCCGGTCCGGGGAAGGTACGCAGGGCACGGGCAAGCAGAGCGCACGGGGGACCGCCGTGCTGAAGTTCGGCAGACCACGGGCCGATTGTCGCTTCGGTCGGCTGAAAACTGTTTTCTCCGGTCATCAGGAAAAAAGCCGACGGCAATTTTCGCTCATCCATGGACATTCACCTCGTGATCCACGCCGGTGCCCGCTTATCAAGAAAAGCGGACAACCCTTCCCGACCTTCGGAACCGGCACGAATATCGGCTATCCGCGCTGCGGTGTCGGCTATCATCTCGTCATCCAGAATCCCGCGGCTTACCCGTGCTATAAGTTTTTTTGCCGCCCCGAGAGCGGTCGGGCCGTTCTTCAAGAGCTGAGCACAGATTCGATCCGCAACTGTAGCAAGTTCCGTTTCGTCTGCGACACATTCATGAACGAGGCCGAGGCGATGAGCTTCAACCGCATCAAAAACTTCGGCGCTCAGAAAATAACGGCGCGCCGCGCGGGGAGTGATAGCGGCAACAACATAGGGAGATATTACCGCTGGAATCAGCCCAAGCTTGACCTCGGAGAGACAGAATGAAGCCCGTTTTGTTGCAACAGCGATATCACAGCAGGCTACCAGACCGACGCCGCCGCCATACGCGGCACCCTGAACCAGGGCGATTGTCGGTTTGGACAGGGTATCGAGGGTTCGCATCAGTTCCGCAAGTCCCTCTGCATCAGCCAGATTCTGCTCGCGGGAATAGTCGGCCATGCGCCGCATCCAGTTCAGATCGGCTCCGGCCGAAAAGCTTTTGCCGGCCGCAGCCAGCATCACCAGGTGCACTGCCGGATCGGCATCAAGACGTTTCAACACGGCGGTCAGATCAGCGATCAGGACATCGTCAAAGGCGTTGTGCAGTTCAGGCCGGTTCATGGTCAGCGTGGCGGCGCCACGATCATCAATACGAGTCAGAATAGTTGGTTCAGGCATTAGGTTCACCATCGGTCAATATTTTATATTTGTTTACAATCCATCGGGATGTTACATCCTGAAAATGCCGAATTCGGTCTTTTCTGCCGGAGCATTAAGAGCAGCCGATATCCCGAGGCCAAGCGTCATGCGGGTATCGACCGGATCGATAATGCCGTCGTCCCACAAACGGGCACTGGCGAAATATGGATGCCCCTGGGTTTCGTACTGTTCCCTTATTGGTGTTTTGAAAGCGTCCTCTTCGTCCGCGCTCCAGCTTTCGCCACGCAACTCCATGCCGTCACGCTTAACTTGTGCCAATACGCTTGCAGCCTGCTCCCCACCCATAACCGATATACGGGCGTTCGGCCACATCCAGAGAAAGCGGGGACTGTAAGCCCGACCGCACATACCGTAATTTCCGGCGCCAAAACTACCTCCGATAATTACCGTGAATTTCGGCACCTTGGCGCAGGCGACTGCGGTGACCATTTTGGCGCCATCCTTGGCAATGCCCCCCGCTTCGTATTTGCTGCCGACCATGAAACCGGAGATATTCTGAAGAAAAACAAGCGGAATGCCGCGTTTGCTGCAGAGTTCAATAAAGTGCGCTCCTTTGAGCGCCGACTCGGAGAAGAGAATGCCGTTGTTGGCTACGATACCGACCGGATAGCCACATATGCGGGCAAAACCGCATACCAGCGTAGTTCCGTAGAGCTGTTTGAATTCGTCAAACTCGGAACCATCGACAATCCTGGCAATGACTTCACGCACATCATATGGTTTGCGCGTATCGGTCGGAATTATACCGTACAGCTCTTCAGCGGCATACAGAGGCTCTACTGGAGCTTTAATCGCCATCTGCGGTTCTTTAACCCTGTTAAGGTTTGATACAACCCGCCGAGCCAGTTCCAAAGCATGACCATCGTTAGCGGCATAGTGATCCGCCACGCCGGAAGTGCGGCAGTGGACATCGGCACCACCAAGATCTTCGGCGCTTACCACTTCGCCAATGGCGGCTTTTACCAGCGGCGGTCCGGCCAAAAAAATTGTCCCCTGGTTTTTGACGATAATGCTCTCGTCGGACATCGCCGGCACATACGCGCCGCCGGCGGTACAGGAACCCATTACCACGGCAATTTGAGGAATTCCGTGTGCCGACAGATTTGCCTGGTTATAGAAAATCCGCCCGAAATGATCACGGTCGGGGAACACCTCATCCTGCTGCGGAAGGTTGGCGCCCCCCGAATCGACCAGATAGATGCAGGGGAGGTGATTCTCTCCGGCTATCTCCTGGGCCCGCAGATGTTTCTTCACTGTTAGCGGAAAATATGTTCCCCCCTTGACAGTGGCGTCGTTAGTGACAATCACGCACTCAACCCCTGATACCCGACCGATACCGGTGATTATTCCGGCCGCGGGAATATCGGCGCCGTACATGCCATACGCCGCAAGTTGCGAGAACTCCAGAAACGGCGAGCCGACATCAAGCAGTTGCCGGATGCGTTCACGAGGGAGCAGTTTGCCCCGTTCCGTATGCTTGGCACAGGCCTTTTGCCCGCCCCCCTGCTTGATCTTCAGTACTTTATCGCGGAGATCGGCTACCAGGGAATTCATAAGCTCGGCATTGGCGCTAAATTCATCCGCATTAGGACGTATGCTGCTTTTCAATATGGACATTGTGGGTTGACTCCTTGACTAACTTGGTTTCTCAGGCCGTCTCGGCAAAAAGCTCACGCCCGATCAGCATCCGGCGAATCTCGCTGGTACCGGCGCCGATCTCGTACAGTTTCGCGTCACGCAGCAATCTACCGGTCGGATATTCATTGATATAACCATTGCCTCCAAGCACCTGAATTGCCTCCAACGCCATCCAGGTTGCCTTCTCGGCGGCATACAAAATAGCGCCGGCGGCATCTTTCCTGATCGCATTTTTGCCGCTGCAGGCGTGCGCCACGGCATAAACATAAGCTCGGCAAGCGTTCATGGTGCTGTACATATCTGCTATCTTCCCCTGCATCAGCTGAAACTCGCCGATGGCCTTGCCGAACTGCCTCCGTTCATGAATATAGGGGATAACAACATCCATGCAAGCGCGCATGATGCCGATGGGACCGGCCGCCAGCACCGCCCGTTCATAATCCAGACCGCTCATAAGGATTTTGACGCCGTCGCCGACGTTGCCCATCACATTTTCAACCGGCACCTCGCAATCCTCGAACACCAATTCGCAGGTATCCGAACCGCGCATGCCGAGTTTATCGAGCTTCTGGGCTGTGGAAAAGCCTTTAAATCCCTTCTCGATCAAAAACGCGGTAATCCCTTTTGAGCCGGCATTGACATCCGTCTTGGCGTACACCAGCAGCGTGTTGGCATGAGGACCGTTGGTGATCCACATTTTTGTACCGTTCAGGATAAACCGGTCCCCCTTGCGGTCAGCTCGGAGGCGCATACTGACGACGTCGGAGCCGGCTCCGGCTTCGCTCATTGCGAGTGAACCGACATGCTCGCCGCTGATCAGCTTGGGGAGATAGCGCTGTTTCTGATCTTCGCTGGCATTCCGATATATCTGGTTGATACAGAGGTTGGAATGGGCACCATACGCAAGAGCGACAGCCGCCGATGCGCGGCTGATCTCCTCGATGGCCACAACATGCTCCAGATAGGTCATCCCGGCGCCGCCATACTCCTCGGAGACGGTAATGCCATGCAGCCCCAGATCTCCCATTTTGCGCCAAAGATCCATCGGAAAATGATTTTCGCGATCAATATCGGCAGCCCGAGGAGCTATTTCCGCCCTGGCAAACGCCTTAACGGTGTCCCTCAGCAAATCAGCGGTTTCACCCAGATCGAAATTTAATGTCGGATATGAACTCATCTGCGACCTCCCTTGATAACTTGTACCATCACGCCTTCACACTTTACGTAAAGGTAATATAAATCGGGTGGCGTTTTTTGTCAAACATTATTTTGATATTTTCAAACCGGCCAATTCCCGAGCGACCATAGCCAGTGATTTACTAATATATTTGTTTACTTTATTTTCGCAACAAGCCCTGAAACCGAGCACAACAAAGGACATTACGCCCCGATAACCAGGATGGCATCAAATTCCTTAAATGATAAAATCATGTTCCTGAATAAACCCCGGAACGTTTCTCCATAAAGGCATTTATCGCTTCAACATGGTCACCGGTATGGTGGGCCATACCTTGAAAGCAGGCGCACAAATCAAGAAAGTCCGAAATATTTCCACGCTGGGCATGCTTGAGCAACCGCTTGGTCAAACGAACAGCACGTGGCGGCTTGGAAGCGATTTGCGCGGCCAGTACCAGTGCCCGGTCAAGCAATTGATCCGGCTCCGTGACCTCAAGCAGGATTCCCAGACCTAGTGCTTCTTGCGCCGAAATTATCCGGCCTGTCAGAGTGAGTTCGGCGGCCCGCTGATACCCTATCAAACGCTGAAGAAACCAGGCGCCACCATCTCCAGGTATGATTCCTAGATTAACAAATGTCTCTCCCATGACCGCCGTACTGGAAGCAAGCCGCAGATCACACATACAGGCAAGATCGAACCCTGCGCCGATGGCCGGCCCGTTAATAGCCGCAATGAGAGGAACTTCCGCCGCTTCCATGGCAAGTGGAATCTGCTGTATGCCGCGACGGTACTGATCCTGAATCTGATGAACCGACCCACCGAAAATTCCTTTTTTTTCACTCATCTCCCGCACATTGCCACCGGATGAAAATGCCGATCCTGCACCGGTAAGAATCAACACCGAGACATCATCGGCGCCGTTAACCCAGGCAAGGGTCTGAAGGATATCTTCAACCAGTGCAGTGCCGGTCAGTGCATTGCGCACATCGTCCCTCTCAAAGGTAATGACGGCAACTCGGTTATGAATTTTGAGATCCGATTCTTTTAGAACAGGTTTTTTCATTTATACATTCTCCCACTTTGATTGACAATTTAAGTTCACTATTCAAAATTTAACGTCTACTTTACGTATATGTCAACATAAAATAAAACATATTTTTGTATCATCAATATTTTGTTTGACAAGACCATGCAAACAGTGTATTTCGCTAAATAGAAGCGCGTAATAGCGTTATTATTTATCTTATTATTACATTGATTCTCCTAATTCGCATAGATACAGTATCCTTACGTTAATGCCATGATACGCGCTGCATCATAGCACCAGCCTTGATAATACCATTGTTCTATAGAGCCGTTACATAAGGAGTTGTTTCCATGATCCAGCTTTCCAGCAATGACATCAAACTCAAATTCGTCAATATACGTGCTTTTTCCGGATAATAGCCTTTATAACCAGATTTACTGAGAACCGGAAGCAGAATCCCTGTGCAATAAACTCGTTTCCGAACGGGGCACATGTCACTAAAAAAGGAGGGAAATTAATCATGGTGAATGAAACAGTTGGTACCATTGACTACAAGGATTTACCGCCACTGGATGCAGAGACTACCGCCAACATGTCCGAAGAAGTAAAGGTCAGCGTATTACTGGCTGTTATTTACTTTGCGTTTCTTTTGACGGTAACCATTATGAACTGGACTTCGCCGGAAATAATGAAAACCGTACTTTGGGGAGGCATGACCGTTACATGGTTTGCAACATCCATTGTGGCGATGTTTATGGCGACATTTATTGCATGGCTGCATGTGCTTTATTACCAGAGCAGAGTAGCTAAACATATTAAAAATAGCGGGGAGGTCTGATCGTGGAACCTAAATACCTATTCACATTGATACTCTTGGGCACCATTGTTGCCATCACGTTTGCCACCAAAAAGTATTCTACAAGTACGGTAGATTTCTATGTTGGAGGCCGCAGCTTCGGGTGGTTAATGAACGGCTCCGCTATTGCAGGGGACTACCTGAGCGCTGCAACCTTCCTGGGCCTTGCCGGTCTGACATTTTCACTGGGTTACGACGGAATATTCTATACTTTCTGTTTCTCAGTCGGCTTGACAGTACTGGCGCTGTTTGTCGCGGGCCCTCTTCGTAAATTCGGGAAGTTCACCGTTCCCGACTTTTTGGCGGAACGATTCCACAGCCCACAGGCCCGTTTTATTGCAGTCATTGTGGTTTTATCGATTTCAGGTTTTTATGCTGCCCCTCAAATACTTGGCGGAGCCCAAATTCTGCAGCTGTTTTTCGGCACCTCCTACGAGGCTGGAGTAATCCTTATTGTTACGGTTATGATCTTTTATGTCGGCGTCGGCGGCATGAAAGGGACCACCATCAACCAGGCTCTGGAGGTTTGGATTCGCTTCGGTGCATTTCTGGTGCTTCTGGGAGGCGCTATTTACATGGGCCTCCATTACGGAAAATTACTGGAACTGATTCAGAGCTGGACCGGCCCCGTACCGGGGACAGGTGCATATACCAAGGATGGAAAAGACCTTGTCGCCAACGGGGTGAAATGGTCATATATCGGTGGCGGTGTTTTTAAAAATCCGATCGAATCCCTTTCAATGGTAATCGGCCTGTCGTTCGGCACCATAGGGTTACCCCATATTCTGCTCCGTTTCTACACGAACCCGTCAGCCAAGGAAGCCAGATATTCTGCATTATTCGCCATCGCCATCGCCAGCACTTTCTTTGCTATCGCCTTATATCTGGGCGTTGCCGGCCGCTATCTGTTCCTTGAAGGAGCCAAGGCGGGCACGCTTTCTCCGGAGAATCTGAAAGCGTTCGTCGTCGGCGGTACAAACATGGTTGTACCAACAGTAGCAAATATTATCGGTGGCAAGTGGTTGTTGGGAATTGTTGTTGCCGGTGCTTTCGCCGCAGTATTCTCGAACCTGTCCGGCTTGTTCATTGCCTGTTCCGGTGCATTAGGTCATGACGTTTATACACACTTTATCAATAAGACTGCTACGGAACAGCAAAAAGTTGTGGCAGGCAAGGTTTCAGTGGTCATTATCGGGGTACTTTACGGGATACTCGGATTACTGGTTCAGAAAGCTTCCATCGGCCATCTTGTAGGACTTGCTTTCAACGTTGCCGCCAGTACCTTTGCTCCTATATTCCTAATGGGTGTCTGGTGGCGCGGCATGACTGAAAAAGGTGCAATCGCGGGTATGGTGGTTGGCCTTGCCTCTTCATGTTATATGATTTTCTTTATAAAAACCCTGCCGATCTGGATGCAGTGGAAAATCCCAGGCCTGGTCACAGTTCCGCTCGCGTTTCTGACAGTCTATATAGTTTCCAAGATCGACGGTAAAGTACCAGCTGATGTTAATGCCTTTATGAAACAGATTCACTCATCGGATGTGAAGGCCTAGAGAATTGCCCGATATGCCTCCATTTCGATGGGGGCATTTTTCTAAATGAATATCAGGATCTAAATACTCATAGGCGTCTATGACTGAATCTTCATGCTTCCATCTATAAATATTTGTTCAGTCGCAAAGAAAGCGGTGCAGAGATATTCTCTTTACCGCTTTTTGAGCTGAATGACCTTCTAAAAGATTTAATAATCGATAGCGTGGAGTTTACGTGCCGAATATTTCTTTAAATGAAGAAAATTTTTATTTTTTGCCGGTTGCTTCGGTATGCCAAAGTCCAGCTATAACTTGTTCCCCGGAACTTGGACTTGTAGAAATGGCCCGGCTTATGACTAACGGCAATATATCCGGCATAGTTGTGGTGGATCACGACATGCCGGTCGGCATTGTTACTCTGCGCGACCTGCGCAATCTGATTGCTGACTCAGTCAACAAGATTGACACACTGACCGTACGTGAAGTAATGAAAACCAGCCTGATAACAATTCACACCAGCGACTATCTTTTTAAAGCCATATTTTTAATGGCGAAACATAATATCCATCGTCTTGTGGTTGTCGATGAATTCGACCGGTTGTCAGGAATGATAACCGACACCGACCTGCTACGGATCCAGGCCAGCAGCCCTCTCTATCTTGTTCAGGAGATTGAATCTGCTGCCACTATCGAGCAGTTGCGTCTGATCAACAACAAAATGACCGGGATGATGCAATTTGCCGTTAAAACCAATGCTGATGCACAAAGCCTTATCCAACTTATCGCCCACTTTAATGATGCATTAACCCAGCGCTTGATCTTTATCCTCGACTCCCGCCATAATGTTCGCCTTCCATTGGGAGCAGCTTTCCTGGCAATGGGAAGCGAGGGACGCGAAGAGCAAACCCTGCGAACAGATCAAGATAATGCCATCGTCTTTCCGGACAGTTTTTCTCATGAACAACGGGGCGAAGCGCTGCATTTTGGCGAACAAATAGTTTCCGCCCTGGAAAGTGTCGGCGTGCCGCTCTGCCCTGGTAAGATGATGGCAAACAATCCTGACTGGTGTCACAGTTTGTCTGAGTGGAAGCAACTGACTGAACGATGGATTGCCATGCCCGGATCAAACGAAACCGTACTTTTCGGCGTTTTCCAGGATTTGCGGGTATTGCATGGGGAAGAATCGCTTGAAGAGGAACTGCGCACCCATATATGTGAATGCGCCCGTAGGAACTCGATTTTTTTTCCAAATATGGCGCGAAATATTGCACGCTTTAAGCCGCCCATCAGCATATTCGGACGGTTACTTGTTGAAAAGAAAGGCGATCAACGTGGAAAACTGGATTTGAAGAAAGGAGGGCTTTTCGCCCTGACCAAGGGAATCAGTCTGATCGCACTGGAGTCTGACATCTTGGGAGGGACAACCTGGTCAAAACTGGAGCGGCTCCAACACCTGCATCTGATTTCAGATCAAGACATAGAGACAATTCGTGATGCTTTTTCATTTTTGATAAAAATGCGTCTTGAAAAGCAGTTAATTGCCCTGTCATCAGGTAAGGAACCGGACAATTTTGTCGATCCGCTAGTTCTTACGGAAGGGGAACGGATTCAGCTTCGTTCTGCTCTACGAGGGGTTGATACTTTGCTTAATGCGCTGAATAGCCATTACCAGATTGATATGATCGCCCGATAGTTAACATTTGGATAGCAACATAAGTATTTACTGCTGTTTCCCATCATCCATATACAGGCAAGCCGGGACCGAAAATGAGAGGAAGGTACAAATGAAACTGATGATATTTCTGGCTTCATTGACTGCAGTACTTGTATCTGCATCGATATCATTAGCCGCGGAAGCGATAAAAGTCGGCGGGCTCTGGGATCTGACCGGCGTAACTGCCGATGTCGGAAAGCCATTTGCACAGGGTGTTCAGGACGCTATTGCCTACACTAACTCAAAAGGCGGAATACATGGCAAAAAGATTGAGCTGATCAATGTTGATTATGCTTATAAGATCCCCCAAGCCAATGCCACTTACAAGAAGTTTGTCGAACAGGATAAAGTTATCATGATCAATGGCTGGGGAACAGGAGACACCGAGGCGCTGAAAGATATTGTCTCCAAGGACAAAATCCCCTATCTCTCGGCATCTTACTCAGGTCACCTGACCGACCCCGCCAAGACGCCGTATAACTTTTTTGTCGGCGCCAGCTACTCTGATCAGATTCGCGGATTTCTTCAGTTTGTAAAAAAAGACTTCAAAGGAAAACGTACCCCAAAGGTTGCCTTCATCTACCCAAATCACGGCTTCGGAAAGTCTCCTATTGAAGCTGGAAGACAATATGCCAAAGAGCTGGGCATTGAACTTGTTCACGAAGAAGTCATCCCGGCCAGCTTCCAGGATGCGACATCTAACCTGCTTAATATGCAGAAAAAAGCACCTGACTATGCCTATGTCCAGACGACTGTTTCGTGGTGTGCAGTATTGCTTAAGGACGCAAAGAAACTTGGTATAAAAACCAAGTTTTTTCTTGGCAACTATCCCCCTGTGTCAGGATAGTTGTCACCTCCCCTTTCCAAATTAATCTGTTACTCTGGGGGCACCGGAAAGGGGTAAATAATGAAGCATTATTCGAAA
>CAIYDX010000342.1 GCA_903925005.1 uncultured Geobacteraceae bacterium
CCTGCACCTGTTGGGGCACTATGCATTCCGCAACAAGAGCCATCCAATTGACTTGCAGGCCATTTTGGCTGGGATTGACTGGCAGTAAACCCCAATTTAGGCGTATTGGATAAATTCCGCCGGTTTGGGCTTACAACCCCCTCCTTGATCTCGCTCGGCTGAATCCCAAGGTAGGTGAGGGTCTGTTTTTGGCTTGAGTGGTTAAACATCTGCATCAGTGTGGGGATGTCCGTGTTGAATACGGTCCGATGGATGTAACCAAATGTCTTCCTAAGTGTGTGGCTCCCAAAATTCCCCTTCAAGTTCACCTCCCGGCACCAGGACTTGACCAGGCTGTTCAGGTACGACACGCAGAGTGCCTGTCGGCCTTTCCTCGACTGGAAGAGAAACTCCCCATCGCCCGGGTCAGGCATCGTCCGCAGCAGTTCCTGTAGTGCCTCCTGGACGTTCTTATTGACGGTCACGTCCCGAAGCTTCCCCGTTTTAACCTCACGGAGTGTGAAATGTTCGCCGGTTTTCAGATGGCGCACCTGGCCAACGGTGATTAGCAATAGATCGCCGGCCCGAAGATTGGTGTTGATCCCCAGGGTAAAGATGGCGAGGTCCCTGGGGCGATCAGCCAAGAGCTTTTTGATGAGCCGGATGTCCTTCGTCTCGCGGATCGGCTCGACCTTGATGGTGGAGCCCTTCTGTGGCCTGTTGTTTGCGCGCATGACACCCCTCTATAAATATCAACTTTAATAACCTTAACTGATAATACTTTATATTCAAAAGTGCGTCCATGCAACCGCTAAGAACAAAAAACGCCGTAACCACTTGCTGTGCAAGGGATTACGGCGTTTTCACGAATATCAACTTTTATGTAAAAGTTTAGATTGGCCCTCCGTTTATCTATGTTGTCGAATAGAATAATGTCGCTGTGATAACTGTTGCCCCAGTAGTGACAACACATTCGTAGTCGGTATACAGCGAGTTTGCTGTGGTATTCAAAAGCTGAAACATCGACGTCGTGGTACCGTTGCTAATTACTAGATAACCACCTGAGTTTATGTACCAAGTCCCAGTGACCGTTTTACCAGAGTTGGAACCGACTAGAGTGGTAAACGAGGCAATGCCATTGGGGTTGAGCGTGACATCAACCGTAGTACCTCCAAAAAGTGAGTAAATGCCAATGGTATTAATTTCCCATTTCTTGCCCGAAAGCATTGAGGCCGTGAAGCCACCTGTTGTTATGCCTGCGTAATTAGCTGCATCTGCAGGCGAAGACGTTCCGTAATACCAATGCTGATATTCTATAAATTTATCATTATTGTCAGAGTGTTTGATTACGTAATACTGCAAGGTTGTATTTTTGGCAAAGACTTGGAACTTATCTGACGGTAATGTGATAGTTCCATTAGAGAATGTTGCAACCGTGCCAGAATACACGTTGGAAGAACTCGGATAATGAATGCTATAGTATATTGATCCTGAAATATATGAGATCCCTCCACTTGAAGTGTTCATGACTGACCACCACATGCTTGTATTGTTTAATTCGCTTAGTATTGGTGTATAAGTGGTCTCGCCTGATCCCAAACTATAAGTACTGTTGGTTGAAGTCACTGTAATTGCAACGGTCGTGTTAATATTGTTGTTTGCCGCGTTTGTTGCTTTTACATGGTATATCCCTGCCGTTGCCGGTGCCGTATAAACTCCAGCAGTGGTGATGCTGCCGCCACCGGATTCGACAACACTCCATATTACGCTCTGACTTGTCTGGCCAAGCACTACGGCATTAAATGTTGCCATTCCGCTAGCGGTGATCGTTGGGGTTATTGTGTAAACATAGACCCCGCCGACTACCTGGGTAGGCATGGAAGGGAGGTTACCAGTAGTCACTGTACCGCTCAGGGTGGTGCCATTAAGAGCAGTAGTGAGGATCGCCGCTCCGCTTGTTTTGTTGGTCACCGCAAGGGTGCCGTTATTCGCTGCAAAAGCGACCATATCGAACAGTAGGTCAAGCCCAGTGTGGTTGGCGGTATAGGGGGCCGCTATAAAATCGGTGTTTGTTGGTATATTGTACTGTGCCAGTATCGGCTGGATGATTGCCTGTATCTGCGTGATGGCCGTCGCAATAGCCGCCTGCAGCGCCTGTACCTGCGCGGGAGTCATGCTGGCAAAGATTGTCGCCGGATCGGCGCCGCCGTAGGCCCTGGTCACCGCCAGGTGGGTCAATGGGTTGACGTTGGCAACACCAGGAGCGCCTGCCATCGAGTAAAGGGTGTAATTCTGACCATTGGCTGCCCCGACCACTTTCAGCATGTATGGCGCGGTCAGATTTGTTACATCGAAAGAATACGATCCATCTGCGGCAATCGGCGTTGAAAGCTGGACAGAAGGGGTCGAAGAATCTTTTAGATAGATGGTCCCGACGATCGGTGCACCGGTCGCGGCAACCCCGGTAACCGTTTTGGCGGGAGCAACCGGCGTGGCTGTGCTGGAAGAACTTCCGCCTCCGCCGCCGCCGCACCCAAACAGCACCATTGTTAAAGTCATAGCCATAGCAGCAAAAATATTTTTAGCCATACTTTTTCTCATCAAACCCCTCCCCTTTTAATAATTTCAGTTCAACATAATTTGATTTTTATAACAGTTCTAAACCGATTTGTATAGCTATACAAATATTGTTTTAATGTGAGTTGTGATTTAGTATTTATGGTTCGTCACAGTATTTAATGCATGATTTTGATCTTTAATAATTGAAAAGCATGGGCTCCATCAGGTAGTTATGGAAGCGCGACCAACCATTCTATCTGAGCGAGGAACCCATGCTTATCACACATATTATCCGCGAG
>CAIYDX010000343.1 GCA_903925005.1 uncultured Geobacteraceae bacterium
CCTGCACCTGTTGGGGCACTATGCATTCCGCAACAAGAGCCATCCAATTGACTTGCAGGCCATTTTGGCTGGGATTGACTGGCAGTAAACCCCAATTTAGGCGTATTGGATAAATTCCGCCGGTTTGGGCTTACAACCCCAGTATGTAAGAATGCTGTGAGCAATTTATGTGAGCAGGCAGGTAAAACACCAAAGCGGGAAAGCTGTGGGCATAGGTAAAGTCCACGGGAAACTTTAACCAGGATACCCTCCTTTACAAGGCCTGCGATGTTGCGGTCGACACTGTGAGACCAATTTGCGAGGTCGGAGCGGCGGTATACTTCTCCTGGCTTCAGGTGGGCTTTTACTTTATCATAATTGATCATGACATCAGCATACAGCAGCCTATCGATTATTCCAAAAAAATCTGAATCAGAAATTTGAATTTTGAAATTTTCATGGCTTATAGACATACATTCCGATTATATAGTACGTTCGATGCTGACTTACTGTGTGCCGACATCATAATGTTCGGGACAGATGGCGATGGAAGACGCTGAACCGCGCCAGAGGTCGGCTTAAAGGCAAGTCCGATGCCTAGGTTAAGAACCTTCTCCACAATGCCACCAGAAAGGCTATCAGCTGGTGTATGGAGCACGGCGTTGTCGAGTTGGAGATTGGCAACCTCTCCGGAGTGGAGAAAAACACATTTTAAAGGAGACTTTATGCTAGTGACTGTTTCTGGAAAACAGAATGAAGATAGAAAGGCCGGTAATCGTCAAAAAGAATTGCAGGAAATAATTAAGAAACGTGCAAACTATTCTTTAGCGATTCTTGGGATGAGCTTTGTTAGAAATGGTTCCGGGCGTTTTCTGAACCTTCGGACAGCGCAACTCCCTCGCACAGCGCCTTAACGTCAGTCCCAAATTATTTGTAAATGTTTTTCAGAGGACCTCTTCAATTTTATATAGGCGTACGAGGTTGTACCCATGCAAAAAATAGTCAAAAACAGATCAATTAGATCGACTGCGCCGACTTCCTGCACAAGAAAATCAGCATTAAGGAAACGACATAGTTCTGAGCGTTTGCGAAATAGCAGCTTAGAGCCCATTGAAATAATTAAAGGGAAGATGCGGCAAAACGTATTTGTTTTTGCTGGAGTCAGTTTCTGCGCGGTAATGTGCATCGTTGCTAATATAATAGATTTTTATCAGCACGGTCGCATCGACAGGGGTGTCTTCACACTCAGCTGCATACTGTTATTTGTTGCAACGCCATTAGCTTTAGCAGCAGCATGGGACAACCAGCAAAAGCTGAAGTTTCGCACTGCTAAACATGAAAGAACGGCTTAACATGATTTGGATCACCGGCGACCTCCACGGAGGCATGACCGCATACCACATATCAACGTCAGTATTTAAGCCAGCCAAACGTGGCGATATCGTGATTTGCACAGGAGACTTCGGCGGCGTTTGGTGGCCAGATTGCGGTACTAACCCGAAGCATAAACGAGATGAGGATTTCTTTCTGGATTCAAAGCTCCGGAAGAGAGTGCTTTGGCTTGCCGTTGACGGTAACCATGAAAATTTTGCCCGCCTTTTCGGTGGTGAATTTCCATTGGTAGATCTCTTTGGTGGCAAGGCCTACAAGATTCGGGACAATGTCTACTACTTGAAACGGGGAGAGGTCTTTACCATTGAAGGTCAAACATTTCTGGCCTTCGGCGGAGCAAGGAGTCACGATAAAGATCCTGGTTGGATTACTCCGCCGCTATCTTCCTACGGTTATGGCGGTCGGGAGTGGAACAAGGGTCGTACCGAAGGCAAAGACTGGTGGCCTGAGGAAATTCCGTCAGAAGATGATTTTGCAAATGCTTGTAGAAATTTGGATAGGGTAGGGTGGAG
>CAIYDX010000344.1 GCA_903925005.1 uncultured Geobacteraceae bacterium
CAAGACCAACAAATATGCTAACATTCTTCATGACTCGCCTCCTTGGTTGTGGCTCTGCGCCGTTGGATTTATTCCGACAGCGTAACCCACGTTAGCAAGGGGCGAGTCCTTTTTTATTCTACTGGCGGACATTATGTCTAAGCTACCCCGTCCCCGATCGGCATCGCCTTCAGATGCCAGATATCCTCGTTATAATCGCTGATCGTCCGGTCTGTGGAGAATTTACCACTGCAGGCGGTGTTGAGGATGCTCATACGGGTCCAGCGTTCGCGGTTCTGATACGCATCTGCCACGCGCCGCTGGGCATCGACGAAACTGCGGAAATCGGCGGCAACCATCCAGGGATCGTGCGGGCTGCAGATCGCGTTAATGATCGGGTCGAAGAGCCCCCCCTCAAACAGATTGAAGTGGTTGCACCGGAGAAGATTCATGACCCTCTGCAAATCGTCGTCGTGGTTGATCACCTCGTGCGGATCATAGTTCCAGCGCAACTCATCCACCTCTTCGCTCGTCAGGCCGAACATGAAAAAGTTCTCTTCGCCAACCTCTTCAAGGATCTCGATGTTCGCCCCATCCAGGGTGCCGATGGTTATCGCACCATTCATCATGAACTTCATATTGCCGGTTCCGGAAGCCTCCTTGCCGGCGGTAGAGAGCTGCTCCGAGAGATCGGTGCCGGGACAGATGATCTCCATCGCGCTCACACTGTAATTGGGGAAGAACGCCACTTTGAGCAGATCTCCGACCATCGGATCGGAATTTACAACCTTGGCCACGTTGTTGGTCAGCTTGATGATCAGCTTCGCCATTGCGTAACCGGGCGCGGCCTTTCCGCCGATCAGCACGCAGCGGTTGGTCCACCCCGCCGTATCGCCCCGCTTGATCCGGTCATAGAGATGGATGACATGCAAAACGTTGAGGAGTTGACGTTTATACTCATGGATCCGCTTGACCTGGACATCGAAGAGCGCTTCGGGATTGAATGAAACGCCGCAATGCGCCTCAACAAGAGTTGAAAGGAGCGCCTTGTTTTCCTGTTTGACCTCAAACCAGCGCTGCCGGAATTCATCGTCACCGGCAAACTCGGCAATCTTGTTGATCTGCTGAAGGTCAGACACCCATCCATCACCGATCTTGTCACTCACCAGACGGCTCATGCCCGGATTACAGCGGGCGATCCAGCGTCGGGGCGTCACGCCGTTGGTCTTGTTGTTGAATTTTTGCGGCCAGAGTTCATAGAAATCACGGAAAAGCCCCTGGACCAGCAGTTGAGAATGCAGCGCGGCAACGCCGTTGACGGAAAAACTCCCGACAATGGCCAGATACGCCATCCGGACCTGGGGTACAGCCCCCTCCTCAATGATGGACATGCGCCTCATCCGCTCATTATCCCCCGGCCAACGGCAGGAAACTTCGGCAATGAAGCGGGCGTTGATCTCCAGAATTATCTCCAGGATCCGGGGCAAAAGCAGGCCAAAAAGCGGCAACGGCCATTTTTCGAGCGCTTCGGGAAGCAGGGTATGATTGGTGTAAGCCATCGTGCGGCTGGTGATATCCCAGGCCAGGTCCCACTCCATCCCCCGATCATCCATCAAAATCCGCATCAGCTCGGGTACGGCACAGCTCGGATGGGTATCGTTCAGTTGAAAACAGTTGTTGACGGCAAATTCGCTGAAGTCCCCTTTGCGCACCATCGCCCACCGGTCAACAACATCCTGCAGACTGGCTGATGCAAGGAAATACTGCTGGCGCAACCGGAGCACCTTGCCGTTTTCGCTGGCATCGTTCGGGTAGAGCACCATCGTGATATTTTCGGCTTCATTCTTGGTGGCAACCGATTCGGCATAGCCTCCGGCGTTGAATTCACCCAGGTCAAAAGCATCGGTGGCGGCGGCTTTCCAGAGACGCAGCGTGTTGACGGTGCCGTTTCGATAGCCGGGAATCGGAATGTCGTACGGGACCGCCAGCACATCACGGCTGTTGATCCAGCGGACACGCTCATCTCCCGAATCGGCAAGATACTTTTCGCAGTGCCCTCCGAAACGGACGCGCTGGGTGAATTCGGGGCGTTCCTGCTCCCAGGGATTGCCGTCCCGCAGCCAATGATCCGGTTCTTCTATCTGGCGGCCATCCACGATCCGCTGGCGGAACATGCCATACTCATAGCGGATGCCGTACCCCATGATCGGCAATTGCAGGGTGGCACAGCTGTCGAGAAAGCAGGCTGCCAGACGCCCAAGACCGCCGTTACCGAGTCCGGCATCGATCTCGGCCTCAGCCAGATCCTCCAGATTGATGCCGAGTTCATGCATCGCCTGCGTGGCGGTATCGGTAATTCCGAGATTCAGCAGCGCATTGCCGAGAGTCCGCCCCATCAGGAATTCCAGCGAGAGGTAATACCCCTGTTTGCACCTGGACTCGACATAGCTGTAACGGGTCTTTTTCCAGCGTTCCATCAGACGGTCGCGCACAGTCAGCGCCAACGCCTTGTAGTGATATTTGACCGAATGGCTGTATTTGTTCTGGCCGAGGGTATAGGTAAAATAACGCCGGTAATCGTGGATCAGCCCCGGAGCATCAAGCGGCAGCGTCGGCAGCTCCGTCAAGCCTGGCGAGTGAATTGTTGTGCGATTCTTTTTCTGGACCATTTATCTTTTCCTTCTCTGCAAACCGTTAGAAACAGCGCAGGTGATGTAATGTGATTGAACCCTTTTCAGTATAAAACCGTACACGGTTTTGTAAAGGAAGGCAATTTACAATAAGGTTACGATACAAGACTACTCAGCACGTAATCTCCCGAAAACGCCGTACCGCTTCAGGAATGGCCTCCTCCCGTATATTTCCGAACGCCAGTCTAAGATACCCCTCCAGACCGGGACCGAAGACTTCGCCCGGCAAACATAGGATGGCTGCTTCGTCCACCAGTCGTTTCGCCACCTCGCGGCCGCTGCAATTGCCGAACGGATGGCGCACCCAAGCGAAGAAAGCCCCGCTGGCCGCAATACGGAACCGGTTACCAGGCTGCATAAATTCGGAGCGGAACAGATCGTGGCGACGAGTCATCATGTTCCGGTTGGCGGCGACCCAGTCATCCAGGTGTTCAACGCCGAATTTGACGGCATGCTGCGTTATGCGCGGCTGACAGACCGACATGGTGTCCTGCGCCTTCAAGGCATGGTGGATAAACTCATTGGAGGCGACGAGCTGTCCGGCACGGTAACCGGTCAGCGCAAAGGTCTTGCCGAACGAGGCGATCTGCACAAAATGGTTGCCCCAGGCCGGATCGCGGAACAGCTCGTGCGGACAGAGGCCGCCGGGGATAAATTCATTATAGGTTTCGTCCAGTATCAGGGCGATGTTGTGTCGCTTTGCAATTTCGAACAGTTCCCGGATGGTCTCCGGCGAGGCAATGGCGCCGGTCGGATTGCTGGGCGATACCACCAGAATAGCCCTGGTCCGGTCACTGATCAGGCTCTCTATCGTCGCGGGGTCGGGGAGTCCGTTCCCGGACTCGACAAAGGGGGCATAAACGCCGCAAATTCCCAGGATGTCGAGAGCCATCGGATGATCGAAGTAATATGGCGCCTGCACGACGACCTCGTCACCGGCACGGCAAAGGGTTACAATCGCCAGCCAGAAGGCCTGACTGGCGCCGATCGTCAGACAGAAATTATCCGGCGACAGCTCAGCGCCATATTTTCTGGCGTAATAGCCGCATAGTGCCGTACGCACTTCCGGCAGCCCCTCATCGGAAGAATATTTTGAGATGAGCGGATCGCCGAGCAAACCGGACAGGTACTCCGTCAACTCCGGGGCAGGGGCATAATCAGGCACCGCCTGACAAAGATCTATCAGCTCCACCCCATCATTCGGCCGCTCGGCCAGCCACCGTTTAACCTCTGAAATGGGGGGGAAATGGACGTTGGCAATAAGCGGCGACATCATCATACTCATCTCTGTTCTCCTTCATCCCTCAAAAGAGATAGTTCCGAATATACCAGAAATCGCCCACCCCGCACGTACAATTTTTCTCCGGTTTTTGATACCCCGGCATAGCGCCTGCCCTGGGACTTATTAGGGACACTCCATAATTGTTTTAAAAGGTCGGCCTCTTCTTTTGGCTTTCAAGGGCTGTTTCAACTGAAACTCCAGCAAATTGGCCCCATGATCACCTTTTTATTTCTAGCAGGGTAGTGGCGAAGTCCACTGCCCCTGCTGGTTATGCTATGCTAAATTGACACCTTGACAAAACGCATAGCGTGCGCATAATATGCACATAGGAGGTGCGTTATGCAGAAATCCCGAATTAATCTTACCCTTGACTCAGACCTGATCGACTTTATCAAAGAGTATGCCGAAACCCAAAGAACTACTGTTTCAGAGGTATTCTCCCAATTTGCTCTAAAACTTAAGAGGACCAAGGAAAACGATCCCACGGAAACAATTCTGGCAGATCCGGATTTTTCTGAGTCATTACTTCAGACAATTGAGAAAATTAAGTCTGGCACGGTTACTTGGCACAGTTACGATGAGGTCTTTAAATGAAGCTGGTCTTCAGTGATGACTTTGTAGCTTCTCTCAAAAAACACAGTGCAATAAAAGATTCCGTCCGAAAAAAAGTCGATATGATCTGCGGAAGCCCTGTTGCCTTGGGCGAGCCGCTCAAAGGCAACTTCCGCGGCTACTACAGTTGTCCGGATCGGCGCAATTTTCTTATCATTTTCCTCTACTGTTCGATCTGTCGAAGAAAGGGCGACGATGCCATTGTCCTTTGCGAAGACTGCCTGAAGTGTCCTGACGATACGATCAAATTCATTGCATTAGGTCCACACGACAAAGCTTACAGGGGTTAATCATTTTCTTATGCATAACGTGGTGCCCCCATGACCCGCCCGCCCAGGTTTTAGGGCGGTCGGCGTCCATGGGGCTTGTTGGAACGTCGCTCATTTTTCTATATTCAAGGGCTGACCTCGCTTCAGTCACCCTGTCCTTTATTTACCCACAGAAAATGAAACCGTTCCCATTATTCTTATTCTTTACATAATGTTCTTAATCATCTACTCGAAAAGTTCCGCTGGCTACCTCAGTGATCGCATCTTGGCCGTAATAAGCTGCGGCTTTTAACCATGTATATCCTCTCGCAAACGCATCCCGAAATTTAATATCATGGGGGGATTCGCATATGAAGTCACTCAGCTTACAGGTCTCTTGAAGTGCCATATTAACGTCAGTGTCATCTAACTCTTTATAATCTGTGGGTATAAATTCGTTTTTCTGCTTCATCAATGTCAAGGCAACTGTTGCAATAAGGTTATAGTCGGTTGTCCCGACTAAGGCGAGTGCCATGATGATTGTGCGTCGAATTGCAGATGGTACTATCGCATTATTACGAGGTAGTTACTGACCAAACATTTCAGGATTTCTGATAGAATCTTCTCTTGTAGGTTGAAACATCAAAGTAAATGAGGAAGAGATTGACGGTGCAACATTTACA
>CAIYDX010000345.1 GCA_903925005.1 uncultured Geobacteraceae bacterium
CCTGTAATAGTGGATAGTTACGAAATGCGCGCCCCGGATTTTTTACCCAATGTCAAGCAAAATGTACGGCATCATGCTGATTTTACAACCTTTTTATTCTATCAAAGAGCTATGCAAAGACCTAACCGGAAGACGCTGATTTTTACCGTACTAAAAGCGCAGAAAACGACTTCTAACTTACTAAACTCAACCAAATAGTCTACAGTGATCTGAATTGCAGCGATCTATCCGAGCAATCAAGACAGATATATTGCCCTATTAAAATCACTCAGTTTCACGAGGGGATTATCACGTGTCATTATCACCATCATCCCTCCATCTTCGGTCGCATCTCAACGAAAACATCAAACAACAACTGATCGAGTCCAACCGTAAAGAGTACGGCCACTTGTACGATCTGCTAACGTTTACAACCCCTGATCAGCTTGCCACAGCCTCTGCAGAGCGGGAAGAACTGCTGCTGTGGCTGGATCGGCACGCCTGTTTCGGTTATGCCGGCACCAAGGTGGATTGCAACGGTTTGTCTCCAGGTTGTCGGCGCTGCGGCGATGGCGACTGGTCCTGCCTGTTCGTCAACGGGCGTTGTAACGGACGCTGTTTCTACTGCCCCACGGCACAGGACGATGACGGGCCACCGGTCACCAATGGCATGGCTTTCGCCAATCCCGAGGAGTATGCCTCTTATGTGGCCGCCCTGGGATTCGGCGGCGTCAGCATCAGCGGCGGGGAACCGTTGCTGACGCCGGATCTGACCCTGTCATACCTGAGCGCCGTACGCAAACGGTGCGGTGATGATGTTCACCTCTGGCTCTATACCAACGGCACCATGCTGACCGCCGATCTCTGCGGCCGTCTGCGGGATGCAGGCCTGGACGAGATTCGTTTCGATCTGGGTGCAGTCCGCTATAACCTTAAAAAATTGCGCCTGGCGGTGGGGTGTATCAAGGCGGTAACCGTGGAAATTCCGGCTGTGCCGGAGGATGAAGAACTGCTGAAATTGAAGATGTCAGAGATGGCCGAAGCGGGGGTTAATCATCTCAATCTGCATCAGATGCGATTGACGCCGTACAACTTCGGCCCTCTGACGGAACGCGGTTATACCTTTCTCCATGGCGAGAAGGTGACGGTGCTGGAGTCGGAACTCTGCGCCTTGCGGTTGGTTCGCTTCGGGCTGGAACAGGGAATTCCGCTGCCGGTCAATTACTGTTCGTTTCCCTACAAACGGCGCTTCCAGAGCGCAGCCGCCCGGCGTCGCGCGGCCTTGACCGTCTGCGGTCTCGGCGAAGTGGTGACGGAATCGGGTTATCTGCGAATACTTACGGCGACAGGTGTGCGCTACTGCGAAGCGGCCCTGCTGCAGAATCCTAGCTACCGCTACCCTTTTGAAAAAATCACGCTGGACACCGGTCGGACCATATACATGGAGCGACGGCCGTTGGCGCCGGAGCTGGAATTGTCGGATGCTGAACGGACAGCTTTGGAGGCGGGGCGCCCACCGGAGCGGATCGCCGGTTTTGAAAAGATTGAGAACGGCCTGGCGGAATATTTCTAATCAGCCACAAAGTTTTATTGCCGGTCACACCTTCTCAATGCACGCGGGGGAGTCGAAGTGAGGATTGTTCACCAGATCGGCCACCTTGTGAGCGGTCATTACTGAGGCCGTGAATGGTTTGTAAAGCTGCAGTAGCTGTTCCGTATCGTGCATGTTGTGATTCAGCCAAAGAGAGAAGTCATCGGGATGGAGAATAACCGGCATCCGCTCGTGGATCGGTTCGACAAATTTGTTGGCGGATGTCGTCATGATTGCGAAGGTCTCAAGTTCGAAACCGTCCGGCATTTTCCATGATTCCCACAGTCCGGCCAGGCACATCGGCGAGTGGTCTGCCATCTGAATGAACCACGGTTGTTTGCTGTGATCGCTAAGGTGTTCCCATTCGTAAAAGCCTGAAGTGGGTATGATGCAACGACGGTATTTGACGGCATGGCGGAAGGCGGGCTTTTCGAAGGCGGTCTCGCTACGGGCGTTGATCAGATGACTGCCCAGGTTCGGGTCCTTCGCCCACATCGGCACAAGCCCCCACTTGAGAAGGTCGAGACGGTTGTGGTCACCCTGGTTGCGGACAACTGCTGCAAGTTGAGCAGGGGTAACGTTAAAGCGCGGTTCAAACTGCGGAACTTCTTGCAGGCTGAATAGCTCCCATAAAACAGCCGCTGGTATGTTGGTCACGAATCTTCCGCACATCGCTTCACCGTCCCGTTATCCCGCCTGGTTCTCAGGCTGACTCAATGTTTGCCAAAATCCGGAGTGATTCTACCATATCGACGGTATTCTTCAAGATTATCCTGACAATATCATCGTGAACTTGTATATGAATACGGCATCCGTACTGATATAATCAAATTTGACAGACAAATAAATCATGGAGCGGCAGGCAGCTTTCAATGAAATCAATACGCGAACTGTATCGAACAGGCAAAGGGCCCTCCAGTTCCCACACCATGGGGCCTTCAAGGGGGGCGGTGATCTTCGGATCGAAGCACCCGGAGATCAGCTTATTCAGAGCTGTTTTGTTCGGGAGCCTTGCCGCTACCGGGCGGGGACATCTGACCGACATTGCCGTCAAGGAAGCGTTTGCGCCGCATCCGGTCGAAATAATCTGGAAACCTGATGAGGAGTTACCGCTTCACTCAAACGGCATGCGCTTTGAAGGGTTGGATGATAACGGGGAGGTTCTCTGTTTTGAAGAGGATTACAGTGTCGGCGGAGGGGCTTTGATGTCCGACGCCAGGGAGTTGCCTGATATTTACCCGTATGACACTGTTGACGAGGTACTAGCGGAGTCTGAAAAAATCGGCGAGACGTTTTGGGAATATGTTGTCCGGCATGAAGGGGAAGATATCTTATGCTTCCTTGAAGATATCTGGAAAGTCATGCACATGGCGGTAGAAAAAGGGCTAAAGGCCAAAGGTCCTCTTCCGGGAAGTCTCGGGTTGATTCGCAAAGCCGGATCATTCAAAAGATCAAGCGGTTCAAGAGGGGCGGATTTCCGTTGCGACGCCCTGCTTGCGGCATATGCCTATGCGGTATCTGAGGAGAACGCCTGCGGAGGGGAGGTCGTCACCGCGCCGACCTGTGGTTCGTGTGGTGTCCTTCCGGCGGTTCTTTACTATTTTGCCGAGAACAACGGCTTCAGCGCGAATGATATTGTACGCGCTCTGGCGGTTGCCGGGCTGTTCGGCAATATCGTCAAAACCAACGGTTCGATCTGCGGCAGCCTGGTGGGGTGTCAGGGGGAGATAGGAACCGCTTGCGCCATGGCTGCTGCCGCGGCAACTCAGCTGCTCGGAGGAACTCTCCGGCAGATCGAGTATGCGGCTGAAATGGGCCTTGAACACCATCTTGGGCTTACCTGCGATCCGGTCGCCGGGCTTGTCCAGATTCCCTGCATCGAGAGAAATGCCCATGCCGCGGCGCGTGCTTTGAATTGCAGTCATTTCAGTCTCTTGTCGGACGGTAGTCACAGAATTTCATTCGACGATGTAACGGCTGTTCTTCTTGAGACCGGAAAAGCATTGACAACACCATACAAGGAGACATCAACCGGTGGCCTGGCAAAGGTATTTGCATCGCACATTAAACCTCCGACCTCAAGTTTACGTTGACGTATTGTTAAATATGACTTGCCAAACGGCGCACATAAGTAATAATTAGAGTCAGGAAGAGATTTTTATCCGCTTTCATCCGTAAACCCCGAAGGGGAACGGTTATCGACATCTGTACGGAGGAGTGCCATGGCTGCCCATGAGAAGTTGATTCAGCATCTTGCTGCTGTAAAAGAGGGTGATAGGGTCTTCGAGAATGCTTTTCAGTCCGTAGCAAGGATGATTCTCGGGGCGGGCTTTGAAAAAGTCGTAGTGAATGGGCGAACCACCTATGATTTCAATGTGTTCCGTACCGGTAAAAAGCACACCATCGGCATGTTTGACGAGATCAACAGTTTTGTTTCCTACGTCAAGGATGCTGCCGAGGGGGGCTCCAGCAAGGAGATGGCTTTTGTTCTGGTCGGTGAACCGGGCAACGGCAAGACTTTTTTTGTCGAGTTCCTCTGCACCCAGTACCGGGCCTTTCTGTCGGAAGCCAAAAACCGCCGTTATACATTTCGTTTCAACGGCTTGGCTCAACTGGGACATTACGGCAAGATCAACGTCGTAGATTCGCAGACGTACGAAGATCCGATGATTCTGGCGATGAACCTGAACGACGCGCCGGGGGATAATCGCCGTTTCCTGGCTGAACAGGGCGGCCTGACCGATGCCGCCATTGAAGTCCTCTACGAAAATTACCGCCCGCTGGGCGCCTGCAGCGGTTACATCTGGAACGATATTCGCGAGTTCTGCGACGGGAACCTGGAGCGGATGCTCGATTTTATCGAGATCGTTCCGGTGCCGATGAGTGAAAGCCTGGGTACCGTGACCGGTAAATATCCGGCCAAGGACAAGATAACCTCATCGTCGGTGGATCTGCTCGGCGAGGAGTCGATTCAGCGTCTGCTTCATATATCCGACACCAACAATCCCTACCGTTTTGATCTGCGGCGCGGCGCCCTGGCGCGGGTCGCCGGCGGCGGCATTCATTTCTCCGACGAAATCTTCAAGAACAAGAAAGACCTGGTCCAGGTCTATCTCGGGGTAATCCAGAACCGGGCCATCGAGATCGACGGTTACAGGTGGCCGATCGATTCGCTGATCATCGCCACCAGCAACAATTCCGAGTTCAACCGGTTCCTCTCCGAGAAGGAGGAGGCTCCGATCGTCGATCGCTGCCGTATCTGCTACGTCTCCCACAACACCAATTATCGGCTCCAGACCGGACTTACCTCCTATGCTATCGGCAGTGAATCCAAGACCACTCTGACCAAAGAGGTGCTGCATCAGGATCCGAACCTGAACTATGCGGCTTCCGTGGGGGTCGTCCTCTCCAGACTGCCTCGATCAGAGAAGCTCACCTCAATAGAAACCATGAAACTTGCGGCCGGGGAGGTAGCCGGAGAAAAGAGCATCAAGGCGCTGGCCGAGGTGATTGATACCCTTGGGCAGGATCCCGACATCACCAAACGTTTCGGGCAAAAGGGGCTGGGGCATCGCAGTCTCGGACGATCCATCCAGCTCCAGGTGGAAAATTCCGAAACCAATGAAGGGCGCTGCATGTTCGCCTACGATGTCTTCAAAACCCTGGAGCGCGTCGTGCTCGACTACGTTGTGGACACCAATGATCGGGCCAAGTATCTGGAGGACCTCAAGATCGCCAAAGGGCTCTACCGTGAGCGGATCATGACCGAGATGTTCAACGCCTACATGGACGAGCCTTACGCCATCCGTAAGGATGTGATGAACTATGTGAACATGATCATCGGCATTGACGCGGAAAATCTTGGACCTGACAGGATGTGGAAGTACAAGGATCCGCAGAGCGGCGAACTGCGTGCACTGAAGATCGACGAGCGCTATGTGAAGAGCGTGGAGGAGAGGATCGGGCTGAAGACGGATGAACAGCGTGATTCCTTCCGTACCTCGATTCGGAAGATCTATGGCCAGAAAATTTCGATGGATCCTAATTATGACTTTATGGATAACCTGGAATTGGTCAAGGCGATCACCGATGTGCGTCTGAAGTCGGATATCGCCGGCGCCGGCAGCCTGATCGGAGCTCTGGCAAACCGTACCAACGAAGAGAACCAGAAGCTCTACGACCGGATGATTACGACGATGCTTAACAAACTGGGGTACTGTAAAACCTGTGCGCAGAAGACCATCGAGTATTTCTGCACACAGGAAGACGAGAATTAAAAGAGCGTTTTTATGCGAGATGACCTGCTTACATATCTGGAAGAACTGAAGGTGCGCGGCCTTCCCCCCGAACGTGAGAAACGGATGCGGGACGAGCTGGCGACAGCGACGAACGGCCATGCCCTGCCGCCGGATGAAGTTCCGCCGGACGGCGAACTGGCCGGATTTGGGCGCAGCATCTATTCATATAATGACATGGTCGTATTAAGGCAGGCGGTGGCGCCGCAGTTCAGCTCCGCCTGTCTGGCAAAATCCCTTGATGAACTGCTGGAGCGGGATCGGCAGCGGGAACAGGACGGTTTTCCCCGCAAAATACAGGTAGGTAAACTGGTGAAGCCGGGACGCGGCCGTAAGGGAAAAGTTGTCGTTGTGCCGAGCACGGTCGAGGAAAAACTCTTTCACGATCCGACCATACGACCTCCCGGTGAAGGTGGTGGTTCGGGCGGCACGGGAGAAGGCGAAGAAGGCGAGGTAATCGGGGAACAGCCGGTTCGCGAAGAGAGTGGTTCGCCCGGAACAGGCCCCGGGCAGGGGGACGGCGAGAACCATGAAATGGAATCTTCCGCCTACGATCTCGGCAAGACTCTGGCCGAAAAGTTTCAGCTCCCTAATCTGAAAGATAAGGGTAAGAAGCGCTCCTTCACCCGTTATACTTACGATCTTACCGATAAAAACCGCGGTTTCGGCCAGGTTCTGGACAAAAAAGCAACTCTGCGCAAAATTGTCGAAACCAACATCGCCCTGGGGAATCTTCCCGACGTTGCGGATATCGATCCAACCCGCTTTCTGATCGCTCCCCACGACAAAATCTACCGTGTGCTCTCTCAGGAAAAGGATTATGAACCGCAGGCCATGCTCTTCTTCCTGCGTGATTACTCCGGGTCGATGGCCGGCAAGGTCACCGATCTGATTGTCTCCCAGCATGTACTCATCTACAGCTGGCTGCTCTATCAGTACGGGGGCCAGGTTGAAAGCCGCTTTATCCTGCATGACACCGAGGCCAAGGAGGTGCCGGATTTCTACACCTATTACAACTCCAGAGTTGCCGGCGGAACGCAGGTTTACAGCGCCTATCAGCTTGTCAACGAGATTGTGGCACGGGAAAACCTTGTAAAAGATTATAACATCTATGTTTTTCACGGCACCGACGGCGACGACTGGGACGAGGGGGGCGAGAAAGCTATCCCGGAACTGAACAAGATGCTTGCCTATACGAGCCGGATCGGCATTACCATCGCCGAGCATGGACAGGGGGAATCGACCACGGTGGCCCGTTATCTTAACGGTTCGGGACTGCTGCGTGATAAACCGGAACTGATCAGACTGGATGTAATGCAGGAAGATGCTGACGAAGCGCGACTGATCGAGGGGATCAAGAAACTGATATCGTGATTATTGGGCGCGGCAAGCGGCGCCCCTACAGAGACGTGACCATGGAACTTATAAATCAACATACAAAAAAAATCATGGAAGGGTGCAAAGAGCGCGCCCGGGCTGCGGGCCTCTCCTTTACCGACGAGAGCCTTGAGTACGTCGTCACCAACCGCGATCTGCTCGAGCTCTCTCCCAAAGTGATGATCCCGACGCTCTACGATTACTGGGTTCATGATGTGGAAGTGTTGCATGAGAAGGGGAAGTACGAACTCTACCCTCATAATCCTTACGAAACGGTCATCAATACAAGGCCGCCGATCTCCTTTTACAACGACAACAACCCGGACTGGCTGAATGTGATGATCTTCTATCATGTTCTGGCGCATATAGATTTTTTTCAGAACAACCTCTATTTCCGTCATACCTGGGACTATGATTTTACCGGCCAGGCGCTTTCAGACAAGCGGGTTATCGCCAAGCTGCGCGCCGAGAAAGGGCGCTGGGTAGATTACGTGATCGAATTTGCCCGAGGGATCGACAACCTCGTCGATTTTCATGGCGATCTGGTGGATCTCTTCACCCCTCCGGAAGCGGAGTGTTCATCCCGGCTCGATTACTATTTTGATGTTTTTCTCCAGACGGAGAAAAAAACCTCGGTCAGCGATTACATTAAAGAGGTCAACCGTTATAATGATTGTCTGAAAGAGAATGGTGAACAGGGCGAGAAAAACTTTTTCGCCGAGGCGGAACATCATTATCCGGAGCTGGAGGCGCATTTTGCTCGTTCCGGTGAAGCACAGCCGGTGAGAAAACGTGATCCGCTCCGTTTTCTGCTCGATAATTCCGAGTTTCTGGCCAGGGATGAGAACATCTGGATGCGATCTATTCTGGAGATCGTTCGCAAGACATCCCTGTTTTTTCAGCCGCAGATCCGGACCAAGATATTGAACGAAGGGTGGGCCAGCTACTGGCACGAGCGCCTTTTTCTGCAGGATGATCGCATCAAGGGGCATGAAGTGGATTTTGCCAGGGTCCATGCCGGCGTCACCTCGATGCCGCGGGTAGGGATGAACCCTTATGCACTGGGCATGCGGCTCTTCAGCCATGTTGAGGAACAGGCCGACAAGGGGCGTCTCTCCTTCGCTTTCGAGCGGCTTCTTGATGCCGATGCGCGCAAACAGTACGATACCGGCGCGGCAACAGGCCAGGATTTCATCTTTAAGGTACGCGAAAACCTCTGTGATTACCTCTTCCTGAAAAACTATCTTGATCAGGACTTCATGGACCGTCACAAACTTTTTGTCGCCGGCAAGCGTCTCGATCAGCAACGGATGGTATGGCAGTATTATGTCAAGAGCCGTAAGGCGCATGATTATCAGCAGATGATGCTTAGTTCCCTTTATCACCCCCCTGTTATCACCGTTGACCAGACCAAGGGGATCGAAGGATCGCTCTACCTGAATCATAAGTTCGAGGGGAAACAGCTGGTTCAGGAGTATATCGCCAATACGCTGGTGGGAGTCGAATACCTGTGGGGGAGCCCGGTCCAGCTGGAGACCAGTGAGGCGCAGGTGGCGGCCGCACCGGCATCCGCTGCAAATCAGGAAGGGCCTCGTGAACAGGACATCACCTGGCAAAGGGTACTGTATTCGATGAACGAGAAGGTACTTTCAAAAAAGAAGCTGTAACAGGTGACTTATGTCAAACGTAGATAGGGCCATACAGCACCTCAACCGTAAAATCAGCGAACGGGAACATAGCCAGACAATCACCTTCGATGATTTCCTGGAAATTCTTACCGTTCAGCCGGAATCGGTTGTGCGCAACGTTTTTCAGACCTTTCATGATATGGTTCACACCTTCGTCGATGCAGGGTCCGACGAATATCCCGATGATCCTGAATCTATCAATTATGTAAATTACGATTGCCGCAATCTCTTTGTCAATGACACCGACCACCCGTTCTTTGCCGACCGGCTCTTTGCCAACCGTCTTATCAATCATGTCGATGCAATGAAGGGGAGCGCACAGCAGAACAAAATCTATATCTTCGAGGGCCCCCCCGGTTCAGGCAAGAGCACCTTTCTCAACAACCTGCTGCTGAAGTACGAGGAGTATGCCAACAGCGAGGCGGGAACACGCTACGAGGTTGTCTGGAGGCTTGACCGGAGAGTGCTGGCGCAGATCAACGAAGCCAGATTGTCGTCATTCGTTGACCGGCTCACGAACCTGCTTGGTGAATATGAACCGGGGCATGCCGATCTGAGCGATATGAAGAGCACCCTGTACCGGAACGGCGATTTCATCGAGATAGCCTGTCCATCCCATGACAACCCTCTTTTGTTGATTCCCAAACGAGATCGGCGGTCGTTTTTCGATGATCTCTTCAAGAACGATGAGTTCAAATGGAAGCTCTTCACCGAAAAGGAGTATGAATGGGTCTTTCGCGAGACCCCCTGCACGGTTTGCAGCTCTATCTTCGACGCTCTGATTCAGCGTCTCCCCAACTCCATTGACATTTATCATATGATTCATGCCCGTCCTTACCGATTCAACCGTCGTCTTGGAGAGGGGATCACCGTCTTTAATCCGGGCGACAAACCGATGAAACAGAACGTCATGACCAATGAACAGCTGCAGCGCAAGTTGGATGTCTTGCTGGGCGACAGCAATGCGGTCAAATACCTCAGTTCAAGTTTTGCCAAGACCAATAACGGCATCTACGCCCTTATGGATGTGAAATCCCACAACGCCGAGCGATTGCTGGAGCTGCACAACATAATCAGCGAGGGGATTCATAAGGTTGAAAATGTTGAAGAGAACGTCAAATCGCTCTTCATCGCGTTGATGAATCCGGAAGATGAAAAAACAATTGATGGTTTCCAGTCATTCACCGACCGAATTGAGTTCATCAATATCCCCTACGTTATGGACCTGAACACCGAGGTGGAGATTTACCGCAACATCTTCGGCAAGCATATAGATGAGAGTTTCATCCCCCGTGTTCTGCATAACTTTGCCCGCACGATTATTTCCACCCGGATGAAGGCTACGTCGGATGCGGTGCTGGAGTGGATCGGAGAGCCTGAAAAATACGGGCAGTACTGTGATGAAAACTTGCAAATCCTCAAAATGGAGATATATACAGGCCATATTCCGACATGGCTCACCGAAGAGGATCGCAAACGCCTCACCGCCAAACGCCGCCGGCAGATCATCGACGAATCTGAATTCGAAGGGGTTACCGGTTTTTCCGGCCGCGATTCCATCAAGATATTCAGCGATTTCTATGCAACTTATGCCCGCAAGGATAAGCTTATCTCGATGTCCAGCCTCAATACGTTCTTTTCAAAACTGCATACGGATTTCAAGGAGATGGTGCCGACCGGATTCCTCGATTCGCTGCTCCGAAACTATAACTATTCAGTGCTGCAAGAGGTCAAGGAGTCGCTCTACTACTACAATGAAGAACGAATCACCCGGGATCTGCTCAATTACATGTTTGCGGTCAGTTTTGAACCTGGATCGGTGGCGGTCTGCCGTTTTACCAACGAAAAGCTTGAGATCACTGAAGAGTTTCTGCGTGCGATAGAGGGGAGGCTTATCGGAATGGTTATCGACGAGAGTGTGCGGCTTGCATTCCGCCAGGAGACCCAGAAGGAATATGCTTCCAGGACTTTGACTCAGGAGATTCTGGCGGAAGGGATAAATCCTGCGGAAACCGGTCTTTTTCAATCACTCCACGAGCGCTATATCTATAATCTGAAGGGGAAAGTACTGGAGCCGTTTCTTGATAACGCCAACTTTCGCCGTGCGATCAAGGATTACGATACCGAGGACTTCAAGACATACGACAAACGTATTCGCGACGATGTCACCTTTCTTATCAACAACCTTTGTGCGGCTAGATATCACTATACCAAACAGAGCGCCAAGGAAATATGTGTTTATGTGATCGACAACGATCTGGCCCGCAAATTCCCGTCGTAACCGGATTGCCGTGGCAGCGACGGTTGGAAAAAATGTTAAATAATTTCAACTTCTACTGTCTGTCCTTCAATATCGATCACCCTAACTCGGTCTCCCACATGCAGTGTTTCGCTTGAATAACAGTCCCATTCGTCGGCGCCGAGAACCGAAACATGAAACTTGACGATGCCGCGCCCGGAATTGTCTTCGGAACTGTGGATTATGACGCCGGATTCACCAACAATTCCCTCTTTAAAGATCCTGGCATGAATACTGTCTCTCTTGGGTTTTAAATATTTATACCACATCGCGATAAAACTGACCGAGGCCACCGGCCAGAGCGCAATCTGCCCCGCAACCGGAATGCCGGGGTATAGACCATAGACCAGACCGACCACCAGCGCTCCCAGTCCGAACCAGATGAGCGTAAACGAAGGGATGATCAAATCAAATACGATCAAACCAAAACCGGCAATTATCCAGTACCACCATTCAATCTGCATTTAAAACCTCAGCGGCAGCGTGATTATTTGAGAAGTATATCATATATTTGAATAATGTTTCCACTAACAGCTCGCTCAAACAAAATCCATATAACACGAACCTAAAATGAAGTTGACGCTAAATTCGTCCGGTAGATGAAACGGGGTAAAATATGTAGACAATGCGTAGCAAAGAATATTATCTTTACCCGCTTAAACCCACTTTGCCCCGGTACAGGAATCTGCATGACCACAGTCAGGCTTGCCGAAAATAACTCGATTGCGATACCTCCGGAATTATTAAAAAAGATGGGTCTGGTTCCTGGCGCAGCACTTGCCGTTGAAGAGGTGAACGGTGAGCTTGTAGTACGTCCTGTCAGACCGGCAGTTACTGCGCCAGTACAACCTGTAGCCACTGACGGCAAAAGCCTGAAAGATGCAATTTCCCGCAAAAACCTTGAGATCGGTGTCCAGTTTATAAAAGGCATAGGTCCTAAGCTGGCCGCACTTCTTGAAAAACGCGAGATACGCACGGTAGAAGACGCTCTATATCTGCTGCCGCTCCGCTATGAAGACCGCCGCCGGTTGACTTCAATCTCGTCGCTTCGCCCCGGCCAGAGCGCGGTTTTTTCCGGGACGGTTATGTCTGCCGATACGACTACGACCAAGGGGGGGCGGCGCGTGTTCGAGGTGCTGCTGAGTGATGACAGCGGCACGATTGCCTGCAAATGGTTTCATGCCAATGCCGTCTGGATGAAGCGAACCTGGAAGATCGGGCGTGTCGGCGTTTTCAGCGGAGAGGTGAACCAGTTCGGCTATCAGCATGAAGTGCATCATCCCGATGTCGAATGGCTCCCCGAAGGGGGCAAACTTCAAGCGCTGCTGGACTCCGATCCGGCTAATTTCGGACGGATTGTGCCTGTCTATCCGCTGACCGAGGGGATTCATCAGAAAACGATGCGCCGGGTCATGCGCGAAGTAGTGGAAGGTTTTCTGGCAAATATTGACAGCGTTGTCCCTGTCGAACTCTGTCCAGCTGAATTTCCGCCACTGCGCGAAGCGCTCGGTATGGTGCATTTACCGCCGCCCGAAGCTGATCTTGACGGTCTGAACAGCGGAACGACCCCGGCACATCAGGCGCTGGCATATGACGAATTTCTCTATTGGGAACTGGGACTGGCACTTAAGAGACATGGGGTGTTGAAGGAAAATGGCGTTGCTTTTCAGGTTACGCATCGCTATACGAAAGAGTTGGTTCGCCTTCTTCCCTTTGAGTTGACAGCCGCCCAGCGGAGAGTGCTGGCGGAAATCAAAGCCGATATGATGGCCCCTCATCCGATGCACCGTCTGGTTCAGGGCGATGTCGGCAGCGGCAAGACTCTCGTGGCGCTTATGGCGGCGTTGATTGCCGTTGAAAATGACTATCAGGTGGCCATCATGGCGCCGACCGAAATACTTGCCGAGCAACATTGGCACACCATACACCGCTGGTGTGCGCGGATGGGTCTGGAAGTAACTCTGATAACGGCCGGACTCAAGGGAAAAGCAAAAAAAGAGGCTCTGGAGCGGGTTGCCGACGGCACTGCCAGGATTGTCATCGGCACCCATGCGGTTATTCAGGAGAAAGTAGAATTTGCGAAGCTTGGACTTGGCGTCATTGATGAACAGCACCGTTTTGGTGTACTGCAGCGCGGTGTTCTCAAGAAGAAGGGCATTAACCCCGATATTCTGGTCATGACCGCTACACCGATTCCTCGAACTCTAGCGATGACGCTTTTTGGAGACCTCGACCTGTCGGTAATCGATGAAATGCCGCCAGGAAGAATTCCGATAGAGACGAAGGTCTTTTTTGAGTCACGCCGCGCACAACTCTATGATATGATCAGAAAAGAAGTTGGTCTGGGGCGTCAGGTTTACGTCATCTATCCGCTGGTCGAAGAGAGTGAAAAGACAGATCTGAAGGCGGCCGCGCAAATGGCGGAGCACCTGCAGACCGATATATTTCCAAGTCTGCGGGTCGGACTGCTGCATGGCAGGTTGAACCCGATCGAGAAGGAAGCTGTAATGGCTTCCTTTACCGCACGTGAGTTCGATATTCTGGTCTCGACAACCGTTATAGAGGTAGGAATCGACGTTCCGAATGCTACGCTCATGGTTATAGAACATGCCGAACGCTTCGGACTTTCACAGCTGCATCAGCTGCGGGGCAGGGTAGGGCGCGGAAACGAAAAGTCGTATTGTATTTTGATGACGTCCGGCAAATTGTCCGAAGACGGTGAAAAGCGGCTGCGGGTGATGGAAGCAACCGGTGACGGTTTCAGGATTGCCGAAGCCGACCTGGAAATCAGGGGGGCGGGAGATTTTCTGGGTACCCGCCAGGCCGGGATGCCCGATTTTCGTGTCGCCAACATCCTGCGGGACGGCTCGCTGCTGGAAAAAGCCCGGCGAGCGGCCTTCGATCTGCTGGAGCGCGATCCGGAACTTAAACAACCGGCACATGCGCCTCTGCATGATGAGCTGCTGAGACGCTGGGGTAAACGGCTGGAACTTGCAACAATAGGGTAGGAGCAAAAATGCAGATTGTAACAGGCAACAATATTTATGATAAAATTCTCGATGCTTCGATTGTCACAATAGGCAATTTTGATGGCGTTCATCGTGGCCATGCGGAAATATTCGCGCATCTGAAGCGGACGAGTCTGGTGTGCGGCCTCCCTTCCGTCGTAGTGACTTTTGAACCGCACCCGTTAAAAGTGCTGGCGCTCGACTCGGCTCCCGCCATGATAACAACCTTTGCCCAAAAGGTTGCACTTGTTGAGGAGTCCGGTATCGACTTTCTTGTCGTCGTCCCTTTTTCCAAAGAATTATCCCAACTTTCCCCAAACGATTTTGTCCTCAATAATCTCTGTGCTCCGCTCGGGATGCGGCATATTATTATCGGGCATGATTACGCGTTCGGCAGGAACCGGGAGGGAAATTTCGAAACTTTGGAATCTCTTGGAGCGCTGAACGGGTTTACCCTTGAAGATCTTCCTCCGATTGGAGAGGAGGGGATTATATTCAGCAGCAGTCTGGTAAGGTCTGCCGTTGCCGATGGAGATGTGACGGAGGCGTCACGAATCCTGGGTCGCTATTACCAGATTTCCGGGACTGTGGTGCATGGCTGTGAAATTGGTAAAACGCTTGGCTTTCCGACGGCAAATATAGCCACTGCCAATGAGTTGATACCGTCTGATGGTGTGTATGCCGTGATGGCCGGAGTTGATGGTCAACTCGTGAAAGGCGCCTGCAATATCGGCTTGAATCCGACTTTTGGCAGGGCCACGCGTACGATTGAGGTATTCCTGCTTGATTATTCCGTCCAAATTTACGATCACGGGATTTCCGTTCAATTCGTGCAAAGACTGCGCCCGGTACACAGATTCCCCGATAGCGACGCACTGAAGGCGGCAATCAGCCAGGATGTTGCAAATACCCGTACTGTCCTCGAAAAATTAAATTCAGAATATTTAAATCGTAACGGTTTATCGGAGTCCCGTGTTCGCTAAAATAGATCTTAAATTCTGGCTGGGAATCGGCGTCAGCCTGTTTTTCATGGCTCTGCTGCTTAACAAAATCGATTTTAAATCGCTCGGGTTCGCTCTCCGGTCCGCCGATTATCTCTATGTGGTTCTGGCCATCTGTTTCACTTTTGTCAGTTATTTTCTGCGTGCGGTGCGTTGGCATTATCTGCTTATCTCCGAGAAGTCCATACCGCTTTCCTCGCTCTATCCGGCCACAATTATCGGCTATATGGCGAACAACCTGCTGCCGGCGCGTTTGGGAGAGTTTGTCCGGGCGTACACGCTTGCCAGGCGGGAACAGCTTGAAACTCCCGCTGTATTCGCTTCGCTGGTGATTGATCGTCTTTTTGACGGCTTCACGGTGCTGGTGCTGCTTTTGGTTACACTGTTTACTCTTGATCTGCCGGCCGGGATGGAAGATGCCGCGCTTGCGCTCAGGGCCGGCGGGGCGGTCATGTTTCTACTGTATTGCGGCGTTATGTTGTTTCTGTATCTGCTGAAACGGCAGACCGTAAGAACGCTTTTTGTCGTCGGATATCTTTTGAAACCGTTTCCCAAACGAATCTCCGAAAAACTGATCCCCCTTCTCGGTTCTTTCATCGGCGGAATCAGGCTGTCGTCCCGTGGAGGGCATATCGCCGCGGTTATTGCCGCATCAGCCGGCATCTGGTTCTTTTGCGTTTTACCGGTAGATATGACGTTGCGGTCATTTAATATTCATTTGCCGGTAACGGCTTCGATGTTCATTTTAATTCTGCTGGTTTTTGCGGTCATGGTGCCAGCTTCTCCCGGTTTTATCGGCACCTACCATTATGCCTGCTACAAGGGGCTCTCCGTTTTCGGCGTCCCGGAAACCACATCGGTAAGTATCGCGCTTATCATGCATGGCACGGCATTCTTTCCTGTCATAATAGCCGGTCTGTACTATCTCTGGAAAAACAAAATATCTCTCAAAGAGCTTCAGGGGGCGGAAAAAGCCAGATGAATTTGCCCGGATTCAAGAACATCAAAATGGATATTTTTCTTATTCTTTCATTCATTCTTCCGTTTGCCCTGTATATGGTCACACTGGCTCCATCGGTGACTTTTTTTGACAGTGGCGAATTTCTGACTGCAACCGCTTCACTCGGATCTGCGCACTCTCCAGGTTACCCGTTTTTTTTAATGTATGCCAAAATATTTACCTGGTTACCTTTCGGCAATATCGCTTTTCGTATTAATGTTGCTACCGCGGTTTCTTCTTCATTGGCGTGTCTTATGGTATATATCCTGACAACCCTGCTGCTGAAAAGAGAGACATTACTCGAAGACGAACGTTTTAATCTGGTTGCGATTAAATGTGCCGGTCTGGCCGCCGCGATTTCCTTTGGCGTTACTCCCCGTTTGTGGCTGCAATCAAATCATGACAAGCCCTACCCACTGCTGGCGTTCATTACAGCGATTATATTATATCTGCTGCTAAAGTGGCAGGAACAGTACCGGGAGGGGATTGAACGCCCGTCATATGTCTACGTCTGTACGTTTCTGGCCGGCTTGGCGATGGGGGTTCATCAGACTATAGTACTTTTGCTGCCGGCCTGGATTCTAATAATCCTGCTGACTGATTGGCGCATGATAACGCGGGTCAAGGAGCTTGTCCTCGCTACGGCTTTTGCCATGTTCGGGTTTTCGGTACATCTGTACCTGCCGCTTCGGGCATTGAGCAATCCACTGCTCAATTGGGGTGATTCCAAAACAGTAAATCAGTTTTTATGGCATTTTCTACGCAAGGGGTATCCGTCCACCCCACCAGTGCGGGACTTGACTCTTTTGTGGGCACAAATCAGAGCATTTAACGTACCTAGAGAGTTTACCTGGCTCGGCGCCGCATTGACACTGCTTGGCCTTGCGTTTCTTCTGAGAAAGAACCGCACTGTTTTTATTGCCTATCTTGTGTCGGTCGCCGTCTTCCTGCTCGTGATTGTCGGCTATTTTAATACACCGATGGAAGTGATCTTTCTTACGGATGAATTCTTTACCCCGCTTTATCTTCTTACCGCCGTCATGGTCGGCGTCGGTCTCTTCACTCTGCTTGGATATGCAGTACGCTCCGCACGTTTGCCGGAGCGCATAGGAGCTCCTGTATACGGTATCGTCGCGGCGCTTTTCTTTACGTTGCCATCGATGTTGTGTGCCGTAAACTATTTTGAAAATGACCAGCACGATAATTATATCGCCTTTGATTATGCTTCGAATTCCTTGAAATCATTGCCGCAGAAAGCCATCATGTTTACATGGGGTGACAGCGGCGCGTTTCCGCTCTGGTACCTGCAAGGAATAGAAAAAATGCGCGACGATGTTGATCTGCCGCATACTCCCCATCTCGTTTTCGGCTGGTATCTGGACTCAATGCCGCATATTTTCAGTAACAGCAGTCTCAGAAAGTTCGATACAGCCTTAATGGATCCGGAATCGGCCTTGCGAATCGCGGTGACTGAAAACCTTGGAATCAGACCGGTATTCATCGATTTTTCGACCCGATATTCTGTGGAATTCAGAGAGTTTAAGCCGTCTCAACGGGGGATAGTGTATCGTGTGCGGAAAAGCAATGAGCCATCAGGACTTCCCGATGTTTCAATATGGGATAATTATGCCACTCGCGGCATATTCGAAAAACAATCTTTCCTCGATCTTGATACCGGAAAAGCAATTATGATTTATGCCAACAGCTACATGGAAGTCGGAGAGTTTTTTGCGGGAATCAACAGGCGCCAGGAGGCGACCATGATGTTGAAAAAGGCCGAACAGATATCACCCGACATGCGGTCAACAGCTGATCAGGTCCGTGCGCGTTATGGCTTGTGACGTTAAGCGGATGCCAACGGTGGATGGAAAAACCGGAGTAGTGGGCATTATCGGTAATCCGATCCGTCACTCGCTCTCGCCGCTGATGCAGAACGCGGCGTTTGTTGCCGGCCAGCTAGACTATGTCTATGTCCCTTTCGCCGTTACTCCTGAAAATCTTGAACAAGCGGTGATCGGATTGAAGGCTCTCGGGGTATGCGGTTTCAACGTCACTATACCTCATAAAACAGCAATAATCCCGTTTCTGGATCGTCTGGATGAAAGTGCCGATGCTGCCGGAGCGGTCAATACCGTGCACGTTTGCGGATCTACGCTGATCGGTTATAATACCGATGGCGCCGGCCTGGTCGATTCGCTTTCGACCGATCTGGAATTTTCCCCCGGAGCAGAGCAAATCCTGATTGTAGGTGCAGGCGGCGCCGCACGTGGCGCTATAGCCGCCTTGTGCCGCTTCGGCGCAAAAAAAATACTCATCTTCAATCGCTCTATCGAAAACGCCCGTGCCGTAATGCTGGATATGAACCTGCGCTATCCCGAGACCAAAATTTCTGTGGTACTGCAAAATCAGTTGAGCCGAGAAGAGCTTGGCTCGACCTCATTGCTGCTTAACACCACTTCCCTTGGAATGAACGGTGAACGGCTTGAGAATATTAATCTTGCCTATCTGCCGAAGTATGCCAAAATATACGATATGGTGTATTCAAACTCAGGCACTCCGCTAGTCAAAGAAGCTTCCGCTTTCGGACTGCGAGCGGTCAACGGATTGGGTATGCTGGTTGCTCAGGGCGAACGCGCTTTTGAAATCTGGACAGGAGTTAAGCCACCGGAAGGCGTTATGATGCGCGCCTTGGCCCCTCTTTTACGCTCATAACAACAGCTTGACAATGTCCGGCCTTCTCCATACTATGACGGTTTAGACTCGTAAACGGAGCAATCATGCAGTCAAGCAGGCTTGGAGAAATACTTGTTAAGAATAACCTGATTACCCGTGATCAGCTCGGGAAAGCACTGGAAGAACAAAAGCTCTCCGGCAACCAGCTACGCCTTGGCTCGATTCTTATCAATCAAAAACATCTTACAGAAGACCAGCTCATCTCGTTCTTATCAAAACAGTATGGCGTACCAAGTGTCAATCTTGCCGATTATGAAATAAATCCCGCAATAATAAAAATCATTCCACCGGAAGTTGTCCAAAAGTATCAGCTGATTCCGATCAACAGGGCTGGCGCGACTTTGATCATCGCGGTAAGCGATCCATCCAATCTGTTTGCGATAGAAGATATTAAATTTATGTCCGGCTACAACATCGAAATGGTTGTGGCATCGGAACGCGACATTAAAGCCTCTATTGACAAGTATTATGATCAGTCGGCATCTCTGGCGGACGTCATGAGCGACTTGGATGTCGAGGATATGGAAATCGTCGGCGACGAAGAACAGATCGACATCAGTACTCTTGAGCGAGCGACGGAGGATGCGCCGGTTGTCAAGATGGTCAACGCTATTTTGCAGGATGCAATCCGGAAAAAAGCCAGCGATATTCACATAGAACCGTATGAAAAGCTTTTCAGGGTACGCTACCGGATCGATGGTGTTCTCTATGAAGTGATGAAACCTCCATTAAAGCTGAAAAATGCGATCACTTCGCGCATCAAAATCATGGCGGAACTGGATATTGCCGAGCGCAGGCTTCCGCAGGACGGTCGTATCAAAATTAAGCTGGGAGGCGGCAAGGACATGGATTTCCGTGTTTCATGCCTGCCGACACTGTTTGGCGAGAAGATCGTCATGCGTCTCCTCGATAAGGGTAATCTGCAAACCGACTTGACCAAACTTGGCTATGAGCCGGAGGCTCTAGCACATTTCATGCACGAAATACATAAACCGTTCGGCATGGTTCTGGTTACCGGACCAACCGGAAGCGGCAAAACGGTATCCCTCTATTCGGCCATATCGGAACTGAATAAAGTCTCGGAAAACATCTCCACGGCGGAAGATCCGGTAGAGTTCAACTTTGCCGGGATTAACCAGGTTCAGATGCATGAAGACATCGGCCTTAATTTTTCGGCGGCGCTTCGCTCGTTTCTAAGGCAGGATCCGGACATAATAATGATCGGAGAAATTCGAGATTTCGAGACTGCCGAAATTGCCATCAAGGCGGCACTAACAGGGCATATGGTTCTGTCAACGCTCCATACAAATGACGCTCCGGCAACTATTAACCGTTTGCTCAATATGGGGATCGAGCCGTTTCTGGTCGCTTCGGCAGTGAATCTGATAACCGCCCAGCGTTTGGCCCGTCGTGTCTGCGGTGAGTGCAAACAACCTGAGAATATTCCGGTTCAGGCTTTAATCGATGCCGGTGTATCGCTGGATGAAGCGCCGTCTTATGTCTGCATGCGCGGCACGGGGTGTGCGGTTTGCAACAATACCGGGTATAAGGGGCGTGTCGGTTTCTATCAGGTTATGCCGATGCGAGAAGAGATAAAGGAACTGATATTGAATGGCGCCAACACCGCCGAAATTAAGCGTGAATCCATGCGAATCGGCATCAAAACAATGCGTCAGTCCGGCTTGACAAAGCTTAAAGAGGGGGTTACCTCCTTTGAAGAAGTGTTGAGAATTACCGTTGCTGACGATTGACAGG
The DNA here is from genome assembly GCA_903925005.1 of uncultured Geobacteraceae bacterium. Taxonomy (GTDB): domain Bacteria; phylum Desulfobacterota; class Desulfuromonadia; order Geobacterales; family Pseudopelobacteraceae; genus JACRCG01. The sequence continues at coordinate 20,727 of CAIYDX010000345.1, forward strand.
AGGCTTTCAGATGGCCAACCTTCATGAACTACTGAAAATACTTGTGGAAGGGAACGGCTCCGACCTTCACATTACCACCAATTCACCTCCGCAAATGCGAGTCGATGGCCACTTGGTGCCGATGGCTTTTCCGCAATTGACTCAAGTAGATACTAAACAGCTCTGTTATAGTGTGCTGACTGACGCACAAAAACACAAATTCGAAGAGGATAACGAGCTGGATCTCTCTTTTGGGGTTAAAGGTCTTTCACGCTTCAGGGGAAACATGTTTATTCAACGGGGCGCCGTTGCGGCTGTTTTCAGGGTTATCCCGTATAATATTCTGACGTTTGAAGAATTGGGTTTGCCGCCGGTTGTGCCGCTTCTAGCTGCCAGGCCTCGCGGCCTTATCCTGGTGACCGGTCCTACTGGGAGCGGCAAGTCGACTACCTTGGCTTCGGTAGTTGATTACATCAACATCAATCGTCGCGAGCACATTATAACAATCGAGGATCCGATTGAATACATCCATTCTCATAAAGGGTGTCTTGTAAATCAACGTGAAGTAGGAGCGGATACCAAAGGTTTTAAAAACGCACTCAGATACGTTTTGAGGCAAGACCCTGACGTTGTTCTGGTTGGTGAGTTGCGCGACCTCGAAACTATCGAGGCGGCTCTTACCCTGGCTGAAACCGGTCATCTCTGTCTTGCGACACTGCATACCAATTCATGCGCCCAGACAATAAACCGGATCGTCGACGTATTTCCTCCCTATCAGCAGACACAGATCAGGACGCAACTTTCCTTTGTGCTGGAAGGTGTCATGTCTCAAACATTAATCCCTAAATTGGGGTCGAAAGGGCGCGCTCTGGCTCTTGAAATTATGGTCCCGAATGCCGCTATCCGGAATCTGATTCGCGAGGACAAGGTACATCAGATCTATTCCCAGATGCAGATCGGACAGGATAATTCGGGTATGCAGACTATGAACCAGTCACTTTTTATACTTTTTCATAAGCGGATGATTTCGCTTGAAGACGCGCTAGGGCGGTCGCAGGATCCCGAAGAGCTCAAACAGATGATCAGCAACCCTGCAGCAGCTGCACAGCGTCGTCCCCAGAGGAACTGAAGCGATCAAGGAGAACCGTAATGGCGAAATTTAATTGGGAAGCTCGCACGAGAAGCGGCGGCACACAAAAAGGTGTTATCGAAGCGGCAAATGAAGATGCCGTTGAAGCGCAGCTGAAGAGACGTGGCCTCAGCAATATTACGATAAAGGTGGAGTCCAAAGGTATGGGGTTCAAGTTGCCGAAATTCGGCGGCGGTGCTGCAAAAATAAATGAAAAAGACCTCGTAATATTTACCCGTCAGTTTTCTACCATGATCGACTCCGGTCTGCCGCTGGTTCAATGTCTCGAAATCCTGGCAAGCCAGCAGGAGAATAAGCCTTTTCAAGCAATCTTGTACAAGGTCAAGGAAAGCGTCGAGGGGGGCTCTACTTTTGCCGACGCGCTGGCCAAACATCCGAATGCATTCGATCAGCTGTTCGTGAATCTTGTGGCTGCCGGCGAGATTGGCGGTATTCTGGATACTATATTAACGCGCCTGGCCGCCTACATTGAAAAGTCGATGAAGTTGAAAAAGCAGATTAAAGGAGCCATGGTCTATCCGATCACGATTATGTCTATTGCTGTCGTGGTTGTCGGCGTCATCTTGGTATTTGTCATTCCGACCTTTGCCAAGATGTTTGTTGAATTCGGAGGGGAACTACCCGCGCCGACTAGGTTTGTCATCGCTCTGAGCAACTTCCTGGTCAAATACATTGTGGTTATCATAGCCGGTTTCTATGCACTTGTTTGGGCAATTAAAAAATATTATGCCACTCCGGGAGGTCAGAAAAATATCGATCGAATGGCTCTTAAAGCACCTATAGCCGGCCCGTTGATAAGAAAAGTCGCGGTGGCAAAATTCACCAGGACATTGGGAACCATGGTCAGCTCCGGTGTTCCGATCATGGAAGGGCTGGAAATAGTTGCTAAAACCGCCGGAAATAAGATTGTGGAAGAAGCTATCTATTCAGTCCGACAGGCGATCTCGGAAGGTAAAAACATGGCTGAACCGCTTGCTGCCTGTGGAGTTTTTCCGCCAATGGTAGTCTCGATGATTTCCGTAGGTGAGGCAACCGGCGCGATGGACACCATGTTGAATAAAATTGCCGATTTTTATGATGACGAGGTTGATGATGCCGTAGGTGCCATGACCGCCATGATGGAACCGTTATTGATGGTGTTCCTTGGAACTACCGTAGGTGGACTGGTTGTTGCCATGTATCTGCCGATCTTTAAATTAGCTGGAGCAGTAGGTAGTTGATTATGGGCTCGGAAAGAAGATTAAGGCTCTTCATCTACGCCAGGATTATCGTTTCTTTTCTTTTTCTGGCCGCTACACTGCTTCTCGAATTTCAGGACTCTTCCGCACAAATAGAACGCTTTCAGCCTGGTGTAATCAGGTTGATGGCGTTTTCTTTTGTATTCTCTATTATTTCACTCCTTTCACTGAAGAAGCTGAGGTTCACTCAGTTTCTTACCAATCTTCAGGTTATCTGGGATTTATTGTTTGTTACTGTTCTGGTGCTTTTTACCGGGGGAATCTTAAGCCCGTATTCATTCCTCTATCTGCTGTCAATCTTGACGGCAGGTATGCTGCTTGGGCGGCGCCAAGCGCTTTACACCGCTTCTCTGTGCGGAATTCTGTATGGAACTTTTCTTGATTTTCAATACTTCGGTTATCTTTCGTTTATTGGTCTAAGCCAGGAAGATGCTCGCCAAGTCGGTGCGTTACGGCTGTTTTACACCATATCATTCAACTTTATTGCCTTCGGATTGACCGCATTTTTAACCGGATTATTAGCAGAGCGGGCCCGCTTGAGTGAAGAGGCCCTGCAGCGCTCATCAATAGATTATTTCGAACTGGCTCAATTGAACTCCGCTATTGTTGCTCATAGTGAAAGCGGTCTGTTGACGACTACTGTAACAGGCCGAATAAGAGTATTCAATCCATATTCCGAAAATATTGTCGGGCTTAGTCAGTCCGATGTTTATGATAAGCCGATTGAATCGGTATTCCCGCTACTAACCGGTGCTTTTGATCCTGACAATATTTCAAAAAACCGCGAGTTTGAATATCAAGCACCGGGCGGTACCGTCATGACCTTGGGATACCGTGTGAATCCTTTCAAAGACAGTAACGGAATACTGACCGGTTATATAGTTAACTTTATGGATGTTACCAATATTCGGCGCATGGAAGCAGCGTTAAAAAAAGCCGACCGACTGTCGGCATTAGGCGAGCTTTCCGCGCGCATGGCGCACGAAATCCGAAACCCGCTTGCGGCGTTGTGCGGGTCGGTTCAGCTGCTTTCAAGTGGTACGGATTCTCAAGGGCATGACGCACGGCTTCTGGCCATTGTTGCCAGGGAAGCCGCAAGGCTTGATGCGCTGATAACGGAATTTTTGATGTATGCCCGCCCTGCAACGCCGCAGCTTAAAAGGATTACGCTGCGCTCCGTTATTGAGGAAGAGATCATTTTTCTTGCTCATGATTCAAAATTTGCAAATATAACATTACTGAATCTTGTGCCGGAATCGGCTGAAGTAACCGTGGATCCGAATCAGCTTCAACAGGTCATAATCAATCTTTTACAAAATGCCGCCGATGCTATTCCGGAGAATGGGGAAATTCGGATTGAGTGCAATTGTTCTCCTATCTCGGTCATTCTCATCATCACCGATAATGGTATCGGGATGCCGGAAGATGCCGTCAGGCATATGTTCGAACCATTCTGGACTACAAAGCCGGCTGGAACCGGACTCGGGTTGGCGATCTGCTACCGAATAATTGAAGCTCACGGTGGATCTCTGCTCGTTGAATCACCTCCTGCCGGCGGCTGCAGATTTGTCATTACGCTTCCGGTATTGTAAGCTTGGCTCTTAAAAAACATTGTTGAATACTATTTCAAGGAGGGCGCCGTTGCTCCATAAACTTATTCTAAACAAGAAACTGATGGTATGCACCCTGTTTTCTATTTCACTAGCCCTATACGGCATGGACTATCTATTGCTTGGCAGTGCGAAAGAGTTAACTATTTGGTTTTTAGGAAATCTAGCTTTCTTACCTATTTATGTGATTATTGTTACACTTATGATTGAACGTGTGCTCAAAGAGAGAGAACGTGCTGCCGTCATGCGTAAGCTGAACATGGTTATTGGGGTCTTTTTTAGCGAAGTTGGCAATCGTCTGCTCAAAGAGTTGTCGGCGTACGTAGTCTCCTGCGACAACATGAAACGCCATTTACTGATTAACGGGACATGGAAGGAAACTGATTTTTCCACGGCACTTGAGTACCTACGGAAAAGCGACATTGTTGTCGAATCCAGCCACTGTGAAAAACTTGGATTGAAGAAATACATGGTCGAAAAACGGGGGTTTTTAGTCAGCTTGCTGGAAAATCAGAATCTGCTTGAGCATGAGGAGTTTACCGATCTGCTCTGGGCAGTTTTTCATCTGGTAGAGGAACTTGAAGTACGTGATACGTTTGAAAACATGCCGCAGAGCGATATTGAACATTTAAATGGTGACATCAAACGGGTATTTGGGCATCTCTCCAGGGAATGGGTCATGTATATGCAGCATTTAAAGCATGATTACCCTTATCTCTTTTCTCTGGCCGTTCGTCTAAATCCGATGATTGACTCACCTGATCCTGCCGTTTACTAAGAGGCCGGAGGGAAACCGGGGCAAGAGACTAGTCGGGGGAAAGTCCATGAACACCAGCATTTACTTGACAGCAACATAATGCTCTGGTAATCAGATATGCATCAAAGGGCGTTTAGCTCAGCGGGAGAGCACTGCCTTCACACGGCAGGGGTCACTGGTTCAATCCCAGTAACGCCCACCAATAATATTCAGGGCCGGATATGTTGTCCGGCCCTTTGTTTATGCCTGTTTATGTAGCTTGTGATTGTATTTTAAAAGATTTATTTGTAACTCAAATCTATGTGTTATTATATCCTGTGCCCATTCTGTGCCCAAACTGTGCCCACCTATTAATCCATTTCAACAATTTACGACTACTGCCCTGATATGCCCAAAATATCTTCATCTGGAATGTACTGCATCAAATCCTCAACTTTACATCCTAAATAACGACACAATTTATCTATATTATCAGTAGTGGTGTTGTAGCCTCGCTGGCCTGATATTTTGGATAATGTTGTCCTATGAATCCCCGTAGATTGTGAAATTTCATCTTGAGTAATTCTCTTCCCCGATAGGAATTCCCTTTCTGATATTACTTCCTTGATTTTAAATCTGATCATATTACGCACCCCCTCTTTTACGTCCTGATATCTTTTTATATACCAAAAATGTGCCTGCTGACAACAAAAACTTTTACATAAGCAATAATGTGCTTGACTTTGTACACGTAAGCACATAAGATGTATATACGCTACATAATACATCGGAGGTCACAATGGACAACACATTTCTTAGTACGGCTGAATTGGCGCAGAAGCTTCACTACAATGCAAGATACATCTGTAATTATCTTGTCGACTCGGTACTTCTTGAGGGCACCCACTATGTTCGCCCATTCGGACGCCGGAAAATTCTCTTTATCTGGGAGGCGATCGAACGGGACATGTTTACAACGCCAAAAATTGATATGTCTTTTATTCCTCTTGCGCGTGGAGGTGTCTGTAATGGGTAGCGTTAGGAAGAGGGAAGGTAATGGCCTACTGTTTTTCGATTTCAGATACCGGAACTTCAGGTGCAGAGAACAGTCTGCACTGCCTGACACAACCGCAAATCGAAAAAACATGGAAAAGATGTTGGCAAAAATTGAGTCGGAGATCACTACGGGTACGTTTGATTATACCCGCTATTTCCCAAATTCTCTGATGATAGCCAAGCTTAATTCACAAAAAGTGGAATCAACAGTAAGCACTATTCAGCGACAAAGTGCTTTGGTCATTGAACTGCCAACGACACCGTTGTTCAAAGATTTTGCAGAAGAGTGGTATCTTGAAAATGAGATCGGATGGAAACGGTCTTATCGGGCAACACTGAGAATAACGTTTAATAAGTATCTGCTGCCAATATTTGGTGAGAAAGAAGTCAGCCGTATCACCAAGGGAGACATCCTCAAGTTCCGTTCCACGCTCGCCAAAGTCCAGAACGGAACCAAAGAAGGATTATCTCATGACCGGATAAATCACATCATGTCGCCATTGCGTATGATACTTAATGAGGCGGCTGACCGGTATAAATTTAGCACACCCAATGTCGGAATTAAACAGCTTAAAGTGCCGCGTAGCGATATTGATCCGTTTAACCTTAATGAGGTCAATCTGTTCCTTGCCAATATCAGGGCTGATTTCCGCAATTACTATATTGTGCGTTTCTATACCGGTATGCGTACGGCAGAGGTTGACGGCTTGCAATGGAAGTACGTAGATTTTGAAAAAGGGCTGATCAGCATTCGAGAAACGTTGGTAAACAGATTTGTTGAAACAGCTAAAACCATAGAGTCAGCTCGAGATATTGTCATGTCCAGACCAGTATTTGATGCCATGTGGGCACAAAGGGAGTTGTCGAAGAGCAATGATGTACTTGTGTTTAGTACTCGGAACGGTTTGCCACTTGACAGACGCAACGTAATGAACCGGGTCTGGTATCCAGCACTTCGGCGTCTGGGTCTCAAAAAACGCAAGCCATACCAAACACGTCACACGACAGCCACTCTCTGGCTTGCAGCTGGGGAAAACCCTGAATGGATCGCGCGGCAGATGGGGCATAGCACCACGCGCATGCTTTTCACCGTATATTCACGTTATATCCCTAACCTTACCAGGATGGACGGTTCGGCATTTGAGCGTCTGCTGATTTCCCAGACCAGTCAGGAGGCTCACGATGACACTGAATGATATTGATTTGATTCATGGCGCACAATTCAGTTGTGAATGCAGGGTACGGCAACCGCTTCGGAAAATTGCAACTAACGGGTCAAAGTATCTCTCTTTTGTGATAGAGGATTGCAGCAAGTCGATAAAGGCATATGCCTGGCAGGAACATTGTGAAAGTCCTGATTGCATGGATGACCTTGACAAGTTTCAGGTAGAGGGGATAATCAGGGAATTTAACGGAGGGTGGCTGGCCGGTATCACTTCAATCCGGCATGTTTCTATAGAATCGGAAAATTCATTGCAACTCATTTTGAACAGCATGTGTCCGTTATCACCTTTGTTGGAACGATTACGAAGCATTGTAGCGCAGATATCGAATGACTCTCTAAGACGCTTTATCGGATGGGTATTCTCTGATGATAGTTTTGTTATTCCCTTCATCACTGTACCAGCAAGTCGCAGGCACCACCACTGTATAGCCGGAGGTCTACTGGAGCATAGCCTGGAGTGTGCAGAAATGGTTAGTCGGTTCAGTGAGTTTGGACGGGATGGATGTGATCTTGCTATTGTGGGCGCTCTTCTTCACGATACTGGGAAAATCATGACTCTCCGGAACGTTGGTAAATTCTCGTCAGCCGGCTATGCGCTTGACCACGATGCATTGACTTTAGAAATTTTGGCACTTCATTTAAAAAGACTCGATTCAGTCAATTCGGATTTAGCAACAGCTTTGCGGTATTTGTGGACTTGAAAGAATCATAAAAGGGGAAACATTTATCCAATTCTGACAATTGTAGAAGCTATCACAGCTGCAGACAGGATCAGTTCCGCTCTCAATGTTGAGGAGTACGCCTTTAAGGACAGTCCAGATTGGCAGCGTTTCTCACGTCATGAAGTAGGTAAAAGCACGTTCTGGCGCCCAAGATTTGATCAAGGTTGTGTATCTGTCCCCTGTTCAGTGGCTCGGAACTGACTTCGGATCTCAACCTTGCCAAGGTTGAAGTCGCGGGTTCGAATCCCGTTTCCCGCTCCATTAAAAACTTAATGATGTTGATATGTTGGGAGAATCAACGCGGCGACTGTGCCCGGTACTGTATCTAAACGGTATCGGGTTTTCTCGTTTTCGGGGGGTAATGAAGTCTTCCCCGAAGTAGCTGTAAATCGCTTCAGCATCCTCTTCAAGACCTTCCACGTAGTTCCCGTATACCTCAACACCATTTGTTTCGATGCATGACCCATGAGCTTGACAAGACGCAGCGGATTGATTCCGGCCTGATCAACCGCTTTTTCCAGACTTTGGCAAAATCGGTGCTGTGTAGTGGCTTCTGCTTTGTGACTCCTGTATCACGCTTTGACGGTGCTGGCTTCATTCCAGCCGTGCTGTATCCCCATTTGTTCATTTTACAAGATAAATGACCATAACCTGCTGTGCCCAATTGCATTCTCTCCCCTTATAATCTCAGTGCCTCAATCAACCGTTTCCTATCAGCTTATAATCAATAGCGATGCAGGATTGAGCGCGAAAATACGAGTGTTTCCCAGATGTCCAGTTTCTGGGCACTCACTATAAGCACCAATTAACAGTGCGTTGGCTGAGTCTGTTCATTTTCTTGCAACACATAAAAGCTGTAATATTCAAGCGCTTTCCTTGGAATTGACCAGTATCTGGCCATTTCAGCACTATGGCGCTGTTCGACCGAGTCTGCTCATGAATAGTTTAACAGTCTGATATTATAACGATAATGTGTTAAAAAATGGTTTGGCATTAAATCTGTATAACCGATGCGCTGAAAGCCGAATACAAGGCCGTGTCCAGGAGATGTCTTGAGGTTGGCCGGGTGGCAATAGTTGTCGTGCAGGACAAACCGAAAAACTTCGTGAGGTTGTCCGTGGTGATTTTTGCTGCGTTGGCGTTTTGTCAAGATTATGGGAATATCAAGAGGTAGAGAGGAGGTAAGGGGGAAGTGGTGGAGAGTTGAATAAATAATCAGGCATAAAAAGTTTTGAAAGTTTAATTAAACGGGAGATGCCATTAATTACTCTTAAAATCTGGTGGTTATATGAAAACTCGGCATGCCGAAGTTTGGGGTAATTGTAGTCAATAAGCTGGTTTTTAATAGCAGGCAAAAAGGAGAATCACAATGCCAACAGGCAATATCGTAATTGTGTTTGTACATGGCTGGAGTGTAACCAACACCAATACCTATGGAGGACTGCCTGCCAGATTGCGTGCCGAGGCTGCTGCCCAAGGTATCACACTCCAGATTCAGGAAATTTTCCTTGGCCGCTATATCAGCTTCCATGATGAAGTGCGCGTCAGCGATATTTCACGGGCCTTCCGCACAGCGGTTCAGGATGAACTGGCAACCATCGTGAATGCTGGAACCCGTTTTGTTTGCATTACCCATTCAACCGGTGGCCCTGTCGTGCGTGACTGGTGGCATCGGTACTATGAAACAGATCCGGCAGCCGGACCTTGTCCAATGAGTCATCTGGTCATGCTGGCCCCTGCCAACTACGGTTCCGCCCTGGCCCAGCTCGGCAAGGGACGTTTGAGTCGTATGAAGTCATGGTTTGAAGGTGTCGAGCCTGGTCAGGGTGTGCTGGACTGGCTGGAGCTTGGCAGTAAAGAGGCATGGGCGCTCAACAGTGCCTGGATTATTGATAATAACGCAAAAAGTATCACCGGTAGCCTATTCCCCTTTGTGCTTACCGGTCAAAGCATTGATCGAGCGTTTTATGACAATCTGAATACCTACACCGGCGAAATCGGTTCGGATGGCGTGGTGCGTGTCGCTGCCGCAAACCTCTGCGGTACCTACATCCGGCTGGAACAGCAGCAGCCGCCGCAACCAATGCCAGGTGCTGGATATTCGGCAAACGCATTAGAGGTAAAGGAGTTTAAACAGGCGCCGAGAACATC
>CAIYDX010000346.1 GCA_903925005.1 uncultured Geobacteraceae bacterium
ATGCACAACCTCAATAGGAACAACTCTTTCGCACAGATTGACCTTAACTTTTTTTCATCATTATGGCCTTTCCAGTCGGCTAAAATGACTATATCTCGTCTTACTATTCCAAATCTTGCCGAGGGTGTTATATATCTGCACAAGCATGGATTTAAAGTTTCTTGCAACAATGCTTATGGTATCACATGGGAAGAGGAAGATTACCCAATTTTTGCAGAGCAACTAAAAAAACTCGCTGATTTTTATATTGACAATCCGAATATAGAACCATGCTCAATTATTACAATGCCAATTCAAAATACTGCTTTTGACCATGTGCTACAAAAATGGTGTGGAGCGGGTACAAATATGATTTGCATTGACAGAACAGGCACAAAATATCCTTGCCACACTTTTATGCCATCCTCGTCAGGTAACAGTGTAAAACTAGATGATATGTTTTCTATTTTAAAGTCTGATAATTTGCTAGATACTAATTGCCAAGGATGCGTACTAGCTCCTTCCTGTCCAACGTGTTATGGAATTAATTATGTCGAAACCTCTGATATAACCAAAAGAAACAAAAGTCATTGTATTTTTTCAAAGATACGCGCTAAAGCAACGGCTTATATGTTATCTACTATGTTAATAAATAGAGATCGCGAATATTACTACCTAAAAGAAAAAACAGATTCTGATATACATTATTTGATAAATGGTATTCGTATTATTGATGAATCTATAAATATCTGATCTACTATCATTTCACTCGAATAATCGGTAAAGAATTTAGGATGTGCCGAGGAACGAGGCGCATCATTCGCGTTTTAAGACCTGCACGGTGGTTGATGGGCTTCGCAGGCTCAGCCCATCCTACGTCACATAGATATTTTTAGAGTAAAATGGGAGTATTATTTTTTAACTTTAGATGGGTGTAAATATGCTGCCTATTAGACCTGTAGGTCGGGCAACATCTTTTCCGTTGCCAGACTTCCTAGGTCCGTAAGGGCGAAATAGCGGCTTGCCGCCTATTGCGCCGAATGGGATTGTCAACATACGGCGCAATACGCAGAGTACCGCTATTGCGCCCTACGATTGCGCAAGCTGAATTTTACACTCCAACTTTGTGAGCCTATTGCACTCTACGGTCATGGGTAACGCATAATCCAAGATGAGCGACGAAAGGATCAAAATCGCAGTCATTATGCAACAGCTTGATTTTAGTTTCGATGCAAAACGTCGCGATGAGTACGTCCACCGGCTTGCGGAACGTAATGCCACGTTTTCGCAATGCGCGATAGTTTTCGGCAGCGGTTACCGCGAGTCTTTCACCGCCTAGGATAAAACATCTTAAAATCCGCAACGAGTCACGGGCAGCATGGTAATCGCGGTCATGGCGAAACCCTCGCAACACTTCAAGCAATATCAAATCGCCGATGACAAACTCATGCTCGCCGCTGGCAAGCCCATCCCGGAGAAAACTGACTGGCGGATTCAGTGTGCCGTTGAAATGGTCGATCCATACACTGCTATCGACCAAGATCATTCCTGCGGCTCCGACGCTTCCTCAGCCTCATTTTCCCATTTCAGTTTGCCGCCCAACGCCAATATCCGGGCATAGCCTTGTTGGCGCAGCAACAATTTCAAACCGGCTTCAACGGCTTCTGCCACGGTCTGGATGCCGCTGGCCCGCATGGCCGATTGCATTAATTCATCATCAATTTCAATCTGGGTTTGCATGTTTTTACTCCTACTGTAAGTTTTCGCTTTAATCGCCTGTGTTCAGAGTATCGTCATAGGGCCGTAAGGGCGCAATAGCGGCTCGCCGCGTATTGCGCCGAATGGGATTGTCAGCATACGGCGCAATACGCGAGTACGCTATTGCGCCCTACCGGGCTGACTTGTGTATAAGGGCGAGAGCCGGAGCTTGGGAACCAGCCAAACCCAAAACGCCGTCGTTCCGGCAGATACCGCCGGAATATAGGTATCAGATGGACGGAGGGGTATGGGGCATCCCTGCAATCTGGATGCATGAGTGACATCCGTGTCACTCACCCTTCGGGCGGCGAAGCCGTGCAAATCGGCTGTCCTGCCGATTTGTCCGGCGATCCATGCCGGAATGACGGTATCTACCTACTTGCTGCAATGGCCCCGGCAATTTCATGCAGCGACCTGAACGTCATTACCGCCAGTTGTTGCGAATCAAAGGAAGGTTGCGCGTTCACCAGCACGGGAGTCATTCCTGCTCTTGATGCCGCCAACAGGCCAATGGCGGAGTCTTCAAGCGCTAAGCATTCGCTCGCGGCAAACCCCAATAGCCTTGCCGCATGGAGAAACACATCAGGCGCCGGTTTGCCGGCCGAAACTTGGTCGCGGGTGACCACTATTGGGAAGTCATTTTCCAGGCCACTCAAACGCAGGCATTCTGACGCACTGTGTCTGTCGCTGTTAGTCGCCAAGGCGTAAGGTATGCGATTGCTTATCAGCAACTCAAGCAGACTGGCTAACCCCGGCATGGGGGGTATGCCTTTGGTTTCCACATATTCCCGCCAGAGCCGAGCTGACAGAAGGCGAAAGCGAGGGCCGTCGAACTTTTCGCCAATAGCCTGCTTCAAGGCCGATTCAACCTCCTCGGCATTGCGACCCAACAAACTCAGTGCCAAATTGTCATCCAGATGGGTTCCGAACTGTATCCCTGCCTGCTTCCATGCAAATAGGAAGGAAGGCTCAGAGTCTATCGCTAGGCCATCCATGTCTAATATGACAGCGTTGAATTTAGGTAAGCGCTGATTTG
>CAIYDX010000347.1 GCA_903925005.1 uncultured Geobacteraceae bacterium
ATAGTTAAACTAGATGCAAGCCGGTCGGATAAGGTGTTGCTGAAAACTGCTTTGCGGGACATTGACGTTCGTGTTGAAAAGGACTTCTTGATCGAGTCGGAGAGAAACGCGGTGTCTTTTATGTTGTATCAAAGATGAAATGAGACATTTATGGGACTTATGGGACAGCCTGAACCCGCCATGAACCCATCAAACCCGTCTTGTTATCAAATCAAAAGCTCTTAGCAATGCTACCAAGAGCTTTTTAAATACATTTATCAGCACCTTATCCGACCGGCTTGAAACTCGATGCTCCAGTGTTTAGGTGGTATTATGGAGGATACTTCAGATGAGTAAGTGGGTTGTTTTTATTGCTGATCCTTCTACACTCCCTCCAGAGGCAGGAGGCAATTTTTTCGCTGTTCTCATAATATTAGCATGCCAGTTTATAATAATTGCTGGCCCCATACTGATTTACGCGGAACATGGACGTAACGGTAAGTATTTTCCTAAATGGGTTTTGCCTTTTGCATTTATATTGGCTCTTGCAGTCGACATTGGTGTCGCCACTGTTGTGGCGCAACAGCCAGGAGTCAATACAGCATATCGTGTTATGGCAGTCAGCCTGTTTTTTCTCGTAGTCACTCTTCTTATAAGAAAATATGTCAGTAGGATGGAACCAACCTCATGAAAGTATATCTTGATGATGAGAGAATTGCCCCAGATGGCTGGCGGCAAGTACGCTGGCCCGAGGAAGCAATTGAGTTGTTGGAAACCGGTACGGTAACAGAACTGAGTCTGGATCACGACCTCGGCGATGACGATCATGGCACCGGCTATGATGTCGTTCTTTGGATCGAGGAGGCTGTAGCAATCCGAGGATTCCGGCCACCCTCCATCAAAGTCCATTCTGCAAACTCATCTGCTCGAATAAAAATGGAATCGGGTATTCAGAGCATAGAACGAATTGCTCGCTCGCTTAAGTAAAGAGGCCGCAAAGGGTCCAAAGGGGCCAATTAGCCTTACCCGCAAAGGAATCATAAAGGGTTCAAACGGCTCAAGAAGGATAGTCTATGGATTCACGAATTGCCGATCGCTAAGGGGATGTTATGAAATCTACAGCTGATCTCGAAACAAATCATAAGGACGTTGTTAACCGAGCCTACAGTGTTTTTAAAGATTCCGACAAGGCAATGCGATGGCTCAATTCTCCTTGCATTGCACTCGGTGGTCAGACACCAGCGCTTCTACTTGATAATCCCGATGGAGTGGATCTGGTGATGAATACGCTGGGCCGGATCGAGTACGGGGTGTTTTCGTAGCGCTGTGGATTAAAGGAACGTGCATATTCTGCACATACTGAGGATTTTTTGGATACAAGAAGGAGTTAACGAAATGTCCCATGATGATCAAATCCGGGAAACCAAAAGGATGCTCGACCAAATAGAAGTATTTATAGAGCAGCAGAAATCCAATCTTCGTGAACTGGGCTTGAATGAAGAGCAAATCGAAAGAGCAATTCAGCCCTCTCTTTGTTTCCGCGATCAACTGAAGGAAGAAGCTGATATGTCTACGACTACCTGATGACTCACCTTGGATAGCCGGATAAACTCTGAGGATACATGAGCCCAGTGGAGATAATTATGACCATAGGACAGACTGACTACAAACACATGCTGAAAGCATTTCGTCTTTCACTTAATCAGAAGCGCCTACTTTTCGCAATCTGCATGTTTCCTTCAGCACACTTGTATTCATACGTTAAGATGTTTCCAGATTATGATTTTTCATCAGGGGGGTTGAGGTCTGGTCTGAAGAAACTGACGGCACTTAACCTGGTTATACAGGATGAAGGAGGCGCATGGAAAATAAGAAACCCCGGGTTACAAAGCTGGCTGTTTGCTATTAAACAGCTTCAATCCCAAGAAGAAATTGAGGGGTTACGTTTTGGGCCATGGGAATAGGATGATGGGGAAACCTAAACCTGAAATCTGGGATGATTTCTTTTCGCGCCCTTCTGAGGTACCGCCGGATTTCCTCCAAAAGGACACTGAGGAAGCAGTGGATATAAGCCTCAATAAAAAGGAGAACAGAGTCGCCCTCACCAAAATGTTGATGCGTCTTTTCGCATTGTGGCAGATCTCAATTACCGACCAAGCGGCCATATTGCACCGATCGATAAGCACCATACGCCGTTACCAAAGTGGAGGATGTATAGGCGATGATCAAGCCATGCTCGATCGAGTAGGCCTCCTTATGGGAATTCATAAAAACCTTCGCATACTTTATCCGTATAATCGTGATCTCGTTTACCGCTGGATTACCGCTAAAAACAGCACATTCGATGGTCAAGCTCCTCTTGATATAATTAAGAAAGAAGAGGAAGGATTACGTGTGATTCGCGGGTATCTCGAATCGACAGTCAACAGTTGATGCTTTTGGGAACGAACACAGCTCCACTGAAACAGATTGAAGAACAGCAAGCAATTGTAAGGGAAATAGAATGCCTGAGAGTAATACGGACAACAAAACCATAATATTGTCAAAAGCAGTCATCAACACCGCAACTTACCTCGGTATCAACAGGGCTAAGCTGGCACATATATTGGGAGTCAGTGCGTCAACCGTTGCCAAGTTGTATACTAACGACTACATTCTGTCTCCAGCGAAAAGAGAATGGAACTCTGCCGTTCTTCTTGTCAGGCTGTTCCGGTCACTCGATTCCATAATAGGCGGGGTGTCTGACGATGCAAGTAAATGGCTTGCTAGGAGTCTGTCGGTCTTGAAATTTAGGCCGATATGGTTCGGCCTGTAAATTGAGTTCACTGGTCCATTCTTCTTAGCCAAAGATTCAGTTCCGCTACATAAAGTAGCTCCATTCG
>CAIYDX010000348.1 GCA_903925005.1 uncultured Geobacteraceae bacterium
GGCTGAAGGTGTAGTGTTTGCAAGACAGATCGAGGGTGTTCCGATTGACAGGATACTTTTGCATGTAACTCTCGTCAGTGCAACCGGTAAGCATTCCATTGTGTCGTCACGCAAAAAAGTTCCTCAGCCAGAATGGCAAGCATTAACAGAAGCCCTTACCGGAATGTCGATTACCTGGCGTGACCGTGAGTTAAAACGGGCGGCAAAATGAAAACCATTACCGTAGAAACACTCTTCGGCGTGGAGACCTTGACGGTTCCACGCCGTCCCATAAAATTTAAGCAGATCCGCGTCGTCATGGAAACATTAACAGTCCGTGAAGAGGTGGCCCAATATTTCCAAGCCGACCGCCGCTACACCGCACCGGCGCAAGTAGCCGAAATATTCAGTTTTTTGCATAGTGAAGCGAAAGAGCATTTCTTTACCGTTCACCTTGACGGTAAGAATCGGATTTTATGCCTTGATCTGGTGTCCGTTGGCAGCCTCAACCAGTCCATCGTCCATCCGAGAGAGGTATTCAAGACAGTTCTGTGTTCATCATCAGCAGCGGCCCTGCTCCTGGTGCATAATCACCCTACCGGCGACCCGACACCAAGCGCGGAAGATATTGCCATTACCAGAAGGTTAAAAGAGGCCGGAGAAATTATCGGTATAAAAGTTCTCGATCATGTAATTGTTGGAACGGAAGGCTATCTATCATTTGTCGAGCGAGGTCTATTATGACCTCGCGAGCAATACCGAAATTTGACAAGAATAACGATCTTCCGCGCATCTCTTCGGCACTACGCCGCCTTGCCACAGCAGCCAGCGGAAACCTCGGCTCAGATTGCTTCATTCATGCTGCTATCGCTCAAGAGATACTGAACCGCTTGGGAGTGTCTTCAAAACTTGTTGCTGGATATGCCGCCTGGAGAGTGGGCGACGGTGACGGCGATGTAATATTGCATGCACCATTACCAAATATGCCATCGCAACCAGAAAGTGTTGCTTACCACATGTGGCTTGAGGTTGGAAACCATCTCATCGATTTCACCACGTACCAACTTCGGCACAAAGCCCTTCAGATGGATAGACTTGACGGCGGATCAACAACAGTAAAGTGGTGTCCAGATTATTTGGTCGTTCCGAAAAAATCTGTTTCCACCCTTCGCGCTGTAATCCAATTAAGTGCCGGTATGTATTTCTACAAGCAGGATATGGCTATTGAAAATTTAATCATATCTGCTGCTCGTCCGCTGGATGATGATGACATGAACGCTGCTTGGCTGTTATATCTGAATCAGGAATTATGCGTTTTCGGCCCGAACAACATGTATCACGATGAACAATTTATCCGGTAAGATGTTGAATGGGGCTTGCGTGGCCATGATTGACCAACCAACTGGCAGCGTTCATTTTTAGCTGTTAAATGACACGAGTACGAATTAGACTACTACCCACTAACCACAGCGCTGTAATGGTACAAAAGTTGTGGTACAAAACTAGTACAAAAAGTACAACTTTGTAGTCAAAACGATTTGCCGGGTATTCACCATATTTCATTAACTTATGCACTTCAGAACGAGACAATCTTCAGAAAACATTTGCAGATGAAATAGTTTTGGTGCAATAAACTGATAGAAATCTGCACCCTGAGAGGTTTAACATGACGCCACAGTCAGAAATTCTGCATTACGCCGTTTCCGTGGTCGGCAAAGACCGCCCCGGTATCGTGGCCGCCGTTACGGAAGGGCTCTTTAACCTCGGATGCAATATTGCCGACTCCAGCTGTACGATGCTGGCGGGTGAGTTTGCGATGATCCTGATTGTTTCGCTGAAAAAACCGTTCAGCAAATCGCGGTTGATTGACGAGCTGAAACCGGTCTGTGACCGAATTGGAATGACGCTTGGGGTTCGTACTCTTCATCTTGATGAGGTGGCGCGTCATGAACCTGACGGCGAAATCTGTATGATTTCTGTCTATGGCGCCGACCAATCGGGCATCGTCTACCGCGTTACCCGTGAGTTGGCCGCCCGCAACATAAACATAACCGATCTGAACACCAAGTTGATCGGTACAGAGGAGGA
The DNA here is from genome assembly GCA_903925005.1 of uncultured Geobacteraceae bacterium. GTDB lineage: Bacteria > Desulfobacterota > Desulfuromonadia > Geobacterales > Pseudopelobacteraceae > JACRCG01. Next base: position 2,068 of record CAIYDX010000348.1, read on the forward strand.
GCCGGTCTACGTGTTGATGCTGGAGGTCGCCTTGCCGTATGGCGAAACGGCCGAAGGGGTGGAGCAGACGCTGGCCATCCTGAAAAAAGAGCTGAACGTGGAAATCGGTGTTCGAGTCATAACTCCGGTGGCTTTCTAGAGATGCCGATTCAGTCTGTTTTACGCTATCCGCATCCGATATTGAAAAAAATGTGTAGCCGGGTTGGGCAGATCGATAAGAGTATCCATGATCTGATCCAGGATCTGGTGGATACGATGCATGAAGGCCCCGGTTCGGTCGGCGTGGCTGCCCCGCAGATCGGCGTCACGTTGCGGGTCTGTGTTGTCGATGTTTCCAAGAACCGCTATGGTAAAGATAATAACCACGGTCTGCTGTGTATGATCAATCCGGAAATTACGGACCATAGCGGTTCCGCAACCATGCGCGAAGGGTGTATGAGTGTGCCGGATTACACCGGCGATGTTGATCGGGCTACCGAGATTACGCTGCGTTTCAGCGAGCCGGACGGGACTATCAGGGAAATCACCGCCAGCGGTTTTGAGGCGGTTGCGATCCAGCATGAAATGGATCATCTGGACGGCGTCTTGTTTTTGGATCGGATAAGCAGTATAAAAACCGGGCTGTTCCGGCGGAAAAATTATTGATTTTGAATTCAGGGAGGAAAACATGGCGGAGCTTTTGACTAAAACGGAACAGAAGGAACTGCTGAAGATAGCCAGGGAAACTATTGTTGACCATGTTGCCAACGGGAAAATACCGGATATTGTCTCAACATCGCCAGGTTTGAATCTTCACTCCGGCTGTTTTGTCACAATAAAAAAGAAGGGGGAGTTGCGGGGGTGTATCGGCAATTTTGTATCCGACCGGTCACTGTATCTGCTGGTACAGGAGATGGCGGTCTCGGCCGCAACCCGCGATCCCCGTTTTTATCCGATGAAGAGTGAAGATCTGGCTGATTTCACGCTTGATATTTCGGTGCTCTCGCCGCTTGAAAAGGTCTCCTCGGTTGAGGAAATTCAGGTCGGCATCCATGGCATCTATATAATAAAAGGGAGCTATCGCGGGGTGCTGCTTCCCCAAGTAGCAACAGAATACGGATGGAATCGTGAGCAGTTCCTGCAGCATACCTGTGTCAAGGCCGGTCTGGAGAAAGATGCATGGCAGGGAGAATGCGATATCTATATTTTCAGCGCCCAGGTCTTTGGCGAATAGATTACAAAATGTTCTGCGACAGTTCGCTAACCCGTTTTTCGAACTCGCCATCAAGAGGCGCGGTTACATTGATTACCATCTTTTTTGAACTTTGGAATGTCATGGCCGAGCAGTGCAGCATCATCCGCTCCGCTTTCTGACCGCCATAGGTCGTATCTCCAAGTATCGGAAGGCCTGCAGAGGCAAGATGCACCCTGATCTGGTGGGTTCGGCCGGTCAACGGTCTGGCTTCTACCAGAGAAATGTTGCCGTATGATGCGACCGTCCGAAATTCGGTTATGGACGGTTTGCCGCCGGCAACGATTCCGTAACGCGCCGAAGCAATCTTTCCAATTGGCGCATCCACTCTCCATTCCTTCTGATCAGGACAGCCGCACACCAACGCCAGATACCGCTTTTCGACCAGGCCATCTTGAAACTGCTTCGAGAGCCAGGCCGCAGCCTGCCGGTTTTTAGGGAAAAGCATGGCTCCCGAAGTACCGCGATCGAGTCGATGAACGATCCGGGCCGGCTCACTGTTACCCTCTGATTTAAAATACTCCGACACCCAATATTCAAGAGTGCCTTTCAGCTGATAGGGGGTGCGCTGGCTGTTGATGCCGGCCGGTTTATTGACGGCGATCAGTTCGTCGTCCTCAAACAAAAGCGCCTCCGGTGGCAATTGCAAATCTTGGAAACGCCCCGCTTCCATGACGCCGATCTCGATGACATCGCCAGCTTTGACGCCTCGCGACGCCACCCTCACCAGGGAAACATTGACCGTGCATCCACCACGGTCAATGATGCGACGCGCCTCAGATTTGCTGACTCCCTCACAGAGGGTTGCAATGGCATCATCCAGACGACTGCCGTTCTGCTCTTTTCCGACGATTTTTCTTAATATCATGTTGTCGTAGTACGCTTTTTATCACAGGATTACAAACAAATCCTTTCTGGATATAGCCGCCAAATTCTGCTAACCTCTGCCGGACATGACAAATTTATCCTGTTCTACAATACCGGTGCTGCGCGGGCCGGTGCCGCTGTCACACCTGTTTCTGCGCAGCTTTCTGCGTGATGGGCAGACCGCTGTTGATGCGACCTGCGGCAATGGGTATGACACCCTGCTGCTGGCCCGTCTGGTTGGCGCTCATGGTCATGTCTGGGGATTTGACATTCAGCAGCAGGCGATTGCCGAGACCTGTCGCAGGCTGACTGAAGAGGATTTATTGAGCCGGGTGACGCTCTTGCAGGTCGGACACGAAGAACTGACACAGCATGTCACTGAGCCGGTGCAGGCCGTACTGTTCAATCTCGGCTACCGTCCAGGAGGGGACCGCAGTATCATTACGCGCCCCGATACCACCGGTAGCGCCTTGGAACAATCGTTGAGTCTGCTTGAAGCGGGGGGTGTCGTGATGTTGACGGTGTACCCCGGACACAACGGCGGCGTCGATGAGCAGGCGGTTATCGAAAAATGGGCCGCCGGTCTCGATCCGCGCAGCTGCAACTGCTGGCGCATGGGACAGACCAATGTCAGTCCCGAGGCCCCTTATCTGCTGCTCGTCCAGAAAGTGCTCTGATATGCTGCGTACTCTGCTCCCCTTTATAGTTATCATGCCGGCGCTGGCCTATTCACTTATTTCTCTGATGTGCGCGGTGAAGTACTTTAAGGGTCAAGGGTCAAGGATCAAGGGTCAAGAAAATGCCTGTGATTCTTCCTTGCCCCTGAATGTAACGATTCTCAAGCCTGTCAAAGGGATGGATGAGGACAGTTACGACAATTTTGCCTCGTTCTGCTGCCAGCAGTATTCAGGAGAGCTGCAACTCGTTTTTGCCGCGGCATCGCCCGATGATGCGGTTATTCCGGTTATTCGACAGCTGATCGATGATTTTACCAATCATGACATTCGGTTGGTAATCAACCCGGCACTGCATGGTCCAAACTACAAGGTTTCCAACCTGATCAACGCTTTTCCCGAAGCCAGGTACGATATCATCATCATCAGTGACAGCGATATCAGCGTCCCGCTCGATTATCTGCAATCGGTAACGGCGCATTTTTCTGATCCGGAGGTCGGACTGGTAACATCGCTTTATCGGACTTCCGACGTGCATGGCATTGCCACTGCCCTTGAAGCTACCGGCTTTACCGCCGATATGATTCCCAATGTGCTGGTGGCCCGGCAGTTGGAGGGGCTATCATTTGCCATGGGCGCTTCGATGGCGGTCAGACGCTCGGCTTTGCAGGCCATCGGTGGTTTTGATGCGCTGACAGATTATCTGGCCGATGACTACCAGCTGGGTAACAAAATTCACCTTGCCGGATGGCGGATAGCCCTTGACCCCTGTTTTGTCGAGAGTGTCATAAAACCGGAGAATCTGATGTCGGTACTCTCTCGCCAGCTGCGTTGGGCTCGCACCATGCGGGTAAGCCGTCCTGGAGGCTATTTGGCATCCGGAATTACACTTCCTTTCCTTGCAGTTCTGCTTGCTACACTGCTGGCACCATCACCGGCAATCGGAACAGCGACCGTGTCGCTGCTGTACTTCGTTCGTTTGTGTGTCTGTACTCTCTTCAGCCGTCGCTTCGTTCAAGATGGCCTGTTTCCTCGCTGGCTCTGGCTGCTTCCTCTCCGCGACATGCTGGCGTTTTTTACCTGGGCGCTTTCATTTCTGGGGAACCGGGTTGAATGGCGCGGGAGCAGATTTGTTCTTAAGCCGGGTGGAAAGATCGAGGAGCTGGTCTGATGGTGTACATTGGCCAGAGCAGAAACCTTATTCCGGGTATAGCAGCGGCTATTATCCTGATGCTGCTGTTTCTGGGTGCATATCCAGTTTCTGTTTCGGCCGTGGAGATGGACGTGTCATCTCAACCGGTTATAATCGTTGGCGGTGATCGCGACTATCCGCCGTATGAATTTCTGGATAAGAATGGCAACCCGGCCGGTTATAATGTCGATCTTACCAAGGCGATTGCCGACGTCATGGGGGTAAAGGTCAAATTTCGTTTCGGTGGCTGGTCGGAGATGCGCAACGCTCTTTTGGATGGCTCAGTGGCCGTTCTGCAGGGCATTTCCTACTCGGAAGATCGAACCAGGACCCTCTCGTTCTCCCCTCCGCATACCATCATCAATCATGCTATTTTTGCCCGTAAGGAGACCGCTCCGATCAGTACTATCGAAGAGCTGCGCGGCAAGGAAATTGTCGTGTTCCGTGACGGGATCATGCATGACTATCTGATGTCGCTCGGTTTTGCGGCAAACCTGGTGATGACGGAAACTCCGGCCGATGCGCTTAGGCTGCTGGCATCCGGGGAGCATGATTATGCCGTGCTGGCCATGCTTCCCGGCATGTATATTATTCGCGAACACAAGCTCTCCAATCTGGTTCCGGTTGCCAAAAGCATATCAACCCAAAAATACTGCTATGCGGTAAAAAAAGGGAATGAAGAACTCCTGGCCCGTTTTAACGAAGGATTGGCGATTCTGAAAAAAACCGGTCAGTATCAGGAAATTTATGACCGCTGGCTCGGGGTTCTCGGACCGCCAAAAGTGTCCTGGGAAAAGGTGGTATGGTACGGGAGCCTGCTGATGGGACCGCTGCTCCTGATACTTGCTGCAACGGTTATCTGGTCCCGCACACTCCAGAAACGGGTTGCCCAGCGTACGGAGGAGTTGGCCCTGGAAGTAGTTGAGCGTAAGCACGCCCTGGATGAGCTGAAGCTCCATCAGGACAAGCTGATCCAGGCCGACAAGATGGCCTCACTTGGCATCCTTGTGGCGGGGGTGGCTCATGAAATCAACAATCCGAACGGGCTTATTCTGCTCAATATGCCGATTCTGAGAGAGGTGTATCAGGATGCCGAAGAGGCTCTTGATGCCCGTTACCGGAGTCAGGGCGATTTTACCCTTGGGGGGCTTCCATATTCACGCATGCGTGACGAGGTTCCGCATCTGTTGGAAGGGATGCAGGACGGGGCCAATCGCATCAAACGGATTGTGGAAGAGTTGAAGGATTTTGCCCGTCAGGACAACTCGGCAGCAACCGAAGTGATAGACTTTAATTCTATCGTGCAGGCCGCCGTCCGTCTGGTGGATTCATCGCTGCGATCCGCCACCAGCCGATTTGAGTCTAATTATGCTCCGTCCCTGCCTCCAATACTGGGCAATGCCCAACGGATCGAACAGGTTGTCGTAAATTTGATTCTGAACGCCTGTCAAGCATTGCCGGACCTGGAACATGGCATATTCCTGGCAACATTCCATGAACAGGCCGCGGAGGCTGTCGTTCTGAGGCTGGTTGATGAAGGGTGCGGTATTGCTCCGGAGAATATAACGCGTTTGACGGATCCTTTTTTTACCACCAGGCGGGAAAGCGGCGGCACCGGACTTGGGCTGTCGGTCTCCGCCACCATAGTTAAAGAACATAACGGTTTACTGGAATTTGAATCTACCCCCGGAAGCGGAACAACCGTGACTCTGACGCTTCCGTACGGTGCGAGGAACAAATTATGAATTCATCTCTGTATCCACATTTCGGTGTCCTACTGGTTGATGACGAGCCGGCCTGGCTCCGTTCCCTGCGTCTTACTTTGGAGCGTTCAGCAGGAATCACCAATATCATCACATGCCAGGACAGCCGCGAGGTCATGAAACTGCTGGAGCAGCGCGAAATAGGGCTTGTCCTCCTCGATTTGACGATGCCGCATCTTAGCGGAGACCAGCTGATCGGATTGATCGCCGAGCGCCATCCGGAAATAGCGGTCATCGTTATCAGCGGTATGAATCAGATCGAGAGTGCGGTGAGCTGCATCAAACAGGGCGCTTTCGATTATTTTGTCAAAACTGTTGAAGAAGATCGGCTCGTCAGCGGTGTATTGCGCGCAATCAGGATGTTGGAGCTGGAACGACAAAATCGCGAAATGTCCAGCCGGATGCTGTCGGGAGAGTTGAAATGCCCTGCAGCCTTTACCGGCATTGTCACCACCGATCGAGCCATGCATGCCATTTTTTCCTATATCGAGGCGGTGGCTATGAGTACGGAACCGCTGCTGATTCTTGGAGAAAGCGGTGTTGGCAAGGAGCTGATCGCTAAAGCTGCCCATACCCTGAGCGGCTGCCGCGGACAACTGGTGTCCGTGAATGTGGCGGGACTCGATGATGTAGTTTTCGCCGATACTCTTTTCGGACATATGCGCGGAGCCTTTACCGGGGCTGATCAGCCCAGGCGCGGAATGATCGAGGAGGCTACAGACGGTACGCTTTTTCTGGATGAAATCGGGGATCTAAGCATCGCTTCCCAGGTCAAGCTGCTGCGGCTTTTACAGGAAGGGGAATACTTTCCATTGGGGAGTGACCGCCCGAAGCGCCTCAAGGCCCGCGTCGTTGTTGCCACTCACCAGGATCTCTCACTCAAACAGGAGAGCGGCTCGTTCCGCCGTGACCTCTATTACCGGCTCTGTACGCATATGGTTCAGGTCCCGCCGCTGCGTGAGCGTAAGGGAGATCTGGCACCGCTTCTGGACTATTTTCTGGAAGAGGCCGCCCGCGCTCTCGGCAAGAAGAAGCCGACCCCTCCACGCGAGTTATTGCAACTGCTGGCGACCTACAGTTTTCCAGGTAACATTCGCGAATTAAAGTCGCTGGTATACAACGCCGTCAGTGTCCATCGCGATCGGGTGCTTTCGATGGATACCTTCCTGAAAGCGATTATACGCCCGGAGATAAAACTGAATCTGTCTGCGGCGCCTAAGACGGATAAAAATCTGTTTTCCGGCATGGAACGCCTGCCGACATTTGGTGAAGCAGCCGAACTCCTGGTAGAAGAGGCGGTGTCGCGTGCCAACGGCAACCAGACCATCGCCGCCCGCCTTCTCGGAATTTCCCAGCCGGCCCTCAGCAAACGGCTTAAACTTAGGGGTATAGTGCAAGATTGAACTAACTGCATGATTTTTATCCGTATTTTGGTGGCCGCAACGCTTTTTAAAAGGGGCATAACTTCTGTTATAAGCTATAACCGAGGTTATGTCGGCACAACCTACTGAATATAAAGAATATTGTTCTCCCACCCCTTCTCGCGCCCTATCTGCAGGTTATACCTCTTTTGTTATGAATATTCTTTTCATCCAGCGCTTTACACTGTGATAACAAATGGTTATAATTGTATACGATGCTGGCATTCCATTTGCTAATACAGTGTTATTGTCGTTGGCCAAAACCGGCTGTAGACGGACCGGTGCGGATATACGCGGAAGGGAGATTATTGATAGCCATGGAATGGATTGACACCGAAGTTCAGCTGCCAAAGGAATGCCAGAGAGTTTTGCTTTACACGCCTTATCAGGTCTTCGGAGATGACTACACGTGCGTAGGCAACTTCGAAAGCATCAAAGCCTGCACCAAGAAAATTGGCAGAAAAAATGTCCGGATATTTACTCATTGGATGCCATTGCCGGACAAGCCGCAAACTACATGACTTGAATAGCTTTGTCAGGTTCCCCCTTGATAAACTGATAGTTTATGAACGATAGCCATCACACCAGAAATGGAAAAGGAGCGACACCATGAACGGGAAGAAGATTTATCAGCATCTGTATTTTCAAGTATTGACCGCCATCAGTATCGGGGTTTTTGTCGGGCATTTTTACCCTGAAACCGGCGCGGCCATGAAACCTCTAGGCGACGGTTTTATCAAGCTGATTAAAATGATTATCGCTCCGATCATTTTCTGTACTGTGGTGACCGGTATCGCCGGCATGGATGATATGAAAAAGGTTGGCCGCGTCGGCGGAAAGGCACTGCTCTATTTTGAAATAGTCTCTACTCTGGCTCTGGGAATCGGCTTGCTCGTGATTAATATAATTCAGCCTGGGGTCGGTATGAACGCCGATGTCACAAAGCTTGATACCAAAGGGCTGAACAACTTTACCGAAGCAGCCGCCAAATCGCACAGTCTCGCGGATTTTCTGCTCGGAATTATACCAAGCAGCGTGGTGGACGCTTTTGCCAAGGGGGACATTTTGCAGGTACTGTTCTTCGCCATTCTGTTCGGATTTGCCCTGGCCGCCCTTGGTGAACGTGGCAAGCCGGTCTACAAATTTATTGACCAGCTTTCCCATGCCTTCTTCGGAGTCGTTGCCATTATTATGAAGGGCGCTCCTATCGGTGCTTTCGGAGCCATGGCCTTTACCATCGGCAAGTTCGGTCTCGGTTCCCTGACCAAACTCGGCATGTTGATGGGAAGCTTCTACCTGACCTGCCTGCTGTTCATATTCGTCGTACTCGGCTCGATCTGCAAGCTCTGCGGGTTCAGTATCTTCAAGTTCATCAGCTACATCAAGGAGGAGTTGCTGATCGTGCTGGGCACCTCTTCATCGGAAACAGTTCTGCCGCGCATGATGGCCAAACTGGAGAATCTGGGGTGCACCAAGTCGGTTGTCGGCTTGGTAATCCCGACCGGGTACTCATTTAATCTGGACGGAACATCTATTTACCTGACCATGGCAGCGATCTTTGTTGCCCAGGCCACCAACACGCCACTTACGATGACTCAAACCTTGACCATTCTTGGGGTTTTGATGCTGACTTCCAAAGGGGCCGCCGGTGTAACCGGCAGCGGCTTTGTCACGTTGGCAGCGACCTTTGCCGCCATTCCTACCATTCCTGTCGCCGGTCTGGCGTTGATCCTGGGAATCGACCGTTTCATGTCCGAGGCCCGTGCTCTGACCAATCTCGTCGGCAATGGCGTTGCCACAGTAGTTGTCTCCCGCTGGGAAAATGAACTCGATATGGTGAGGATGGCGCGGGTATTGAATAATGAAACATATCTTGAGGCGGAAGATCCCGAGCTGATAATGGAAGTGGAACCCGCTGCCGCTGAGTAGCCGGAGGGAGAGAAATAATGCCAAACGTTCATAAGGATAATCCACGCTACAATGTTGTGTCGTTGAGGGTCACCGATGAAGAAAAAGCGGCTCTTGATGAAGTTTCGCGGCGTACTAGAAAAAATCTTTCGATGGTGATGCGAGAGGCAATCTTGCTTTACTCACGAGAGGTGACGCTTTTTTCGTCATCATCAGGATATTCAACCTGAAATATCAGCAGTCAGCGTTAAAAATTGTGCTAGATTAATACAGCAAGAGCCGGGGCGGAAACGTCGCTGGCTCTTTGTTTAAGTTAGTGACGGTTTAGTCTGAATCCTTCTTAAATGAAGTTCCCTCTTTGCTTTTCCGTCCCATTGATGTATATTTTCCCATTGCATTTCCAATATTCAAGGGATTTACGTGATTCAGGCACTTGGACATACAACGATTGGTATTCTGCGCGACCTGGGACGATCAGGCTGGTTTCTGCTTTATTCGTTCTACATGATCGTCCGGCGGCCGGTCAGTCTGGTGCATATTCTGAAGCAGATGCGTTTTATCGGAACTAAGTCGTTGTTCGTAATCTTTCTGACCGCCGGTTTTACCGGCATGGTTCTCGGTCTGCAGGGGTACTACACTCTATCCAAGTTTGGTTCAGAGGGTATGCTGGGTACAGCTGTGGCACTCTCATTGATTCGCGAACTCGGGCCGGTTCTTGCCGCCCTGATGGTGACCGGTAGGGCCGGCAGCGCTATAACCGCGGAAATCGGCATCATGCGGATTACCGAGCAGATTGACGCACTGGAAACCATGGCGCTTGATCCCTTTAAGTATCTGGTTACTCCAAAATTCATCGCCGCGATGATCTCTCTGCCGCTGTTATGCGCCATATTCGATGTGATCGGCATCTACGGCGGCTGGCTGGTCGGGGTCAAGTTGCTGGGTGTCAATCCGGGGGCTTATTTCTATGAGATGGGAAAATCGGTGGTCTGGCGCGACGTTTACTCCGGTTTTATGAAATCCTTTTCGTTCGGCGTGATCATCGCGTGGATCGGCTGCTATAAAGGATACTATGCCGGCCATGGTGCCGAGGGGGTTTCCAAGGCGACAACCGAATCGGTAGTATTGACGTCGGTCATCATTCTGGTATGGGATTACTTCCTCACTTCGGTGCTGCTCTGATATGATTACTCTACGAAACGTGCATAAGTCATTTGGCGACCAGAAAGTTCTGGACGGTCTTGATCTCGATATTCCCGCTGGCAAGATTACTGCGATAATCGGTCCCAGCGGCGAAGGCAAGAGCGTACTCCTGAAACATCTGATCGGCCTGCTGCAGCCGGACAGCGGCGCTGTCGAAGTTGATGGCGAAAGTATTCTCGACCTGCGCCGCTCGGAATTGAACCGGATCCGTGAAAAATTCGGCATGCTGTTCCAGAACGTGGCGCTGTTTGATTCAATGACGGTTTTTGAAAACGTGGCGTTTCCGCTACAGGAAAAGACGGCGCTTTCAAAAGAGGAGATTCGGAGCAGGGTCCTTTCGGCCCTGGAAGATGTCGGGCTGAAGAACATCGAAAACAAATTTCCGGATGAGCTTTCCGGCGGCATGAAAAAACGGGTTGGCTTGGCGCGGGCGGTGGTACTCAACCCGAAGATCATCCTGTTCGATGAACCGACCACCGGCCTTGACCCGATCATAAAGAGGGCGATTCACCAGCTCATCAAGGACACCCACGCCAAGTTCGGCTTCACGGCGGTGATTGTTTCGCACGAAATACCGGATATTTTTGATGTGGCTCAGAACGTGGCGATGCTGTTCCGCGGCAAGATTTTACAGTACGGCACACCTGATGATATTAAAAATTCAATTGATCCGGCAATCCGTCAGTTCATCAGCGGCAGCCTGGACGGTCCGATTCAGATGGTTTAGCGAGGTAACTATACATGAACATGGTAAAACTGGAAATAATGGTCGGAACCTTTATGCTGATCGGTATCCTCTGCCTGGGATATGTTTCAATCAAACTAGGTAAAATGGAAATTATCGGAGGCGATTATTATTCCGTTACCGCCGCTTTCGATTCGGTCTCGGGCCTGAAGCCGGGGGCGCGGGTCGAAGTGGCCGGAGTCGAAGTCGGGAAGGTCGATCGGATAGCACTCGATGCAAAAAGTGGTGATCGGGCGCTGGCTTATCTTAAGATCAACGCCGGAGTAAAGATCACCGATGACGTTATCGCCTCGGTTCGTACGAGCGGCATAATCGGCGATAAATTTATCAAGCTCCGGCCGGGCGGTTCGGATAAAATGCTTAAGAACAACGATAAGATACGTGAAACCGAGTCGGCCATCGACATCGAAGAGCTGGTAAGTAAATTTATCCACGGCAAAGTTGAGTAACTTTTACCGCATAGGAATGTAACGATGAAGATCCTTTTGTGTACCTGCATGACGATATGGGCGCTGTTTTTCACTGCCGCAATCACTCATGCTGCTGAAAATCCGGCGGCGCAAACCGCGCTGAGTCTGGATGACTGTATCCGCGTGGCCCTGAAAGCGGCCCCGGAATTGGGCGAAGCTGAAAGCGATATCGCGCTTGCGACCAGCAAATTGGATGAAGCAAAGTCGTACCGTTTTCCGAGGATGGAGTTGACAACATTGGTCGGGCCAGCGCCAACCGCCTCCCGGCAGGATATTATTCCCGTCATTAAAACTGATATACCGTTCAGCATCAATGCGCTTACCTGGTTTGCCAGCGCCGATGCTACCATCATTCAGCCGCTCTACACCTTCGGCAAGATTTCCGAGAACATGAAGGCCGCCACCCACGGTATCGAGGTCGATCGTTCCCGCAAACAGCAGCGGGCCAACGAGATTGTTCAGAAAGTAAACGAATATTATTATGGCCTGCTGCTGGCTCGCGAGATGAAGGAACTGGTGCTGGAGGTCGAAGAGATTCTGATCAGGGCTCGTGAGAAAGCGCAAAAATTGCTTAATCAGGGATCAGATACTGTAGACGAGATGGATCTTTATAAACTGGATGCTTTTTCGGGGATGGCTTCCAAATACCTTGAGGAAGCAAAAAAAGGGGAGTCGCTTGCTCTGGCAGCTTTGAGAGCCCGCCTTGGCCTGCCGGTTGACGCCCCGTTGGAAACCGGGGCCGAGCGGCTTGTCATTGCCGATAATGAGATTCTTCCTTTAGAGGCTTACATTGAAAAAGCCCGTCGCAGGCGTCCTGAGTTTCTCCAGATATCCGAAGGGCTTAAAGCTCGCGCGGCACTTGTTGAAGCGGCAAAAGCCAACTATTATCCCGATATTTTCCTGGGAGGAATCGTCTCTTGGGCTTATGCGGAGGAACGTGAGCGTATTCAAAACTCTTATATCACCGACCCGTTTAATCATATAGTCGCCGGCATCGCTCTTGGGGCTCGCTGGAAACTCGATTTCGGCATTACCGGAGCCAAAGTTGCCGGTGAACGCGCTCAGTATAACCGCCTGCTCAGTACCCGCGACTTTGCTGATGCCAACGTTCCTCTTCAGGTTGAAAAATACTACTTGGAGCTGGTAGAAGCGAAGAACAGCACAACGGCAACGCGTGGCGCCTATTTGAACGCCAAAAAATGGGCTGTCACCGCTATCGCCAACTTCGACTTCGGTATGGGCCCTGCCAAGGATATCTTTGAGGCGCTTCAAGCTTATTCCAGTATGCGCGCCGATTATTTCAAATCGATTTACAATTACAGAATTGCCGCTGCTAATCTGGACTATGCTACAAACGAGCCTTTGCACGGTCTTTAAAAATAATCTGGAGGAGGTGTAGATGTTGAAACGGATCTTACTGGTATTAGCAGCTTCGATATTCTTTGCTTCGGCGGCATGCGCAAGCCCGACCGATGATGTGAAAAAAACCGTCGATGAAGTTGTGCGAATCGTGGCGGACAAGGATATGAAGAAAAACGAGACTAAACGCCGTCAAGCGCTGAAAAAAACAATCAGCGTAATATTTGACTACTCTGAAATGGCCAAGCGTTCGCTTGGTAAGCACTGGAACGTCCGCTCGCCGGCCGATAAGAAGCAATTTTCGGAGCTATTTGCGACGTTGCTCGAAAATTCGTACGCTGGAAAGATCGAGTCGTACAACAATGAAAAGATTGTCTACATCAAGGAATACATGGAAGATGATGATCATGCGGTGGTAAAATCGAAGGTCGTCACAGCTGCTCGTGACGAGTTCACCCTTGATTACCACCTGTTCAAGCAAGACGGCAAGTGGATGGTGTATGATGTCGTTATTGAGGGTGTCAGTCTTGTATCGAACTATCGCAGCCAGTTCAACAAGATAATCACTGCCAATGGCTATGACAGGCTGGTGAAAAAACTACAGAGTAAAAACGAGGAATTAAAGGCGCCATAATTGGTGTGAATTGTCTTGACACCCGCTTTATGGCTGTGATAAACGACTCGGGTACGCAGTTTCGGAAGTTTTTGCAGAACGTTGCAAGTTGCACGTTTGACCAGGCTTTGCGCTTTTCCTGCATCAGACTCCAGAAACTTTAGCGGTAACCAAACGTTCCGGCGTAGACCGGACAAAAAGGAGGCAGGAAATGGCACAGGGTAAAGTTAAGTGGTTCAACGACACAAAAGGTTTTGGATTTATCGAGCAGGAGGGGGGCGAGGACGTCTTTGTTCATTTCTCCGCGATCACCGGCGACGGTTTCAAATCGCTTGCTGAAGGCGATGCGGTAACATTTGAAATCACCCAGGGTCCAAAAGGCCTGCAGGCTGCTAACGTAGTTAAGAAATAATCAGAACCTGACATTTTGCTGTTGCTAAAGCCCGCTGAATTCAGCGGGCTTTTTTTCGCTCTGGAGTCTTGCGTTGACCGCTCACAGATTCTGAACCCCAAAGCTGACCCGCCTCACTCTCTCGTCCCAGCTCCTTCAATGCTTCCAATACCTTGCTGCGTTACGCAGGCAGATGCCATAACAGCAAAGACTTCTGCAATCCCTTTTCGCGGTCGCTTGTTGCCGTGTAAACCGGTTTGCCGGTCATCGGATCCAATCCGCTGTAGAACATGCAGGTGGCAATAGTGCCTGGGGTAGGAGTGAAATCCTGAACCTGCTCCACTTGTATTCCCATTTTTTTGAGAATCAGAGCCAGTGCCAACATGTCGGCCAACGTACAGCCGGGATGCCCCGATATCAGGTACGGCACGATATATTGACGTTTGCCCAGCCGGTCGCTTTCTGCGCGGAAGTTGGCACAGAAAGTTTCAAACGCCTTCTTGCCCGGTTTGCGCATGATGTTGGTAACGTGATCAACCAGATGTTCAGGCGCAATTTTGAGAAGACCGCTGACATGGTGACCGGTCAACTCACTGAAATAGGCGGGTTGGCGATCTAACAGGTCATAGCGTACTCCGGATGAAACCGCTGTATGGCATACTCCTTCCATAGAGCGGGCTGCCCGGAGCAGTGACGTAGCCGGCGTATCATCGGTGCGCAGGTTTATGCAGATATCGGGAAAAATGCAGCTTTCGCGCAAACATTTTTTCATCGCGTCAGAGTTGTTGCAACCGAGGCCAAACATGTTGGCCGTTGGACCGCCGATATCGCTGACAGTGCCGCGAAACCAAGCCTTGTGCGTCATGGCTGATATTTCTGTAAGAATGGAGCTTTTGCTGCGGGACTGGATTGTTTTGCCTTGATGCATGGTGATGGCACAGAACGCACACCCGCCGAAACAGCCACGGTGACTGGTGATGGAGGTTTTGATCTGCTCCCATGCCGGAATTGTTTCAGAATACGACGGATGCGGACTTTTTTCAAACGGTA
>CAIYDX010000349.1 GCA_903925005.1 uncultured Geobacteraceae bacterium
ATGGACTTCTACCAGCGCTGCAGCGGTTCTGGCGGTTGCACCAGAAACAAAATATTCAATGAGTCGGTCTTGCTTTTCTTTGCTGAGTCGACTTTTACGCATAATCTATCCTAGATTATTTCAGTTATCTAGGACAGCCCCATAATAAAAGTAGAGGCGGGAAAAAAAACAAGAATCCAATAGGACTTTGTGCGCTGATTGGTGAGGTTGTTGAATCTGATTTGAATATTTCACAAAACGAATTATGGAATAAAATTAAATCTGCAATTTTGACCACACCAGACAAACAACTCACTTTCGAATTAGAATCTGGTGTTGCTCACACTTTAACATTGAATTCTGTCACAAACACAATTTATGACGAAGACGGGGAAACAGGTTTAGTCTATCCTTGCAAGTATTCGGGAGGGTTTAAGGATCATTTGACCAACGCAAAAAAACACTTCAAAAATAAAAACCTTCGGAGCAAGAAGTAACTCCGAAAATCCCCATGTTATGGTTTCCATATCGTTTCAATCAACGCTTATGGAGGCCATGTCATGTCAGTTCCATCTAAGGAGCCTTTACCAGCAACCGAGATTGAAACGCCGGAAGTTCTGGCGGTTAAGACTCCTTTACCGCTGGCCAGTACCAGCATACCGGTGATGAGATTCAGTAACTTTTACAGAGTAACCGACCGGATACCAAAACCGCTTATTTTGAGTCAACCGGCAGCATTGATTAAACTACTCACTAAGCATCATCACAGAAAAGTAAAAGATGGGGGGTTGTTCGCTCCGGTTGTAATGGACAAAATAAGAGGGAACGATGGGTTCATTTCCGCTTCGCTGTTTGCCTTGATTTTGATAAGGGTCAACCGGCTGTTGATGATGCCTTGATACCATTTGCCGGAACAATGGCCGTCTATTACAGCACCTTTTCTCACTGTTGGAAGCAACCAGAAAAACGGGTCAAAGGTAAAGTGACTGTTCCAGGTGATTCAACGTACACACCCGAAAATCCACGTTTCAGAATAGTTCTTCCACTGTCGAGATCAGTCAACGCTGATGAACACGCGCTCCTTGTCCTGGGGGTCAAGAGCATCATTCCTCCGGAACTGACGGAGTGTATAGACCAGTCATGTTTTGAACGCGCGCGGATACATTACTTGCCGTCGTGCCTACCAGAACACGAAAGCTATTCATTCTCCGGACACAAGGAAGGTCAACCGCTGGATGTAGAACGTTTCCTCCGGATCGGTGGCGAGATTGAAGCTCCAGCAAAACCGGCGAAACAGAAAAAACCGGTCAATCAAGATTCAGCGTTTAAGACTCCTTTACCAGCAGAAACAGCAGATACCGCCAACCAGGAAGAACCATTCAACGGCAAGAAAAAGACGAAAATAGAGAACTGGTTTTACATGATGCACCTGCACGAGTTCAGCACGGATGCATGGAGGGCGTTAAACAAAAACTCAACCGCTGTCATGGTTCTGATTATCTGTCGAGGTAAATCAAGCAATGTTGCGAATGATTCATCAAGGAAGTCAACCAGCGCGCCAACCTTTGAATTTATGTGTAGTGAAGCCGAAAGAGTGTTCAGGATCACCAAGCCAACATTTATTAAGGCTATGGCTCTCATTCAGGAAATCGGATTCATTGAAAAGACCAGAGACGGAAAGTACCACGGCAAAACGCCAACGCTGTACCGGTTGTCGAATAAATGGAAGTCATATCAGCAACCGGAAAGTGACAACGCCAACATGACAAAAGCACGTTTAATGAGGGGTAAAACTAGCGGTTAAGACTCCTTTACCGAACGGGTTAAGACTCCTTTACCGCTAACATGGCGAAACAGTCACAAATCACCGGCTGCGGTAAAGACTCCTTACCCCGTAAATAGAGTTTTAGCGGTTAAGACTCCTTTACATATTCTATATGCCATACCGTATGAATGATTCTACGCGAAAAAAAAACGCTGATGAAAAGGGGCACCCGCCTACCCAGTTTGAATGTCAGTTCACACGTACAGAAGGATCAGACAGCAGCAACCACCAGGCCAACGCCACCGGCCAAGGAGTTTATAAGATGAAAAAAATACAACGGATATTACCTCACCCGCTCACTGAGCAGGACAAAAGCTTCATGGAATTCCTGCTGGCCGGTATCCGTCGCAAGCATGATGAATCCATACATGGACAAGCGCCGGTAATCGTTCGCACGTCACAGGACAAACCAGGGGGCGACAATGAATAAACGCAATGCAACGCCTACAGCAAGGGCGGCTGAATATCTCCAGTGCTCAACACGCCACGTCGTCATCCCCGGCAGCGGCTCACTTGCATCAAAGAGTTGATATGCAGAGACAAGACAGATCAGGCCGGAATGATAGAACCTTTGTTCAATTAAAACAATAGGATACGGGGGTACTCGCATTCTCTGGAGATCTTTACTTCCGGAAATCTTGTGCCATCTCACTTGGAAATTTTTTTCCTCGTATGATTTGAGATAATCAAAAAAAAGGAGCGTAAAAAAATGTCACGTGGCGGATACCGAATTGGAGCCGGACGGCCAAGCAAGAGCGGCCAAGTGAAGAAAAGTGATATTCCAGGCGGAGAACCGGGGCCGCCGGACAACCACACGCCGCTTGAGTACATACTGAAAGTCATGAACGATACCACCAACGATACCAATACAAGGCTCAAAGCTGCATCTCTGGCGGCACCGTTTATCCATTCCCGCGTAGGTGAAGGGGCTGGGAAGAAGGAAGAGCGTAGCGAAAAGGCGAAGAGCGCGGGGAGCGGAAAATTTTCAGCGGCACCGCCACCGTTGCGGGTGATTAAATGAACGCCTGACAGACTTAATTTTTTCATGGATTTCTCCTTTTTGGGTTATCTAAATCCGATAATTTTTCTTTCAGGCTGGCGTTTGGGGAGGTAAACAACATGGGCGAGAAGTTGGGAGTAATGGCAAACTACAGAGGTGTTATGGCCGTCATTATTGAGGCCGCTGAAAATAAAGGTGTGCGGTTTGACATATCTGATTTCAGCAACGAGGATATTGAAAGCCTCAATCAGGACGTCGTGATCTTCAGGGGCAAGGCGCACGATTTCCTCCACAGCCTGTTTGAGGGCACCGAATGACGCTTCTCCTGATTGCCAGTGAGATATTGGTGTCATGTTGGCACCGGGTGTCATTAACTCAGGTCTAATCATTTCAACCTCCTCTTTCTTGGGGGGGGATAACTCTGACATCCTGCAATTTATTCACTATAATCGGGAACCCATGACAGGGAACCCGGTTTTTGCCTAGTAGGCGCGGGATACTCACGGCGAAGGGTCTAAATTGGCATAACACCACTGCCTTATATTGGAATAGTCATTCTCGTTTCCAATTTCATAGTATAAAATTCGGTGATCGTTCAAAATTGCATAAGCAGTCTTATACCCTACATACCCTCCATAGCTATTTTTACCGTTTACGTCTACACAAACTTTATACCCAAAATATTTATTGAATCCATAACCTTTTTTTGGCCCTCTCCAGTTCTGAAACTTTGCCGCGTCTGGATCTTTCATTGTGGCACGGACATATGATTCAACGGTCTGTTTAAAATCGACAGGGTAGTCGCCATAATACGCAGTATCAATTTGCACTTGCGTTGGAGGAAGAGCGCAACCAAACATTATCGATATAGCAGATAATAATAAAACCATCCGTTTCATAAATCCTCCTTTCATTTTTAATGGTTAAAGGTTTGAGACCCGGAATTCGACTGTTCCGACGCTGCTTCAAAACTCTTTGGATTAGCAACGAAGTCAGCTATCTTGCCGCCGATGATCCCGACATCCTGAATTATCATTTCATCATTTGACCAAGCGTTTCCGGCAATATTTGGCATTGTGCTTGTTTCGATAAGCCGACCTTCAGCAATGACCTTGCCGCCCTTCACAATCTCAACCAAAGTTGTTATTGCAGATCGGCCCGCGCCCATACCTACCCAAAAACGGGCGGCAGCATTGCCACCATATATCTCTTCAAGTTTGATGTTTATGTCCAGATCCGCCGCACCATCAGCAATCTTGTAGCCTGTTTTCTTTCTGATTGACGTTTTCGCAGCAGCATGCAACATCTGGCAGAAATCCGGTACTGATGCAGGATCTATGTCGTCTGTCTTAACGTTTGCACAATCCATCCTAACTAATGCCGTCTTGACACCGGCTGTATTAAAATCGTTTGAAACGGAAATTTTCGTCGGGAGTGTGCCAACGCACCCTGCCAACATTGTACATACTGCCAAAGCAAAGATAATTCTTTTCATAAATCCTCCCCTTTATTCCTTCGCCGATTTTTTCCGATGATCTTCCGTGCGTATCAGAATTTCTTTTTTATCCATTGATTCAACCAGTTTACTTGATGCTTTCCGCACCGCACCGTCTACGCTTTCACCAACATCGGCAACTTTACCAAGTCCGGCAGAGTGCAGAGATTCGGAAACATGATCGTTGAATTTATCACGGGTAGCCATGACCGCTGATATTTCGCCGGAATATTTCTGCATTGCTGGCCGCAACAATATCCGCACGAATATCAACAACCGCCATAGCCCATAAACAACTCCCGCCAAAACTAATAACGCCAAAAAGGTTCTTGCCATAAGACCACCCCTTTTATTCCCCTTCACAATATTTCAATAGGGACATTACCACCAGTGAAACAGAGTGAAAAGAGTTTTAATAATTTATGCGGGTGTCATGGCTATGATGGCCGGGAAACCATATAGGGGGAACCTTGTTTTTCTGCCTTCAAACGCTCCAAGTCACTTTTGAAGTCACTTTTAAAAAAAGACACAAAAAAGGAGCTACAGAATGAACTGTAACTCCTTGAATTTGCTGGTCGGTGAGACTGGAATCGAACCAGCGACCCCCTGCTCCCAAGGCAGCTGTATAGTAATTATATGGGATTCAATATAATTTGTATCAATTAGCATTGTAACAATACAACTTCCCTATTTTCTTGACTTTATTAACTACGTATCTTAAATTGCGTTATATAGCATTAAGCTCATCTTGTATACTATTAAGTTCATTTCGGATACACTAGAGGTTCCACAAAGGTTCCATGAAATTCACAGATCGATTCCTACAATCTATTAAATCTCCTGAAAAAGAATACTGCATCCGAGAGGGGCACGGTTTCACCTTGCGCGTCCTTCCTTCCGGCCTCAAGGTATTTCAATACGTTTTTACATTTGAAGGAAAACGTCACCGGTACAATCTTGGGCATTATCCTGTAGTTACCCTATCTGAAGCTCGCGAGAAATACCACGAAACTTTTTTGCTTGTGTCTAAAGGTATTAACCCGATGGCCCCGGTAGTTGCCGTTGAAGTTGAAGCCCCGCGAACAGTTCCCCAACTTATTAAACAATATAAGCTGTTCGCTGAACAGAATTTCGCCTTTTCTACCTCCCGCGAAACAGCTCGTACACTCGACAAATACGTTCTTTCTGCCTGGAAAAACCGTAATATCCAAGACATTCGCCGACGCGATGCTATCGCATTGATTGAACATCTTGCTGCCACGTCTCCTGGGCAGGCCCGTGGTGTGATGAAAATTGCTCGTGCGATGTTTAATTATGCCTTGGATAGAGAGATGGTAGAACTAAACCCATTTACTCGTTTACCGTCTGCGGTTCCATCCGTAAAATCAGTAAGTTCCTCACGTGTACTTTCTGACGCAGAGATAAAAATTGTTTGGAAAATTCTGCACGCTAAAGATGCTCCTGGTACTCCTGAGACGCGAAAAGCCCTGCTTTTAGTGTTAGTCACGGGGCAAAGACCTGGCGAAGTGGCTGGCCTGACTTGGGATGAGATTGAAGAAACCTGGTGGACGATTCCCGCTGAGCGGATCAAAACCAGAAACCGACGCAAAGAAGATCACAGAGTATTTTTTTCAACACTCGCATTGAGTTTGATCGGCACAAATCCTGGCTACAGCGCTTATGTATTTATTGGTTCCTCGCCAACATCTCCAGTACGACGCCATGCTCTGTCACACATAGTCTGTGAAGAAACTAAGGGCGGAAGGCCAACAGGCGAAGGAATGAAAAGTGAAGCCAGGCTTGAATACTTTGGCCTCCCGCGATGGACGCCTCACGATCTGCGAAGGACTGCGGCAACAAAGTTGTCTGAGCTTGGTTGTCCAGATGAAATTATTGACGCTATTCTGAATCACTCTAAAGAAGGCGTCATCGGAATTTACAACCGTAATAAGTACGATAAGGAAAAACAGGAGTGGCTAACTAGATGGGCTGATTACCTGGAAAAGTTGGTAGATTTCCCTGCCACTGCTTAATGAGTCTAACCATGAAGCAAGTTGTTCTAATTTCATTTTGTTTGCAATATATAACACCAGGAGCTATAGTATCAGTGTATCAAGGAGGTAAGCGTGCAGGTATTGAAAACCAAGAAATTTGATGGTTTCTGTCAGGACCATGGCATCGCTGATGATAAGCTGGTTCAAGCCATTAAAGAGGTTGATGAGGGATCCGTTGATGCCAATCTCGGTGCTGGCCTGGTAAAAAAAAGAATACCCCGAGACGGAGCAGGAAAGAGTGGAGGTTTTAGGACGATTATCGTGCATAAAATCGGTAAAAGAGCAATATTTCTGCACGCATTTGCCAAAAACGCTGACTCTAATATAGACAAGAAAACGCTGGAAAACCTGAAGTTATTGGCGAAGTCCTACAACAGCCTTAGCAACGCAGAAATTGCAACAGCGATTGAAGGCGGTAAATTTGTGGAGGTGAAATATGAAGATAAAATATAGAAGCGATCTGGATGCCTCTATTCATGAAGCGGCCGGCGATCTCTATGAGCTGGGGCTTATTAGTCCGCAAACGATGCGAAAATTCGACAAAGGTTGCCTTACTCAGATAACGGCCCTTTCGCCCACAGAGATTGTCGAGTTACGGCATCATGCTGGTGTCAGCCAGTCGGTATTTGCCTCATACCTCAATGTGACGACCGGCATAGTATCAAAGTGGGAACGTGGCGAGAAACATCCGGCCGGTCCGGCGCTCAAGCTACTCGCTCTTGCCCGGAAGAAGGGCCTAGAAGCTATTGCTTGACCAAAGAGAGGACCAGTTATTGATTTCGGTTGTTTGACTTTCAGATGCTAAAGGCTATGCTTTTCTCTACCATCCTTTAAAGGAGATTATATGGACGAGAAAGCCACACAGCCCCTAAGAGAAGCCATAAGCAGACACGGCAAGCCCTCAGCAGTCGGGAATATGTTTTTACAGGCACTACTTGCAGAAGGCTACTCCAGATCAGAAATCCTGAAGGTAACACACACAATGGAAACTCTGTTGCTAGTAGCTGAGCACAAAGAAAGTGGTGGTTGATGATAAATTTCACATGTCTTCCGGGACTGTCTCTAAAAATATTCTTAGAGGGATCTGTCAGAAGATGCTTAAAAACAAGTTTTTGATGCAATTTAGGTGCGTTAGCGTTCGCAACGCATAGGTCGACGGTTCGATCCCGTTCAGCTCCACCAATAAAACTAGAGGGTTATAATAATTATTATAATCCTCTAATTCTATCATAAGCACACTGTAAGCACATAGAGATATTTGAATACATTTATGACAGGCCGATTATTGATTCGATGCCAGTTGTTCTTCTGAAAAACTTGACCTATTTAACTAAAACTACGGTTCCGCCCTTAACAACTGCAGTTTCATACACCGAGAAAACTCCATTATGATCTTTTGGAGACATGGTATACGTTCCTATAATGCCAGCAAAAT
This sequence comes from uncultured Geobacteraceae bacterium, assembly GCA_903925005.1. Classification (GTDB taxonomy): domain Bacteria; phylum Desulfobacterota; class Desulfuromonadia; order Geobacterales; family Pseudopelobacteraceae; genus JACRCG01. The sequence continues at coordinate 7,789 of CAIYDX010000349.1, forward strand.
CTGTTATATGTTCGACATAATCCCGCACCTTTTCACCGGCTGCCCCACCGGTAGCTTTGAGAGCTTCGGTAATAATCAGAAATGAGTCGTAAACATATCCCCCTGCAGAACTCGGGTAATTACCATACGCATCTTTGTATGCAGCGAGATAAGCTCTCCTTTGCTTATATTGATAATCCCCGTTCGGGATGGCCTCAAATACGGAAAGCTTGTCAGTAATCAATGTAGCGCCTTCAGCTGCAGGGCCAGCGAGCTCAATATATTTTTTTACTGAATCCGGTCTAAATATATAGAGCGGGGCTTTAATTCCTAGCTGACGGGCATTTTTATTGATAATTTCAGGGCCCGGACTTGCACCAAATACAATTATTGCATCAG
>CAIYDX010000350.1 GCA_903925005.1 uncultured Geobacteraceae bacterium
CCTTGGCGCTGTCAATGCCACTTCAAACGCTCAAAACATTGCCTACGCACTGACGGCAAGGACGTTCCCGGTTGTTGGTCGCCTGTCGGTCGGTGGCTACAATGGCGCCCAAACAGCCTTAGGGAAGAATAATAATACCGGAGTGCTCGCTTCCTGGGATCGTACCATTTCCGAAGTATCCGACAAACTCTGGCTCGGCATCGACTACATGAGCGGCAGCAATGCCGATGGCGAAGTAAGCGTCGGCGGTTCATGGGCTTTTTCCAAACAAATCACCCTGCTGACCGGCGTAACATTCTACAATAAAGCGGCATTAGCCGGCAAAACGGCGTTCACCACGCAGTTGAGCGTCAATCTTCCCTAGCCTCTCCTTCAACGTCCGGGGGCGGCTTGCCGCCCCCGATTCTTTCAAGCTTGGAAATGTGCCTGAGACAGATAGGAGAAAACGCTATGCGACTATTCCTCGTTATCACATTGTTCCTTTTTACCTCAACTTTTGCTTGGGCGGTATCAGTCCCTCCACATACCCCAACGGCAGTGCCTGAAGAGCTTACCTCCGTTGAGGCTATCAAGTTCCGTGATGCCCAAGGGACAAATATCTCTACATCTATCCCAAAGTCATGGAAACTGATCAGCGTTTCCGAAGGTGAAAAAACTAATTCCAGCAAATTGTGGTTCCAGGATTCTGAAGGATCTATTTACCTGCTGCAAGGGTTCACGGCGCAGAATAAATTTTTTATCCACGAAAACGTATTTAAGATTCCGGCAAAATGACCTTTTCTAGGAGTGATGATGGCCAGTAACGTCGACGAACGCCCCACTCCCGAGGCGATGCTCAGGCTTGCCCAAGCCGAAGAAGTGACCGCGGACCTGGGCAAGTTGAAGGTCTTTCTCGGCTACGCCGCCGGGGTTGGCAAGACGTATGCCATGCTGGAGGCGGCCCGGCAGAGAAAAAAGGACGGTCGTGACGTGGTGATCGGCTACGTCGAATCTCATGGCCGTGCCGAGACCGACGTACTGCTTGCTGGGTTGGAACTCTTGCCGCGGAAAACTGTTCACTACATGGAAGTCGCTCTCCCTGAGATGGACATCGACGCCATCTTGGCTCGCAAACCCCAGATCGTGCTGGTGGATGAACTGGCTCACAGTAACGCCCCCGGTTCACGGCATGAGAAACGTTGGCAGGATGTGGAAGAGATTCTGGAGTCTGGGATCGATGTTTATACAACAGTCAATATTCAGCATTTTGCAAGCCTGAATGACGTGGTTACCCAAATCACCGGCATTATTGTGCGCGAGACAGTGCCGGACCGCCTGTTGGATCTGGCCTTCGAGATCAAGCTGATCGATATCCCCCCTGAAGATCTTCTGCAACGCCTCCATGAAGGGAAAATCTACATCGCCGATCAGGCCGCTAAGGCAATCGAAAAGTTTTTTCGCCCAGGCAACCTGATGGCCTTGAGAGAGCTTTCCTTACGTCGCACCGCTGCCCGAGTGGACGACCAGATGCGGGCTTACATGGAGACTCAGTCCATCGCTGGGCCTTGGGCGACGGCGGAACGGCTGCTGGTCTGCGTCAGCGGCAGCCCGTACAGCGAAAAGCTGATCCGCGCCACCTGCCGCTTGGCCGAAGAGCTGAAGGGGCAGTGGTTCACGGTCTACATCGAAACACCGGCGGTCAGTCGTCATGTTCGAGAGAACCGGGAACATATATGGCGTGACTTGCGTCTGGCCGAGGGACTGGGGGCACACGTTGCAACCGTCACTGCCACAGACATAACTGATGCGGTTATGGAATACGCAACGACTCATAACATCACCAAGATTGTGATGGGGAAACCAAATAAGCCCAATTGGCGCAAAGTCCTGCGTACACCGATCGTGGATCGCGTTATCAGCAGAAGCGGTGCCATAGATGTTGTCATCGTCAGCTTTGAGCCGGAGAAGTCCGCTGGGCCTAAATCTACTACTGTACATAGAGCACGCGCCCCGTTTGAATTGCGCGATTATGCTGCAAGTCTTGTTCTTGTTTTAGCCGCGACAGTGTTGTGTGAGCTCCTGCGTCCCTTCCTGGCGCCGACCAACATGGTCATGTTCTACCTGTTGGCGGTAGTTGTCGCATCGGTGCGACTAAGCCGCAAACAGGCAATCGCCACTTCCTTCTTAGGCGTACTGGCCTTTGATTTTTTCTTTGTTCCCCCTCACAAGACGTTTGCCGTGGCCGACCCCCAGTATCTGATGACCTTTTTGGGACTGTTCGTGGTAGGAATCGTGATCAGCACCCTGGTGGCCCGTTCACGGGAACGAGCTGAGGTGATGCGGTCTCGCGAAGTTCATACAGCCAGCCTCTACTACCTGAGCCGCGACCTTGCCGCTTCAGTAGATAGCGACGCCGTGCTGAAGGCAGTGATCAGGAACGTGGAAGAGGCCCTGAACGCTCAGGTGGTGATGATTCTGCCGGAAGGGGAACGGCTCAATATACAGGCTGCCAGTGAAGGACTGGTGCTGGATATCAAAGAACTGGCAGTGGCTGACTGGGCCTTCCGCAACAACCACCCGGCCGGGCGCGCTACGGATACGCTCGTATCCTCTGATTTGATCTATCTTCCCCTGCAAACCCCGGCCACTATTCTGGGTGTTATGGGGATTAAGCTGAAAAATGAGAATGCCTATCATTCGCAGGATAATCGGCGCCTGCTGGACGCTTTTGCAACCCAGGCTGCCATGGCCATGGAACGAATACATTTTTCCCGTCAGGCGGAGCAGGCACAGGTTCTAGAAGCCCGTGAGAGCCTGGAACGTGCACTGCTGAACTCGGTATCCCACGACCTGCGCACCCCACTTTCCACAATCACCGGAGTTCTCTATAGCTTGAAAGAGGACGGGGCCCATCTCAGTGACAAGTCGCGACGAGAGCTGCTTGAGACTGCTTGCAGCGAGGCAGATCGTCTCAATCGTTTTGTCGGCAACTTGCTGGACATGACCCGTATCGAGGCAGGTGCCGTCAGGCTTAACAGTGAACAGTGCGATGTTCAGGATCTGTTCGGATGTGCCCTAGGTGCCCTCGAAACGCGTTTGGGCAGCAGAGAGGTGTCATTCAATATGCTTCCGCTCATGCCGCTTGTGTCCATGGACTTGGTGCTGATGACTCAGGTATTGGTCAATTTATTGGATAACAGTATCAAGTATTCACCATCCGAAACCCTGATAGAGGTGGTTGCATCAACCGAGGCGTCTTGGCTGGTACTGGAAGTTGCTGATCGGGGCCCCGGTGTGCCGGAACATGACTTGAAGCGGGTCTTCGACAAGTTCTACCGTATCCCTATTCCTGAAGGGGCGGGAGGTACCGGCTTGGGTCTGTCTATCTGCAGGGGGATCGTTGAAGCTCATGGCGGAAAGATCAATGCGGAAAATCGTACCGGCGGTGGTTTGAGAATCGTGATGCGCTTGCCTTTGCCGAATGCGGGAGAACGACACTATGACAGCTGAACAAGTTACGGAAAACCTACCCCGGATTCTGGTTATAGACGATGAACAGGCGATTAGGCGCTTTCTTCATACGGTTCTTCCCGGCACTGAATTCGTGCTGCACGAAGCTGAAAATGGTCATAGCGGACTTGCATCTGCCGCCGCGTTTCGGCCGGACGTCATACTGCTCGATCTGGGATTGCCGGATCTTGACGGCATTGAGGTAATCAAAAGGGTTCGAGAATGGTCCCAGGTGCCGATTATTGTCCTCTCGGTGCGTGACCGCGAAAATGACAAGGTGGTCGCACTGGACGCTGGGGCTGATGACTTTCTTACGAAACCTTTTGGTGTAAGTGAGCTGCTGGCCCGAATCAGGGCCTCATTACGCCGTTCGCTGCAGGAGTCCCCCGAACCTGTGTTCAGCAGCAATGACCTGCAGGTGGATTTAGGGAGCAGGCGAGTGATGGTAAATGGAGTAGACATCTCTCTGACCCCTACCGAATACAGTATTCTGCGCCTTCTAGTCTCCCACGCCGGTAAGGTCACGACTCATACGCAGATCCTCAAACAGATCTGGGGTATGTCCAGCCCTGAACAACCTCACGTTTTGCGGGTCAACATCAGCAATCTGAGGCGCAAGCTGGAGAGCGATCCTTCCCGTCCGAAGCATATTATCACTGAACCTGGAGTTGGATATCGATTGAGGTGACGGTTTTGAGTCTCTTATCCTTAAACAAAACTCTGATCTGGTGGGGTGGACAACCACCCCTGTTTTTTAAAGGTGCGACCATATTGATTGGTTTAGGCAGAGCGCCCAAGCACTTGGTAAATGAGATTGTTATGAATCTTCAAACGTGTCTTATAGTTGTCATGTTATTTATTTGGGCAAGCCTGCTCTTCGTTTCAGAGATGTTGTAGGACAAAGGGCTCTGCTCGTACCGAAACATGACCTGAAACGGGTCTTCGTCAAGATGAGTATTGGTGTTGAAACCCTTACCGGCAGCGGCCTGAGAATCATTATATGATTGCCGTTAAGAGAGTATAAAACAATGGCGCCTAAACAAACTATGAAGAGTCTCCCACGCATCCTTGTAATTGATGATGAACTGGCGATTCGGCGCTACTTGCACAGTATTCTTTCACACTCCAAATATGTGCTGCACGAAGCTAATAATGGCCGTGATGGCTTGGCTGCTGCCGCCGCGTATCAACCGGATGTAATACTGCTCGATCTAGGGCTGCCTGATCTGGACGGAATTGAGGTGATCAGGCGGATACGCGATGGGTCTAGAGTGCCGATTATTGTTATTTCGGTTCGAAGCCACGAAAATGACAAGGTGGCCGCACTGGATGCAGGTGCCAACGACTATCTTACTAAACCCTTTGGAGCCAGCGAGCTGCTAGCTCGTATCCGGGTGGCTATACGAGATTCAAACAAGACTTCAGACCTGATCTTTAGCAGCGGTGGCCTAGTGATGGATCAAACCCGCCGTCTGGTAACCATCTACAATGAAGAGGTCCAACTAACGCCAACAGAATACAGCATCCTGCGTCTTTTGATTGCACATGCTGGCATGGTGCTGACGCAAGGTCAAATCCTAAAGCAAGTATGGGCAGATGAGGCCTGTTCAGAGCATTCTCATTTACTGCGTGTGAACATTAGCAACCTGCGACATAAAATAGAAGCTGATCCTTCTCATCCGAGGCATATCATAACAGAACCTGGGGTTGGCTACCGGCTAAAGATATGGGAGTGAGTGTAACAACCAGTAAGTAATTCTGTAGATTGCTGACACTGTCGGTATGAAATACGGCACATACCCAGGACGAAATAGATTGGTTTTAGAAAATTATTCTTTAAAGAATGTTTGACGCAATCTCCGCCAATTCAGACCTCTCACCCTGAGTCAAAGTTACGTGCCCGGCGACAGCCTCATCCTTAAATCTCTCCACCAGATAGGTGAGTCCATTAGAGGACGAGTCGAGGTATGGGTTGTCGATCTGTGCCGGATCTCCGGTAAAAATCAACTTGGTATTTATGCCCGCCCTTGTCACAATAGTTTTGATTTCATGCGGGGTTAAGTTCTGTGCTTCATCGATAATCATGTACTGGTTGGGGATTGAACGCCCCCGAATATAGGTAAGTGCCTCAATATCCATAATACCCGCGGCAACCAGCTCCATGTGTCCCTTAACAAGCACCCCACATTCTTTTTCCTCCTGATCCGCCTGCGCCTGTTTATCTGCTTTGGACATGCGTTTCGTTGACTTTACAATTTTCACTTTTAGAGCAACCTGCCCGGACATAAGATATTCTATATTGTCATAAATTGGTTGCATGTAAGGCGCAAGCTTCTCATTAATGTCGCCGGGAAGAAAGCCGATATCTTTGCCCATCGGAAATACCGGCCGCGAAACCAGCATTTTTTTGTAGATAAACTCGTCCGTTACTTTTCGCAGCCCCGCAGCGATACTCAGCAAAGTTTTCCCCGTACCCGCCTTTCCAACCAGAGTCACCAATTTTATGTCATCATTCAGCAGAAGGTCCATTGCCATCGTTTGCTCGTTATTTCTCGGCGTCAGTCCCCAAGCTTCCAAATCCGACCTCAAAGGCACCAGCATGTCCTGTGTCTTGTCGTACCGTTTGATTGCGCTGCCATCGTCTCTGAAGACAAACTGGTTTGCATTTAGTTGATCCAGGAACTCGGAGTGACCCGTATAAAGCGTTTCAAAATCCACTTTATCGTTTTCGTAAGACTCCGCCGATATGCCTAAGGCATCCGCCTTTATGCGGAGGTTGGTGTCTTTGGTGACTAAGATGGTGGGATTGGGATCGTGTTTCTGAATGAAAAGGGCAATGGCAAGTATTCGGTTGTCGGCTATCTTCGGATCCATCTCGGAAGGGAGCAAATTCAGGGCATCTTGTCTGCTGAAGCCTACCGAGATAATCCCATTTCCAACCTTGACTCCTTCTATCAAAGAACCTTGCTCTCTAAACGAGTCCATAATTTTACTGAACTGTCGTGCATTTCGCCCGAGCTCATTCATCTCTTTCTTGAAATGGTCGAGTTCTTCAATGACAGTCATAGGTATGATGACATTATTGTCATCAAAATTGAAAATTGATTGGCAGTCGTGAAGGAGGATGTTGGTGTCCAGGATGAAGTTTTTAATCATGTTGGGTTATATCCTTATGATGTTATTTGATCGATCTAATGCCGGTTCGTAACTGCGGGGCTTGCAATTAATGTTTTACGTGAAGTGATTTGAGGGTAGAATAATATTAGCTAATGTTAGGTTGGCTCATCAATCACCGGCAGTCCCATCTTTCTGCGATATCATAACAATTCTCCGGTTACAGCAGTGTATCTTTTTTGTAAATTATGCGTGACATGTTTAGGGATTTGGCTGACGTAAATTCGATTTCATTTGTATCTAAGAGGAATTGAAACGGCTGAGGTATCCGAAAGTAGTCACATATGGTCTGGAGAAGCGTGAAATGGCTGCGTATATATTCTAACCTGCGAGATTAAAAAAACTTTTAAATATTTCCCAGATGAAGTACCTTCGTGCTACTCGGTGAACATATACATTGCTACATTGTTAGATTACCAAGCGCGGGAGTGTCATATGAAAGTAATTGCCCTATATAACATCAAAGGTGGTGTCGGTAAAACGGCCACGTGCGTCAATCTAGCCTACACCTGTGCAAAGAGCGGCATAAAAACGCTTCTGTGGGATTTGGATTCCCAAGGGGCCGCCAGCTATTACTTGAATGTGAAGCCGGAGGTTAAGGGAGGCACAAAAAAGCTATTTAAAACAAAAGAGATCGGCGGACTAGTCAAGGAAACAGACATTGAACATCTGGACCTGCTGCCGGCCGACTTCTCCTACCGGCATATGGACCTGTATCTTGACAGCGGCAAGAAACCGAAAAAACAGATGGGTGAGTTTCTAAAACGGTTTGAAGATGACTATGAAGTCCTCTTTCTTGATTGTCCTCCCAGTTTTTCACTGGTTTCGGAAAACGTCTTTAATTCTGCCGACGTCATGCTGGTGCCGCTTATTCCCACAACACTATCCATGAGAACCTACGAACAGATTCAGGAATATACGGGTGAGCACAAAAAACTCACTCTCAAGCTTATGCCGTTCTTCTCGATGGTGGACAAGCGCAAGAAACTGCACGTCGAGACTATCGCTGACAAGGAGAACCGTATTACAGGTATAATGCAAACCAGCATTCCCTACCTGTCAATTATTGAATACATGGGAGTACGCAGGGCGCCAGTGGGCCTGTTCGCGCCGAAAAGTCAAGCCGCAGCGTTGTTTGAACAGCTCTGGACTGAGATAGTTCTTCGGGCAAAGTTGAACAGCAATTAAATCCTTTCATTAGGCACTTATCTTGTTTGTCAGAGCTAGGGATCCGCGCAAGGTATCATCTGTATACTCAAAACTGGTTTTACCTTCTTTCAGCTCTCGCCACCACTTGCCGGATGGCCTCTACTACCTGCAGAGCAAATTCACGCCGACTGACGAGAGATACATGATCGGCATCTTTGACGACAAAATGTTTGCTGTTTGATGATAGGGTAGCAAGCTCTCTTTGCATTTCGGGGTGACCGGGTAAAACTGCTCTGCACGCCGTGACTACTGTGAGCGGAATATCTCCAATTCCTCTCGTATCGCGAACCTCGGCACAGATGGTATCCCAGGCAAGAGACTCGTCACGAGTGGTTTTAAGATGTTGGTATGCCGAGAGGAATGCTTCCGACTCCGCAGCCTGCCGTGCAGGTAAACCTTCTGTCCAGGCGTTAAAGAGCTTGGTGAGGCGGATATATCCAAATTGCGCGAGCAGGGGAGCCGTTTTTAGAAAACGAAAGCCGGATCGCATATGTGTGTTGATTGCGGCGCTACGCAGGTGCTGGTCTGGGTGGACGGCGTCAAGAAGCACCATCCCAGCGACCTCATCCCGATAGAGATCGGCAAAAACTCGAATAAAGAGTCCCCCCATCGAGTGGCCGACAAGAATGTAAGGAGGATCGATATGGGAAAGCTGAAGTATGCTCCGTAGCCGCAACGCTGCCAGCGCGGCAGTTTTGGGTGCAGTGTCAGGCCCGCTCCAGCCAAGGCCCGCCCGATCGTAAGAAACAACTCGGCTGAATTTGGCCGTTTCCGGTTGAATCCATCCCCATGCAGAAGACATTCCCCCGAGCCCGGATTCCAAGATAACAGATGATTCGCCGCGCCCTTCTACCTGCATATGCAGCCTACAACCATCTATATCCACCAATCTACCGGGTGGAATGTGGTATCGCCGGTCAAGTATCGTAGCAGCTGCCTGATACATGCAACCGATGCCGGTTACGCACGGAAGAATAGCGGCAAGGAACCTTAATTTCCGGTTTGCCTCAAGTGAAAAATCATGACGTACTCGGTAATTGTAGAGGTGATCAGCTTCATATGCCAGCACTGGAGTCGTAGCGTCTATCTGCATGCGCTGCCTCCAGATACATATCTGTAGATTGCTCTCACTTTGCGAGCCGCGCCATATCCAGAATGGCCCCAGCCGTGGCACAACACACTTTTGCGGCGAACTCCAGATTCAGTGTTTCCAATGTGTCGGTCGGCTGGTGATAATGAGGGCTGCGGAAGTTAGTGGTATCGGTTATCATGATCGCCTTGAAACCCTCATCCCAGAAAGGTGCATGGTCAGACCGGCGACTATCCGGGAGTACTTCGCCGTTGCCTGGCACCTCCAGTACGATATGGGAAAGATCGGCCCGATATCGCTTCACAGACCTTGCAAAAGCCTCTGTAAGCTCTTTTGATCGCTCATTTCCTATTATTGCAATAAAGTTTCCGACATCGGGAACCGGAATTGTAACCCCTAGTGGAATGGTCTGCACGATAGAATCTCCGGCGTACGCAACCGATTCGAGCACGAAAACCCCCTCTATATTCCAACCGTTTTCGCGGACGTGGGCCGTCAGTGCCCGGCTCCCCCGTGTTCCGGAACAGGGCTCATCGCACTTTTCATTTTCTTCGAGACTTACACCGATGAAGTGGATGGTCCGTTCAAACTGGCACTCTGCCAACATAGAGGCTATTTCCAGCATTACCGCAACCCCGCTGGCATTGTCATCAGCGCCCGGACTCTCCGCAACCGTGTCATAATGGGCAAGTACAACAATGCTTTCATTAGGATAATATAGTCCGCGACGCGTACCGATAATATTCCGATAGTGACGGCTATTATCGAGGAAACGGTGCTCATCCATTTCGTATTCGAGAACTCTGAGCGACATTTTTATATAGTCGGCGGCGTGCTCTAGCGCTTCTGGTGCCGCTACCGGATGACGCACCCCTTCCAGCGCCCGAATGTGACTGCGGATTTGGTCAACGGAAACCACCTCTCCGAAGAACTCAGTTGGAAACATATACTCCCCCATCCAGTTAATGATTTCTCAGTAGTATTGCGAAATAGTTTCGAAAGTTTAACATAATCTTAACCTCCGCCGGCTTTTCTATATGCTACTCTATCTGTGTCAATATCCTGTTCATATTTTATCAAGACGTTTAAGAAAGAAAGGAGCAAACGATGTGTGAATGCCTGACAAAACCCATTATGCCTGATTATTCCGGTTGCCTGGTTGAGAACCCTACCTGCCAATTTGCTGTCCGATTCGGCTTCAGTTACCATTGTGAGCATCCCCAACATATGGATTTCCATATGATTGATGCCAATTTCCAACATCAGAAGGGGCATAACGAGAGGTACAGGGATTTAAAAGAAACAAGAAAAAAGGAATATCTTTTCAAGGTCAAACAGTACATGGAAGATTTTTCCTTGGCCTGATTTACCATTCACGGTATCAATTAAATGATACCGGAATTCATCTAGGAGATATGTCATGTACATTGCCAGAGACAAGAATAACGACCTGTACCTTTTCAACGAATTGCCAACCCGAGGAAGCGAATGCTGGTGGGCGCCTTCGGGAGTTGACGGCACCTATCTTCGCCTTGACAAATCGCTCTGTCTGGAAATCACGTGGGATTCAGAACCGGTGAAGGTAAAGATAACGACTGTCTGATCTCCCGAAAGATGGAACTTGTTTGGACATGGCGGCGGATCATACCGATCTAGCCGCCATGTCCATTTTCAATTTAGAAAGACAACATCCGCTTGGTAAGCCCCGGCACCGCCATATCTATAGTCATGACAATTGTCAGGATAATCATAATAACGACGGTGAGCCAGGCGATAATATTAAATGACGGACCGTTGATATAGGTTCCCATAAGATTTTTATCATTTATCAGTTTGAGCATGAACATCAGCACAAATGGAAGTACTGCACCATTTACAACCTGCGAAATGAACATGATCGCCATCAGCGGCGCATTCGGGATCAGGATCAAGCCGGCGCTAATGATGATAATTATAGTAAACAGCCAGAAAAACTGTGGTGCCTGTTCGAAGTCCTTATCGACTCCAGATTCCCACCCCATCCCTTCGCAAATATAATAGGCGGTGGAAAGCGGTAGAATACATGCGGCAAAAAGAGATGCGTTGAAAAGCCCAAAAGCGAATAATGCCGAGGCGTGTTGGCCTACCAGAGGTTTCAGTGCCAATGCTGCGTCGGCAGCGGTCTCTATTTTTAACCCATGAAGGTGGATAGTTGAGGCGCAGGCAACCATCATAAAAAACGCTACCACGATGGCCATGATGCATCCGAAGATGACGTCTATCCGCGAAAAGTTGTATTGATCTGCGGTGATCCCCTTTTCCACAACTGCCGACTGTTGATAAAATTGCATCCATGGGGCGATAGTCGTGCCGACAATACCTATCAAGGTCATCAGGTAGGCGCTGTCGGTTTTGAATGTGGGAGTGACGGTTGCTTTCATGACGACCGTCCAGTTTGGTCCGGCCATAAAGGCGGCGATCGGATAGGCGATATAGACCAGGCACGCTACCAGGAATACCTTTTCTACTACCTTGTAGGATCCCTTGACTATCAGCAGCCAAACCAGAATAGCGCTAATAGGTACGGAAATATATTTGCTGATACCAAATATTTCAAGACTGGCGGCGATACCGGCGAATTCTGAGATGGAGTTACCCATATTGGTCAGCAGCAGGGCGATCATGACGTAGAAAGTGACCTTGACGCCGAATGATTCACGGATCAGGTCCGACAAGCCTTTGCCGGTGACAGCACCCATACGGGCGCACATCTCCTGGATCACTACCAGCGCAATCGTGGTGGGTATCATCATCCATAATATGGAGTAACCGTAATTGGCCGCGGCAAGCGAATAGGTAGTGATGCCGCCGGCATCGTTATCAACATTAGCTGTGATGATTCCAGGTCCAAGTATGGCCAGGAAAATCATCACATTCCGAGGGCTAAAGCTCTTGAGAGGTTTTAGAAATCTATAAGAGGAAATACTGTTGAACATGTGTTTTTCCCGTCAGCGTCGCCACTTGAGCATACGCGGTAAATAATGTTCCAGTATGTCGTCAACCGTAACTATTCCAGCCATTTGTCCATCTTCATCTATAACCGGCAGGGCGATCAGATTATACTTGGTTAGAGTTTCAAGCACTTCAACCAGCTCGTCATCGACGCTTACAGTCTTGATGTTTTCAACCATAACTTCGCTGATATGGCTTGCTAACGGAGACATGAGTAATTCTTTTAGAGAAACAACCCCCTCAAGCCGATCCTCACCAGTGACAATGTAGCCATAATAGATGGTTTCAACTTCGTTGCCGGTTTTCCTGACCTGTTCCAGAGCAGCGCCAACGGTGATGTCCGGCGACAGCCTGAAATAGTCGGAATTCATGAACCCTCCTGCCGTATCGTCCTCACGATCCAACAGTTCCTGAATGTCATCGGCATCCTCCTGATCCATCTTGTCCAGCAGTTCCTTGGCCGTGTCCTGCGGGAGGTCAGAAAGAATATCGGCGGCTTCGTCCGGTTCCATCTCTTCTAAAATGTCGGACAACTGTTCGGCATCCAGTTGGCTGACTACGATGTTGCGCATGTCCGCTTCAAGTTCGTAGAGGGCGTCACCGGTGGTTTCCGGGTCGATTGAGTCAAGAACTGTGCGGATGTTCCGGATAGGGATGCTCTCAATGATGTCAGCAAGATCAGCCGGGTGAATTTCGTTCATCTGGCTTCGAGCGATATTGAGTGCCAGCTTGGATGAATGTGGCTCAAGAGGTTGGACATATTCCCAACTGATCTCGGCAGCCGGTATGTCCTGTTTAAGCATTCGGGCTATTTTCTCGCCGAACTTAATGTAGCCAAGGCGGCGTAACAGGCCACGGAAGCCGATGTCTACAGAGAATATACACAGTTTGTCATTAAATTTCCCCAGCTTGATATCATTGACCCGTACAACCTTGGCGCCATCGACATCAACGATCTGCTTGTCAAGCAGGCCCCGCCTAACCAGGATTTCTCCCTCCTGAGGCTCATAATTTGTCAGCCCAGGTGGATTGATCCCGACCGATGAAATAACAACATGGGTAAACAAGGCAACTTCTGCCCACGGCAGTGATTTAGTAATCTTGTTGGAGCGAAAGACAATGTGAGAAACTTCCGGAAAAACCTCGCCCGGAATCATGATCAGGTCGCGCAGCTCTCCAAGGTCTTCGCCCTTGTTGTTGATAACACTCTTTCCAAGCACCTCACTGAGGTATATTTCGTTGAATTCTTTTGTCATTCAGGGCAACTACGCACAATCTTCGCGCCATAGACAGGAATCCTGCCCACAGCTGTCAGCTTTGCCAGTTTCAAAACAAACTTCATTGTTTTCTGCCTGCTGGATAGCAGTTACCAAGTCTACTTTTTTCATCTTGCTCACCTTGATGTCGTGTCGCTTTGCAATTTCCTTGATTTCATCCAGTTTCATGTCGCTCTCCCATTTTCCGTTTATTCAGTTCAGATTTCGATTATTTGCCTATGAATCGTTTATCTGGGTTGATTACAGGAACTGCCATTAGTACGCAAGCAAAAATATCCACTTAATCAATATGTTACACAAATGCAATACTGTCGTAACAGTTCAGATATGGGCAAAACGATATTAATACAGTAATGGGGACGTCGTAATATTTGAATCAGTTATACAAATAGGTTAAAATTTAACATAAATGTAACACTGCTCTGGTTAGAACAATGATATAAACAAAAAAGGTCATTTAGTTAAAAACGGGGGGAACTGCAATGAGTAAAAAGGAAAAAACAGTGTTGGCATTAGAAGAAGATTTTCAAGCGGTGACGGCAATGGTTCCTAAGCTGGAAGCCTTTATTAAAGTGCACAAAGAGATCGCTGCAGGATATCAAAAATATCGGAAAAACGGTGGCGAGGCGATCCCTGGCATAGAGAAACATTTAGGGATCAAGGAACAAAAAAGCGTTCCTGCCGTAAAGACAAAGAAAACTGAGGCAAAAACTACAGCCAAAGCGCCTGAAGAAGGTACTGAAATTAAAAAATCTAAAAAGAAAATAAAAAAATAATCTGTTTTATTGGACAGTTACAAAAATATAAACTCCATTTCTCAGGTGCGCATAACCTAGAACAGGTATACTGCTGTGCCTGACTGGTGCCATGTAACATCTCTAACCCCCTCAAGCCCCCCTTATCCAAGGGGGGAGGCCTTGAAGTCGTAGTACTGCCAACAATCATACAATCAGGTATCAAATTGAATGGACAACACCTACTAACGATCTTGTAATGAGCATTTCAGCTCATTACTCCATTGATTTCTTCATTTGCAGTTTCCCCGTTGCCGCCAAAAACTCAGAAATTTCTACAAAGTAACCAACTCGTAACATCACTGTAACATTAGTATGTTATAGATAGGGTCACAGTACAATAAAAACATGGTTAAGAGGAGATAGGAGCGTGTTCGGATTAATTCCCAAAGAAGAGAAGTTTTTTGCAATGTTTCAGGAAATGGGACTGATTCTCGTGTCAGGTGCAGAACGATTGAAGCTGATGCTGGATGAATACGACAATCCGGGTGAAGGGCAATGTGCAATTAAGGAAATTGAGCATCAAGGAGATGCTCAGAAAAAAAGAATCATCACAATGTTGAACACTACATTTATTACCCCTTTTGACCGTGAAGACATTTATGCTCTGGCCACAGTACTTGACAGTATTTTGAATTTAATTGACGCTTCGGCACAGCGCTTTGTTATGTACCGTATCGATAAACCGACACTGGAGGCAAAAGAGCTGGCTTTTATAATTGTAAGATGCTGTCACACCATCAGCAGTGCCTTGAATCATCTGGGCAAACGGCACGATGATATCCATGAACAGTGCGTCGAGCTGAACTCCCTGGAAAATGAAGCGGATAATGTGTGCCGCGAGGCGATAAGCCGTCTGTTTGACGATGAGAAAGATCCAATTCAGTTGATCAAGTGGAAGGAAATTTACGAGATACTGGAACGAACCACCGATAAATGTGAGGATGCGGCCAATATCCTGGAAAGCGTGGTCGTAAAAAATGCTTGATGTCACACTGATTCTTCTTATTCTCGTTATCGCAGCTGCCCTGATTTTTGATTATGTCAACGGCTTTCATGATACGGCCAACGCGATAGCAACATGCGTTTCCACCAGAGCGATCTCGGTTAAAGGCGCAATCTTTATGGCTGCGTTCCTGAATTTTGCCGGAGCCATGGTTTCCACCAAGGTGGCTGGGACTATCGGCAAAGGTATTGTTGACAAAGATAACGTTACCCAAATGGTTGTACTTGCGGGAATAATCGGGGCTATTATTTGGGATATCGTAACGTGGTACTACGGTATGCCATCATCTTCGTCACACGCCATCATTGGCGGGCTTGTCGGCGCCGTACTGGCTCATGCCGGCGTGAATGCGCTCCACTGGGCCGGATTGAAAAAAATTGTTCTGGCACTTGTTATCTCACCAATTATCGGCACCATATTCGGTTTCATCTTCATGCTGATCATCATGTGGGCTTTTCGTAAAAGTTCGCCCGGGCCTCTCAATAAGGGATTTCGGCGCCTACAGGTCGCGTCTGCAGCCTTCATGGCCTTTTCTCATGGTACCGCTGATGCGCAGAAATCCATGGGCGTCATCACTATGGCGCTTTTGTCATATGGGGTAATTCCCTCTTTTGAAGTGCCCATGTGGGTTAAGCTGGCATGTGCAATTTCAATGGGACTTGGAACAGCTGCCGGTGGCTGGCGGATCATCAAAACAATCGGCAGAGATTTTGTAAAGCTGCAACCGGTTCATGGGTTTTGTGTTGAAACCGCTTCAGCCGGGGTAATTCTGGGGGCATCGTCTTTTGGTATGCCGGTTAGTACCACTCACGTAATTACCTCAACCATTCTCGGGGTCGGCCTTACCAAACGCATATCTGCTGTTAACTGGAAGGTGGCTCAGCGAATTCTGATTGCCTGGGTACTTACAATCCCGGCATCAGCTCTTGTAGCGTACATTACATATCAAATGTTTATACCTATTTTCGGGAAATAACTTCTTCTTTATCTAATAAAAAGACTTCCCAGCCCCAATGTTCTCCGCATATCCCACAGGTTCATGAACAGGGCGTCGAAACGCTCATGCCGCACCTGTTCCTCTTCCCGTTCCCAGAAAAAAAGATTTGATGCGGGGTACAGATAGCCGAAAGGATAGGCGGTTATGCTGAGGCGCTGCCGGGCGATCTGCTCTGCCTGGTAGCGGTAAATGTCTTCCTGGCGTTGAACCAGAATCAATGCCTGGTGGCGCACCAGTTTCGCCTTCGCAAGAAGCGGTTCCGAAACACGCGAATGGTCGATTTTTCCGGCGTGTTCTCCTCTTTTTGCCAGCAGCGCCCGCAATGTCAAAGCTCGATGCCTGGCACGCAATGCCGTCACTTCAAGCCCCCGTTCAAGCTCAACCAGCAATCTGTACGGGGTCTCTCCGATCTTTCCGTCCTTGTTAAGCTGATTGATCCTTTTCTCCAGACAATTTGCAATCTCTCCCATCCGCAATGCGTATCCCTCAAGATCAGCCACCGGTTCGGTCAACGCTTGAGACGCTTCGGCGGATGTTGCCTCGTTTAACAACCAACCGTAACGAAACTTCGGTTCCGGTTGAAATGGTTTGTTGAAGGGATGCGGCAACTCCGAGAACGGAGTTAAAGCCGACATAAAACGGAGAAGTTCTTTGTCTTTCAGGTAAGCATTTTGTAGCGCCAGAGCTTGTGCCATTAGCCACTTCAGTTCCGGGTCGTTGCACAGCTCAGTCACCCGCGACATGGGAGATGTCGGTCGTTCTCTGTCATTGTCCTTCAGCTGCCATGCCCAGCGGGCGATGCTCCAGTCGACCAGCCAGTATCCCCACTCCCATCCTGATGAAAAGGTGAGATGGCCGCTTACTCCGAGTCGCGCCATTGTTTCCATATCTTCCCAGCGCGTATCCAGATACGGAAGAAGGAGAAGTGGCACTGAAGTGTCAAATCCTACCCAGTAGGAAGACTCAGGCCAATACCAGGTTTCGCGACGCTTGCTTTCGACAATAGCAGCCTCAAGCATAAAGCGCTGGTTTTGGTTGCCATATACCGGCGCCTTATGCTCAGAAACTGAATAGCACATGACAGAATGGATCATGATGCCACTATTGGGGAGTTTGGGACGCCGCACTTTCATGCCGTTATTTGCGGCGATGACATGGGTGGCATACATCAGACGAGCCCCATATTTTTTCTCTACCTGCTGTTCAATATGCATCTGAACATCAGGCAAGAGTTTATCCAGAAACGGCAAATGTTCACCCATGGTGACATCAAGGCTTACATAATCCCACGGCGCTTGAAATAGCCAGGCGAGTGTATCGTCCACCTGCTGTTGGTATGACGGATAAAGTCGCAAAATAGTAATGGTTTGAAATGCCTGCTGCTGGATCATGGAAAGAGAAATTTCAATTCCACAGCGAATTCCGCGACTGTGGGCATACTCCACAATCCGACGGGCGTGTGCTGGCCATGTTTTACGATCTACTTCACGCAGCAGGAAGAATTGGAATGTATTTTGGCCGTTGCGCGCCAACCAATCGATATAGCACTTCACATCTTCAAAAGCGCCGGCAAGCGAAGGGTCGTGAAGCTGCTCTGTCAGTTCAGTCGGATGCTGAGTATGAAGATGAAATCCACGTTTTTCAAAGCGCGGCGAACCGGCAAATGAGAACTGCTCCGGAAACGGCCATTTTTTCAGAGATGGTACGATGCTTTCTCGTGGATGATAGAATCTGAAACCAAGCTTCTCCTGCAACAGACCGTACAGTCCAGCAGCAACCCCTTCCGGAGAGGAAGCTTCCAACGTCAGGATAATAGTTCCCTTGCACTTGCGCGAACTCCAGCAATACGAAGCATCCGGCACAGCAGTACATAGATAGGGGCGCACAGATGGGCCCGGAATGCAGTAATCCCTGTTAGAAACGACATCCGGCAACACGATTCGTATTTGACAGGTGCGGATGTTGTGGGCAACCAGTGAACGGGAAAAAGAACGGCGTAGAAGTTCGGCAGCATCGGAAATTGCAATGGAACCAACGGAATTGAAACACAAACGTTCTGAAGCGTCGATTGAGATTGTCAAAGCATGGGCCGGACGTATGGAGAGTACTATCAGGAGGGAGGCCGGAATAATCATCCGGATGGGCATCTTCATTACAGAAAACCGGTCAGACAATGATACGGGCAAAATTGGGCACCGCAGTAATCCTTGCAGGACTGTAGCCTACAAAGTCACCATCAATCTGAATTGGCTTGGAGCCACGAATCTCAAGCCCATTAGCTGGGACGCGGACAAGCTCGTTACTGATATCCGCTTTTCCGCAGAAGATTTCGTATGCAAGGCGTAAATAACTTCGCCTTTTATTTTTACTGATGCAAACTGCTGTGAGTCCAGGCGAGAACACATCACCTTCGGGCGAGAGGATGAAGTCGCCCCCGTAACGAGAAGCGCTACAAATTATGACGCTGTGACATTCAATTCTTCTGTCCGCAGTTATAACTTCGATCAGGCTCCGATCCCATTTGAATGCACTTAACAGTGCGGAAAGAGCGTAAGCTCCCTGTTTCAGCAGCCGCTTTCCCATAGGCCACACATCCCTGACTACTGAGCCGTCCAACCCGATACCAGCCATGAGCACAAAACGGTGGCTGCTCTGCTCAAGTTTCAGCAACCCCACCGAGAGCGGTTGAGTTTTTCCCTTCACTATACGTTTGATACCATTTTTTACCGATTTGATGCCGAGTTCGGCTGCCAGAACGTTCGAGGTACCTATCGGCAGTACTGCCAGTGTAGCGGTATTAGGCAAGAGACCGTTTACCACAGCGTTTATAGTGCCATCACCTCCAGCAACAATTACCAAGGGGGAGTTGTCGGACTCATAAATTTCGCGACAACAGGAAAATATCTCTGAAGGTGTAGTCACGGAAAATACTGTCGGAGCCATACCGGCATTTTTCAAGCGGGTGATAGCCATGTTTATTCTTTTGCGGGCATAGCTGCCGGACAAATGGTTAACGAACAGGAACGGTTTCATGATCTCCCAAGCAAAATGTGGTTGTGAAATGGTTCATAATTATAATAAGATACGCTCTAAACTTGAACAATATAGCAGAATTTGGACAGCTGTTACGTAGCAATCTCGCAACGATTTGGTTACAAAAAGATTTTGATCCGACATGATATAGTCACTAAAAAACATCAAAACTGAAACACCATCGTAATGCGGCTTGTGGTAAACTTTCCAGGAATTTTACAAAAATCTAAAAGTTTGAACCACAAAAACAGGACGATTTGAGTATGGAAACCGTAACACCTTCAGGAATCAGCCGCCGCGATCTAATTAAGCTGCTTGGTACCGGGGCGCTCTACGCACTATTGCCATATCGTTGCGAAGCATCTGCGATGACGACATTTGACCAATGCAAAGGCAAAGGGCTGATTTTTGTTGTCGGCGACGGAATGCCGCTCGGTGTGACACGGGCAATGCACGAGATTCGTACCGGAGTTTTTGGCCGGGCCGACTCCAACCTGTATGCTCGATTGCGCGATCAACGATCTTCCGTCGGTTACGTTTCAACAGCCAGCCTTTCAAGTATCGTCACCGACTCGGCGCCTGCCTCGGTTGCCTGGGCTACCGGTGTCAAGACCGCCAACAGGATGCTGGCGGTTCTCCCCAATGGTCGTCCGCTAACTACCATACTCGAACTACTCAAAGATGAAGGATATGGGTGCGGAATGGTGACAACGACCAGGGTTACCCATGCAACGCCGGCCGCCTGGGTCTCTCACCAACAGCACCGAGATCTGGAGGATGATATAGCGCTGGACATGCTCGCCTTCCGTCCGGATGTTCTACTTGGAGGTGGCAGCGTACATTTTGATGCAGCATGTAGGCCGGACAAAAAAGATTTGTTTTCAGGTTTCACTAGAGCAGGCTTTAATGTTATTCGGAACCGGGCAGAGCTTTTGGAGAGAGAAGTCGCCGGAAAACCGCTTATAGGGACTTTTGCAACTTCACATTTGGCATATTATGTCGATCGGCTCAATGACAAAGCTCTCAGTACCGAACAGCCGACACTTCCTGAGATGACAACCGCAGCGCTGAAGCAGCTCTCCCTCAACCCGCGTGGCTTCATTCTTCAGGTAGAGGCAGGCAGGATAGACCATGCAAACCACTCTAACGATGCCTGGGGTGCAATCATGGACACTATGGAGCTTGATGATACTCTTGCCGTTATCGATTCATATCTTGCCGCCAATCCGAACACTCTTGTCATAGTGACCTCGGACCATGGCAACTCGGGGTGGGGAATCAACGGCACTGGACCTGATTATAACGATGCGACCTCAGCCTTGCGCTCATACAAGGCATCCAAAGCATCCTTCGAGGTTATTATAAAAAAGGGTTCGTCACAGTATTTAATGCATGATTTTGATCTTTAATAATTGAAAAGCATGGGCTCCATCAGGTAGTTATGGAAGCGCGACCAACCATTCTATCTGAGCGAGGAACCCATGCTTATCACACATATTATCCGCGAGAC
>CAIYDX010000351.1 GCA_903925005.1 uncultured Geobacteraceae bacterium
AAAACTGTGACAGTGTAAAAACACCCACCCCGAGACACACTCTCGACACTGGCCGGAATCAGCGGAACGGTGGCCGCATTCCCACCGGAATGGCGGCCGCCAAACCGTCAGTGTCACCGGACGGTTTCACCGGAATACGCACTTTGGGGCAATTAGACTATGTTTTAGTAAAAAAACCGCTGGTAACTTGACCGTTTTTTCATATACCACAGAATCAGGAGCTATTCCTATGCACAAGATCATCAAGATGATTCAGGACGAAGCCGTTGAAGCTGTTGAGGCCGCAAAAATGAACGTTGCATGTGAGCACGCCCCTCCGGGCGCGGCTTTCTCCGGAGACGAAAGCATTCATACCGTTTGGGTGTTGGCACATCACGAA
The DNA here is from genome assembly GCA_903925005.1 of uncultured Geobacteraceae bacterium. Classification (GTDB taxonomy): domain Bacteria; phylum Desulfobacterota; class Desulfuromonadia; order Geobacterales; family Pseudopelobacteraceae; genus JACRCG01. The sequence continues at coordinate 380 of CAIYDX010000351.1, forward strand.
TATTGTACTGCATGGATGGGCGATAATGTGGTTAATCCTGATGGCTGAAGGAAATAGATATCTTCAACCTCTCTTTAAAGGCCTGTATCCAATTAGACGGGGATACAGGCCTTTTCGTGGATTTAAGATCACAACATTTTAGCGAACGATCAACCCCTCCTTTAAATGACCAAAGTGGCACCTACCCACAACCATCTTCGAATTGTTTTCTATACTGACAAACTATCTCCTCCTTAAGTAGCCAAGCTGCACCACCTGGCGCAGAACCGTTACCTGTCCACGGACACCTTTTGAAATTTTCTTTTACACGTTCAACGTCAACGCTTTCACGAGCTCTAATATAGTATCCCCTGTTTTTGGGGGTCGGTGAATTAGATACTCTATGAGGCGCCGCTCCTAAGACGAAAAAATCATAGTCGGCTTTAGTGCCGAATATAAAGTCTTTAGTATCCTTGTAGTTTTCAGGTTGGAATCTTAAATCGACACCAAACGATTTATCGAATATAAAAAAAGTGCACGGAGCATTATAAGGGATCCCATTTATTTCAAAACTATTGCGAGGGAGTTTTTTTGAATATTTAAGCCTGAATTCAAGAGGAACGTGTCTTTGTGAAGTATGTTTGTTATAGGCATCAGGCAGAATGAACGCAATTGTTTTAACCGCATCAAAAGACGAAGCATGCTTGATAAAAGCTTTCGATAATTGGTTGTTTATCCCAAAGGGAGGATTTCCAACAATCAATACCCTCTTGAATCGTTTGTCAATTTTGTAGCGAAACCAGTCCTGTTCATTAATAGAGCAACATTCTGGTTTGATATCAAGCCCGACTTTATTTTCGTGATCAATGTTTCTGAAGAAACTTCCGCTTCCTGCGGAAGGTTCAATAACAAAATCGTAATCATCAAGGTTTAACGATTTCAAACAATCGATTGCTACAGATTCTTTCGTGTAAAACTTGTCATATTCTTTCTTGTCGCTGTACGGAGCATGCTTTTTAACATGTTTTGATTTATCTGCTTTCTTTACAACTACTACTTGAGCGAGTTGCTCGCATCTGCAATTTGGTGGAACCGAGTGTGTATTGTTTCTTGTTGTTTTAGTAGCGGGATTTTCTGGCATCATGGCAGGTCTCCTACACCCAATAAGGGTGTTAGTGACCTCCACAATGCTTGGTGGCAGGCGGCCAATTTGGCCATTTGTCCGGAGCCATTTTCTCCGGCGACAAGAGGCGAGCCTACTTGTCCGTCAGCAGTTCAATCAAAACCCGGCATGGTTCGATTGCATTCAAAATTCTCTTTTCTTCGAAAAAGCCGTTTCGAAGAAACGGAGTTGATATTCAGCCAACTCGGCCTATTCCCGTTCGGTTCTTACTTCGCTTCCAACGGATCAGCACTCATCTGGCACCAGGGTAAGCATACCCGACGTTACGTTATTGGATCAAAATCACTGATTACCCCGGAGATGAAAGCGTTCATACCGTTTGGGTGTTGGCACACCACGAAGATTGCACTGCATGGATGGGCAGCAATGTGATTAATCCTGACAACTGAGACCTTTTACTGCATTTTCATGGTGCTTTGCCTCATTAATATGTTGGTGGGGTGAGATCTATCTCGTCTGGAGCCAATAAACTGATTGCCTTCCCAATAGCAATATCCAGCATGATTACCTCTTGACCATCGAGATAAATTTCATTTGTCGACATACCTCTATCTTTCAAAATTATTTGTAAAAAATGTTCTTTGCCTTTTTGGCGAGCTGTAAAGTGGAGTGATTGAGGGGCTTCATGCCGGTTATCATAGAAAAGTTCCTTTTCAAATACAATCTTGCTTCCCTCTTTACTGGTACGCTTCCAATAAGAGCTCATAAAAAACTGGAATATTGATTTAATAAACGTAAGATCTCCATTCCCAATAATTAGATTCCAAAATCGGACAGTAACAATGGCCTTCTTTTCAAGCCGAGTGCGTTTGTCATTTTTCAAGTCTTTGTAGAGATGTTGTTTCATTTCAACCGTGGCCTCGACCCCGATCCCCTTAAAATCAAGATACACCATTGACTTCAACCTCCTTCCAAAGTTTAGCCAGGTATGATGCGCTGGTCTTCAATTTACGAGTTTTATTCAGATAGTCAGAAATTGGCCGGAATCCCAAACCTTTGGTCTTGAGTTCTTTGACCTCACCCCAGTACGCAAGCAACTTCCGTCGCAACACCGGAGTCCGACCCCGCTCGATTACTGCTGCGGCTTTAGCCTGACGGAGGTGAGAAAAATCACTATACTGTTTTGCTTCCGCTACTCGAAAACCTTTACCTGTTTTCGTATCCCAACCGGCCTTGCGAGCCGCAAAAATGAAGGCGCAATACTTACCAACTTTACCGGAAAGGTCGGGACGTTCCTCTTTGAGCTGAAACGCTTTTTTAACACTGTCCTGAAAAATCTCGATAATTTCTGTGTCTGTCAGTGTTGCAACCCATGAAAACACTTTTTTCCGTTGTGCGGTTGTCAGGCTGGTTATCTCATTCAATAAATTTTCCATATCACCCTCTTGTATAGGTTAGAGTCTCTCCGAGGCGGAAATGTGAGGTTTCCAGAGAGGTTTGCTGTAGAGCCTTTTCATGGGACAGGCCATGGCTTATGCATTCAAAATAACGCTCCTGCGCGAAATTATGCTTGAGGCCGTGAGTGCCCCTACCTCGTGCATACTGGTTAGTTGCTTTTGCGGCCTCATTGATTGCTTCCAGATATTTGAAGTAATCGCTTTCCAGCGTTCCATATCTGTCTATGTATTCTTCAAGTCGCCGGTAGGTTTCAGTTGAAACGTAGTGTTCCGTAATTTTGCCACCTTTTTCTTGAGAGGCCACAATACCTTTAGGGAATCCTGTAACCGGGTCAGCAGCGATACCGTGCAACCATTCTTTTCCCAACGGATTTTTCAGATGATTGCTTGGCGCTCCCACTCCTTCTGTACGCAAGCCGCCTTCGAACATAAGCGATGCCAGTAGCTGGAGCGTACCATCCTCGATGTTTTCGATAAGTCGTATCGGATCAGGATAGGCTCTGTTATCGAAAATCTTGCTTGATTTTCGTAACAATTTCCGGCTTCTTGCATAAAAGTCCATGCGGAGCTTCTCTGCCTCCAGGCGGTGTAAATCTAGTACGTGTACTTCAATGAAGTTATTTACGGCAAATTCAAACTTACCCATCGACGACAAAATTGTTTCCATTGTCTGCCTGGAACGTTTCTTTAAGACATACAGGGCAAGCCGTTCCTCCAAATAGATGGCCATTTCTTTATGCACTGTCTGGGTGTCGAGAATGTTGGTGTGTCCATTCCGACACATTGAATCAGCGAAGCGGTGAGACTCATACTTGTAGACCTTCCATGATCCGAACGAACGGATACCCAGTGGAGAATCCAACTTTGTCTGACGGATTGAACGAATCGAATGAAATACTGCCTCGATCTGTGAGTGTGCAGACCTGGGCCAACGATGTTTCATGGTTCCTGTGCCTCTAGCCGTTTCCAGCCCGCGAGTTGAGATGACTTGCTCTTTTTTGGCATCGCCTGCCGACGGTAGCAGCTCCGTCTTACTGCTTAGCAGTGTCCCTTTGTACGTGACGATGTGAACCCGGAACATGTCCAAATTCTTTTTCATCGTCCATGCCTGATGCAAACCGAGACTCTACCAAGGGTGGCTCACGTCGGACAGGTCCTTGATTTTGCTGATCAGATAACGCTTTCAACAGCGCCGTGACTCAGGGCGGTACCTGGTCAGCCATAATATATGGTACCTGGTTCAACTACGATCATTGGAGGGAAGGATCCGTTTACCTCGTAATGAAAGAGCGTGCTGCTTAGGTGGGCTAATCCCTTGGGGGTGGTGTTAGGCCGGGCCACATTGGCACGACGGCTCTGGATACACCTGCTGTTTGCTGCTAAAAACTGTTCTATACCTATTAATAGCGTTATCGGAATTGAACGAAATCCGTCTATTGCAGTGAATGAATATTTGCCTTGTCCTGTTCATCCAGCCTTGTAACGAGAGCTGCAATGTTCATATCAGCCGCATTACGAGCATTTTTTTCTGTTTCGTAGAATTCTGATAAATCAGAAATTTCTGAATCTTTCTGCTTCAGCACATCAGTCAAGCTATGAATCCGGTCTGTTTTTTCTGTTACCTCTAATCGCACTGAATCTGCTGATTTACGCGCTGCATCCAATTGTTCATTCAACACCGCGACTATTTTTTCAATGGCGAAACGATCATTTTTTTCTGTTTCATAAAATTCGGTTAATTGTTTTATCTCAGAAACTTTCTGCGCCAAAACAGCTGCTTGGCACTCAAGGTTGTCAGTTTTAATGGCAGCTTCTATTCGTGCCGATTCAGCTAACTGTTTTTCAGCAGTCAATTGAGTAGTAAAAGTTACTTTTTCAGATTCCAGCAAAATGTTTTTTTGCTGTTCTGCCTCGAATTTGGCACCAATTACCGCTTCGTTTTTTTCAGCGGTAATTTTACCCGTCGATTCAGCGGTAATTACTGACTTCTGATTGTCGATTGTGGCTGATAATTCCGACAGCTTTTCAGCCTGAATATTGAGATTGATTCTTGTCTGGGCTACCTCAGTCCGCGCATGATCGGCAGTGAAACGTTCACGCTCGATTTCCCGGGTCAACCTGTCGATTTCGACTGTTTGTTCCTGGATTTTGACAACCAGAGTATTTATTTGCAGGGTCAATTTGGTGAGTTCTGCTGATCGTTCATCGAGACCAGCTTCAAGAGTTTCACACATTTCGGCTAAATCGGTTGCCTCAGCCTGGATTATCACTAGACGACATTCGATTTCAGCACGGGCCTCAGACTTTGTCCTAAGGATCTCCTGGCTGATCGCATAAACGATACTTACCGGCAATTCAGTCACCGATGCAGCAAGTGGAGGACACACCGATCTCCAGGTGGCCAAATGGCGTTGGATAGTTCCACTACTTCCGGTACCCAGGCGCTCTCTAACCTTCTTGTTCGTCGGTGCGATATCTTCCGCGATCAATCCATCTGCAACAGCGGCTACTTGGTCATATGTCACTCCAACTCGCGACATAATATCCTCCTTTCGTTTCATAACGTATCGTAACGGGATTTCGTATCGCAGTAACGTTACGTTACGTTACGATACATTGCTTCCGGCCATATGAATGGAGGCTGTCCTTTTTAAGCTGCTACCTCGCGCTGACTATTTTCCCAATCTTCGGCTGCTTCACTGTCGATTAGGATCTTTTTGCCGATCTTGATTACAGCTTTGTTAATTCCATTTGCTGTCCTGTTGAACAGAATCCAGCGAAATGCCGCCATGCTGTAATAGGGATGGCTATCGACGTACTGTTGAACTGTCATTTTCATTTTGTGGTCTCCTTTCTGCGGCTGTATACCGCTAATTATTGATTGTGTCGTTTTGTCAGCAACCAATTTACTACTGTAAAATATAGTCCATATTTACTACAGTAGAAATTGGTTGTCAACATCTTTTTTTTACTGTAGTAAATAGATGAACGAATTTTGGAAAATGGAGGCAATATGGCGACAACACCAAAGCGGGTAATTGAACTGCTCAAACAGGAGATACCTGCAAAAATAAGCCTTAACCAATTCTGCAAGAAAACGGGGATCAACCCGAATAGTGTAGATAAATATCTGGCTGGGGGGACTGAGCCGACACAAGCAAGCCTCGAGAAGTTAGCTGCTTATTTTGAGACAACTGTGGCAGAATTACGGGGAGAAAGGGATTTGTACGGCATAGGTTTTCACAAAGAACAGGTTACTATCCACCTGGACAAGGGGAGGGAACAAGAGGAGATAATATGCATCCCCATGGATACCATAGTCCAGCTTGGAATTAGTGTGGCTACTTCTATTGTAGAGGGCCGCGTCTCTAAAGACTTGTTAGCGCAACTACAGCCATTTAAACGTGAGGTTGAGCACATATACAAACAACATAAATTGGGAAAAGATTCCCTGCCAGAAGAGTAACCGCTTCTCCAAAAAAGAAAGCCATCCATATACGGGTGGCCTATTTCGCTTACTTTGGGGTAACCCAGCATCAACACTACCATGGATCAAATTTCCAAATGCCAGTGATACCTATCTCGCTACAGAAATATTTCATTTCTCCAGCTGATTTTTTTCTGATTCTACATCATTCATCACACAGCTCCCCTGCAGTACAGAGTTCCTATCGTGTTCATTATCGGCGAATGCTACCGGAACTGCTGAATAACCTGGAGTTTCGCTGCACAAATCCACAACACAAACCCCTTATGCAGACACTTGAAGTGGGGATATCGTTGCTCGAATGCAAGAAACCCATGTTCCCGGGTAGTGTCACAGTTTGAAATGTAATATTTCAAACTGAGACACTACCATGTTCCCGGAAGATATTGATGTCCAACTGAAAGGAATTGTATGTTCAGAGACAGTTTATTTCTAACGAGGGATTACGTCAAGCCAACACCCAAGTGGTAAATGCTACCCTGACGATCCGACATAAAAGGATTTGGGGTGAGGCAACCGCGGTCTGTGCAGCTGATTCAAAGTAGTTTGGGGCTTGGGATCAGAATCTCCTGACTGAATGGCATCCGTTACGGTGGCCGGGGTTTATACGTCATGGGTTTTTACAAAGATCAGGTTGCTAACACCTGGACAAGAGGAGATAATATGCATCCTCATGGACAACATTGTACAGCGTGGCATTATCCGAAAATCTTCTTGTTCATCCGCTCTACAACTCCAAGTGTATGTTGTTCTGATAGGTGAGCATAACGCTTGACCATCTCAAGTGTACGGTGTCCGAGTACAGCAGCAATCTCTGGCATACTTGCGTTATTCATCGCCAAGTATGAAGCACAAGTATGGCGATTATCATGGAAATGGAAGTCATCAAGATTCGCGGCGATAACAGCATTATCCCACGCTGTACGGATTGACATTGACTGGTTGCCCTTTTTGCCTACACGGGGAAACACAAGCGGTGTATCGATACGCCTTACCTTAGAATGCTCTTTAAGCAGGTTGAATGCCTCACCCACAAGGGGGACAGCTCTAGTATCGCCATTCTTTGTGTCCACAAGTATTATTCTTTGAAGGTCAAAAGACACATTTTCCCATTTAAGACCTATTATCTCATTTTTCCGGGCACCTGTCGAAATAGCTAGCAAGACCACAAGATAAAGGTGCTTATTATGGCTGGCTTTACAAGCGTCTAGCAACCTGTCCCTTTCATCGTCGGATAGAAAGCGAACTCTACCGTTTGGCTCTGATTCCTTCTCGACTTGTGCAAAGGGAGTCTTATCAATCCAGCGCCATGTTTTAACCGCCTTTGTGAATACGTGCGACAATGCCGCCAGATACCTGTTGACCGTAGAACCGGCCATGGTAGTACCCTTGTATGTCTTTTGTTGTAAAAGCTTCTTTTTACACTCATCAATCAATTCCGGCGTGACGTTGGCAAGGGTGTGCTTACCAATTTCATTCTTCCACCATTCGAGCTGCGGTTTTTGCCCTTCAGCAGTGTTTGCCTTTTTTTTGGGTAACACTTCCTCGATGTATTTATCAATTAATTCCGAAGCAGTGTGCTTCTTGGCCTTGATCGTCTCGAAGTGTTTGCCGTTGTATATGGCTGTTTCTGTTTCTTTGGCCCACTTGACGGCATCAGTCTTGCGCTTAAAGGTGACTGACTGCGTAGGATAACCGATCATCCGGATAGTGGCTTTATACGTAACGCCCTTCACGCCGTTATACTTGGTTATGCTTGCCATAATTCCTCCCAGCATCAACAGATAAAATTCAGCAAAAAGTAATCCAAACAGAAACAATTGTCAACGCATGATATATAATCTTGTGAAAATGCCGAACACTACAAATATATCAACGTATTATAAATTATAAAGAAGATTTTAGTGCAATATTAGTGCAACTTCTTTCAGAACTAGTGATAATTTGGTGCAATACCATTTGTAAAAAGGGACCTTCGATAGATAGAGGGGGGAGAATTTTATCGGCTGGGTTTGATCTTTATTAGTGGGAATAATCGTGGCCTGTTGTAAGGACTGCACTAAATATGCACTAAAATGGTTTTCACGGAAGCAAATTGGCAAGAAAAAAGGCCCTACGGAAACCCGTAAAGCCTTTATTCTTCTGATGGTGCCCGGGACTAGACTCGAACTAGCACACCCTTGCGAGCACAAGAACCTGAATCTTGCGTGTCTACCAATTCCACCACCCGGGCAAGTGAGTTGTTTTCATACCATCTCCATTTTTATATTGCAAGCAGAAAAAAACAAACTCCCGTAAAAAAGCCCTAAAAACTTGACAAATATACAGTTGTGGTGATATCAGAAGAGTTCACATTTTCAGATATCAATCGGAGGAATCATCATGGAACGTACATTTGCAATCATCAAACCGGATGCAGTTGAGCGCAAGCTCGCTGGTAAAATCCTGGCAAGAATCGAAGAAAAAGGGTTCACAATTGCAGGAATGAAAAAAATCCAGCTGACCAGAAAACAGGCTGAAGGCTTTTACTATGTTCACAGCGAACGCCCTTTTTTCAATGACCTGTGTGCTTTTATGTCCCGCAGCCCGGTGATCGTGCTTTGCCTGGAAAAAGAAAATGCCATCGCCGACTGGCGCACCCTGATGGGCGCAACAAATCCTGCCAACGCAGAGCCGGGCACAATCCGCAAGGATTTCGCCGTCAATATCGAGGAGAATTCATCCCACGGTTCCGACGCTCCCGAAACTGCTGCGTTTGAGATTCCATATTTCTTCAGCGCGTTGGAATTGGTATAATCGAGCCGACAGATTCATGTATCGCAAAAAAGGCCCTGCAATCGCAGGGCCTTTTTTTGTTGTATCGGAGAGAAGCTGGAAACCGGCTTAACCGAAATGAGCTTCAAGCGCCTCGGCCAAAGCATCCAGAGTGTGCGACTTCGGTTCGATATCAACCCTCAGCCCCAGATCGCGGCAACTCTTTGAAGTTATCGGTCCGATTGACGCAACGGCCACCCCTTTAAGCATATCGTGCAGCAACTCTTCTCCCAGCATGGCGGCCAGATTTTGCACGGTCGATGACGACGTAAAAGTGATGCAATCCACTGAGCGCTTTTCCAGTGCAAAAAGTGTCTCGGGCGGGAGACGATCCGGAAAAATATTGCGATATGCCACCGGGCTGTCCACGTGCGCTCCCATCCGCTTCAGTTCGCGGGGAATAATGTCTCGGGCCTTGTCGGCCCGGGGGAACAGTACCCGGTTGTTGTGCATATCCAGACGGGAAAATTCGTCGATAACGCCTTCGGCTTTGTAGTCGTTCGGCACCAGATCCGGCTTTATGCCATGCGAGCGAATCTCATCGGCGGTCTTTGGACCGACGGCGCAGATCCTGCAGCTTCCCAAGGCTCTGGCATCCAGTCCGAGCATATCCAGTCGCTGAAAAAAGTAGCGAACCGCATTGCCCGATGTCAGCACCAGCCAGTCATACCCCGACAATTCACGAATAGCCAGGTCGAGCAGCTGCCAGCTCTCCGGTTCCACCAGGCGGATTGTGGGACATTCCAGTACCGTTGCTCCGCGCGTCGCCAGCTTGGCGGAGAATTCACCGGCCTGCTCGGCCGCGCGAGTGACAACGATCTTTTTTCCGCAGAGCGACCGCTTGTCGAACCATTTCAGCTTCTCCCGCAGCGAAACCACTTCGCCGACAATGGTTATAGCCGGCGGTTTGAAGCCGCTCTCGTCAGCCCGGTCGGCGATATCGGCCAATGTTCCCACCAGCACCTGCTGACAGTCGGTTGTGGCCCAGCGTACCAGCGCCACCGGCGTTTCAGGCGACCTGCCATGCTCGATCATCCGCTGCATATTATGGCGCAAGGTGGTAATTCCCATGTAAAACACCACCGTGCCGCCACCTAACGAAAGACGATCCCAGTCGATGTTGGATTCATTTTTGCCCTTCCCCTCCTGACCGGTAACAAAAGCTACCGAAGCGGTAATATCCCGATGGGTTAACGGGATACCGGAGTATGCGGAGGCCCCTACAGCCGCGGTGACCCCCGGAACGACTTCAAAGGGTATGCCGGCCTCACGCAGCGCCTCGCACTCTTCTCCGCCACGGCCAAACACGAAGGGATCGCCCCCTTTAAGGCGCACCACAACCTTTCCGGCCCTACCCTTTTCAACCAGCAGATTGTTTATCTCGTCCTGCCCCTGATTATGACGCCCGCCTATCTTGCCGGCGTAAATTCGTACGGCGCTCTCCGGAGCGTGAGACAACAGCTGTTCGTTCGCCAGATAGTCATAGATCACCACCTCGGCTTTTTTCAAACATTCCACGCCGCGCAGTGTGATCAGTGACGGGTCGCCGGGACCGGCGCCCACCAGGTAGACGATGCCGTTATTCACCGATCGACCTCTGATACACCTCTTCCAGGATTGCCTTGCCCCCTTCGGCCAACAGCCGATCCGCAAGGCGGATACCCAACTGCTCGCATTCGGCAACCGGGCCGCTGATTTCGCCGCGAACCGAGCGCTGACCATCAACGGCGGCAATGAAACCTACCAGCCGCAACTGACCGCCCTCGACCGTTCCGTGAGCGGCGATAGGCACCTGGCACCCCCCCTCGCACCGTTTGAGCAGGGCACGTTCCGCCCGGACGGCATGGCTGGTGTCGGCATGGTTAAAAAAGGCGATCGTCTCGGTTATGACAGGGTCCGCGAGACGGCACTCGATCCCCAGAGCGCCCTGACCGATGGCCGGAATGGAGAGATCGGTGTCCAGATACTCCCCGACGCTATCGGTGAAACCGAGGCGTTTAAGACCTGCGGCAGCCAGAATGACCGCATCCAGATTGTCTTCGGTAAGCTTTCTGATGCGGGTCTCAACGTTGCCGCGAATAATAACCATCTGCAGATCGGGACGCACTTTCAGGAGTTGAGCCTGACGGCGAAGCGCGCTGGTGCCGATGCGGGCTCCTTGTGGCAGATCGGCAAACTTCAGATTACGGGATATCACCGCATCGCGCGGATCTTCGCGCTCGGTGATGCAGTGCAGTCCCAGTCCTTCCGGAAAATCGGTCGGCACATCCTTCATGCTGTGTACGGCGATGTCGATCTCGTCCCGCAGCATCGCCTCTTCGATCTCCTTGACGAACAGCCCCTTGCCGCCAACTTGGGCCAGGGGGACATCCAGAATCTTATCGCCGATAGTTTTTATCTTGGTCAACGTGACTTCCATACCGGGATAACGCTTCTCAAGTTCGGACTTTACCCAGTTGGCCTGCCAGAGCGCCAACTGACTGGCACGAGTTCCGATTCGAATCTGTTTGGGGGGCATACTGTTCTCCATTTCGTTCATGAGTAGTCAGCAAATGTAGTGACGCTATTCTTCCAGTTCCAATTCTTCATCATCGCGCTGCAGAGCCTCAAGTTCAAACAACTGCTTCAAGGCATCGACATACAGATCAACCCGCCCCCCCTGTCCGGCCTGCTTAAGTACAAATGTCGGGGAGTGAAGCAACTTGTTCATCATGGCAAGCGTAAGAGATTCCAGCTTTTTTTCGGCATCGGGGGGCAACTCCTTCCAGCCGGCGATGGTTTTGTCAAGCTCTGCCCGGCGAATCTCGTCAAAGCGGCTTCGCAAAGCGACTATAGCCGGGGTCACTTCCAGCGTCGAAAGCCATTTATGAAACTGTCCGATCTCCTGATCGATTATCTCCTCGGCTTTTTCAGCTTCCAGACTCCGCTGGGCCAGATTGGCCTGAACTATATCTTGAAGATGATCGACGGTGAAGAGGTAGGCGTTCTCGACATCGTCAACTTTCGGGTCGATATCGCGCGGCACGGCAATATCAATGAAAAATATCGGCTTGAATCTGCGGCGCTTGATGACCTCTTCGGCATCCTTCGGTCCGATTATGCAGTGCGGGGCGCCGGTAGACGACAGGACAATGTCGGCCCGATGAAGGTGTTCAAAGAGCGCTTCGAACCGGATGGCCTCACCACAGAACTCCTCTGCCAGACGCTCTGCCCGCTCAAAAGTACGGTTGGTGACCATCACCCCCTTCGCACCGCTGTTAAGGAAGTGTTTGGCGGCCAGCTCGCACATTTCGCCGGCACCGATCAACATGACGGTTTTATCCGACAGATCGCCCAGAATCTTTTTGGCCAGTTCCACCGCTGCAAACGCGACAGAAACGGCGGAAGAGGCTATTTTAGTTTCGGTGCGCACCCGCTTGGCGACCGAGAAGGCTTTGTGAAGAAAACGATTGAGAATGATCCCTGAAGATTTGAATTCAGCGGCATAACCGTAGGAAGTCTTGATCTGCCCCAGGATCTGCGGTTCGCCGACGACCATTGAATCCAGACTGGAAGCCACCCGGAATACATGGCGGATGGCGGACTCGGCATGGTAGCTGTACAGGTGCGATTCGAGAGCCTCAAAAGGGAGATGATGGTAATCTGCCATAAACCGCTTGATACGGGCTATGCCGCCGGCAATATCACGGGTTGTGGCATAAATCTCGACCCGGTTGCAGGTAGAGACTATCACCCCTTCAACAATACCCTCAAGCTTGATTAATTCACTGAGCGGCTTTTCAATATTATTGGGTGAAAAAGCCACTTTTTCACGAATTTCAACTGTAGCAGTTTTGTGAGAGAGGCCGACAACGATGATATTCATCAATAATTCCGTTCAAAATTTCATGTATGTGTATGTAGAGACGCAAGATCTTGCGTCTCTACTTGTTTGCGTTTCTACCAGACGATACTGTGCTTCATTGCCAAAAAGGTAAACAATACAACGACAAAACCGAGAATCGAAAGGATGGCGGCCCGCTTTCCCCGCCAGCCGATGGTAAGCCGGCCATGCAGGAGCGCCGCATAGATAAACCAGATGATCAGCGACCAGGTCTGTTTGGGATCCCATACCCAGTAACTGCCCATAGCCTTCTCGGACCAGATGGAGCCGGATATGATGGCCACCGTTAATAGCGGGAAACCGATGGTCAGGCAGCGATAACTGATCTCGTCCATAGTTTCGAGCGAAGGAAGTTTCTGGAAGAGTGCGCCTAAATGCTTTGTTTTGAGAAAATAGCGCTGAATCAGGTACATGACGGCAACACCGGCGGCGATGGCGAAGCAGGCATAACTGGCAAAGGCAATCAACGCGTGAAACCAGAACCAGTTGCTCTGCAGAACGGGGTGAAGCGGATTCACCTCAGCGTGCAGAGAACTTGACGCCATCAACATCACGAGAGCAACCGGCGTAATAAAGGAGCCGAGCGTAGTCACTTTGTATCTGCGATCAAAAAAGATAAAGCCGCCAACAATGGCTAGACTGAAAAATGACAGCGATTGCTGCATATTGGTCAGTGGAAGATATTTCATCTTACTGGCCAAGTGGATCGTGGAAAGCAGATGCGCGGCGAAGCCAGCAGCCAGTATGCGGCCGGCCCAGCGTATCAACAGCGGCGACGTAGACACCAGACAGGCGAGATATGCAGCGGTAGCACAGCCATATAAAGCCACGGTCAGAAAGAAAAACAGGTGTGTCATGGCAATGATTCCTTGCGTTCAGTGAACTGGTCGAGCAAACGACTGGCAAGCGAGCGTAAAACCTGCGTATTGTATGTGCTGGAACTCCCGTTCGTCAACAGCTTTTCTCGTTCCGCAGCCAGCCGGTCAAGGATGATCCCATATTCATGGCCGATATGCCCCGCGATACGATCCCGCACGTCAACGGCAAATGTCGGACTGCGGCCACCGGTCGAGACCGCTATTTCCAGATCGCCACGTCGCAGAACGGCCGGAAACGTACAGTCCCCAGTTGCCGGATCGTCGGCAACAGCAACAAGAATCCCCCGAGTACGCGCATCGGCACAGATCTGTTTGTTGACATCGGCATTGTCGGTTACCGCGATTACCAAAAACGCGTTATCCAGATCAGACTCCACGTAACCGCCAACTCTTGCGGTGAGTGCTCCAGAAACCATTAAGGCGTCAATTTCAGGGCAGATATTTGCAGCCACCACTCTGACAAGCGCGCCTGCCGTCAGCAGGTTACGAAGCTTGCGCAGAGCGACGGCGCCTCCGCCGATAATAACAGCCGGTTTGCCCCGCATATCTATGTTAAGCGCCAGCGTGGACATTCACAGTTTCTCCTTGAGCGGCCATCATACTCCCCTCTTGCGCAATTTTCAACGATATGAACTCACGATATGAGGCGCACCGAGTTTGCTCTTGATTTTTTCACGGTCTGGTATATCATTCATGGAAACTTACCATGCACTCAAAGGAGAATTACAGATGGCCAGTGAAAATGTCCTCGCATTTACCGATTCCAATTTCGACCGTGAGGTGTTGCAGTCCGATGTCCCGGTACTCGTTGATTTTTGGGCTACCTGGTGCGCACCTTGTAAGGCGATTGCACCTCTTATCGATACTGTTGCAGATGAATATGTCGGTAAAGTCAAGGTCGGCAAGGTCAATGTCGATGAAAACCAGGCTACTCCAGGCAAATATGGTGTACGCGGTATCCCGACAATAATATTGTTCAAAGGCGGCGCAGTACTTGACCAGGTAGTCGGAGCGGTTCCGAAATCGCAAATTGACGCATTGATCGCCAAAGCGCTCCAGGGGTAATGAATTCCGTATTAATTTTTTTAAGATTTCTGCTGATCACAATAGCCGCATCATTCCTTGCCACACCAGGCCCGGTTGATGCGGCGACCCAACCGGGACAGCCCTCTCCTAACTTCACCGTTATCTCCGTATCAGGACAGACGATATCTCAGGAAAATTATCGCGGGCGCGTACTGCTGCTGGATTTTTTTGCCACCTGGTGTCAACCGTGCCGCCGGTCGATACCGCATCTGGTAAAGATTAACAGCAAGTATGGCAGACAAGGTCTTCAGATCCTCGGTCTAAATGCGGACGAGGAGGGAGAACTGGCTGTTAAGTCGTTTACCGACGAGTTCCGTGTTAATTATCCGCTTGCTCTGGCGGGAGATTCGACTTTGGCCGCTTTTGGCGTCCGATCGGTACCGACCATGTACCTTGTTGACAAAAAAGGGAGGATCGCCGAAGTGTATCGCGGTTACTCCGATGAGACGGGGCGTTCGTTGGAGCAGTCGATCAAACGCCTGCTGGCGGAGAAGTGAATTTTTCAGGATAAACCACATCTATCAGGCATAAGCCGCAGGCTGGAGCGGTACTACCTGCCTCTTTTCTATCCCCCCCCTGCAGCAGCCTTTCAATATCCGATGGCGCAAAGCGCCCCTTTCCGATGTCAACGAGCGTGCCGACCATTACGCGCACCATATTTTTCAGAAATCCGCCACCGACAACATCAATGGTAATTTTGCCCCGCTGCCGGCTGATCTGTACGGAATCTATCCGTCTGACCGTAGTCTTGGCAACGCAGTTAGAGGCACGGAACGCGGCAAAATTGTGACTGCCGACAAAACGGCCGGCGGCTTCTTCCATAGCGGTAAGGTCGAGTGGCTCCCGTACCTGCCAGCTGTACAACCGGTCAAGTGGCGAACGGACAGAAGAATTGATAATGGTATAACGATAGTGCTTGGCATGCGCCATGGTAATCGGTTTGAATCCATCCGGTACGACACGGGCATTCTGAATGGCAATATCTGCGGGAAGAAAGCGGTTCGCGCCTTCCACGAATGCCCGCAGCGGAAGGTTCATGGTCGTACTGAAGGCGGCTGCCATCGCACAGGCATGCACACCGGCATCGGTTCGTCCGGAAGAACGGACCTGAACGCGCTCCTTCAGCAGTTGCTCAAGCGCCTCTTCGACGACCTGCTGCACAGCCAGGCCATTCGGCTGCACCTGCCAGCCTGAATAGTTCGTACCGTCATAGGCAATTGTCAACAAGATGGTCGGCACGCTAACTACCGGCCTGTTCAGAAGCCTGGAGAATCAATTTATCAAGCTCCGCCACGCCAAGATGATATGCCTTGCGACAGAATTCACAGGTCACTCTCGCACCGCTATCCTTTGAACGCATATCCTGCAGCTCCTCGCTCCCCAGAGTGAGAAGAGCCCGTTCGACCTTTTCCTGCCCGCAGCCGCAGCGAAAGAAGATGTCGTGTGATTCAAGGATCGTATATGGTATGTCGCCAAAGAGTTCTCTAATGACCCCCTCAGCCCCCACATCCTCAAGCAGTCCGGACAACGCGGGCAGTCCTGCAATTCTCGCCATGATTTTTTCAATTTCAAGCTCGTCAGCCTTCGGCAACGCCTGGACCAGAAATCCGCCACAGACGGCAATCAGCCCGGCATCGTCAAGAGCGGCGCCCAAGCCAACGGCGGATGGCGTCTGCTCGGAGTCGGTCAGATAATAGGCCAGATCCTCGCCGATCTCGCTGCTGACCAGCTGCACGACACCCAGATACGGATGCCCGCCTGTGCCAAGATCCTTGGAAACCGTCAAAAAACCCGCCCTGCCGATTAGTCCCGCGACATCCCATTTTCCCTTTAACGGTTCAAGATCGGCAGCCGGGGTGCCGACACAGCCGCGGACAGCACCATCACTGTCTGCTTCAATGATCATCTTGCGAAGCGGGCCGTTCCCCTCGAATTTAAGAGCGATCCGCTGTTCGTCCTTGAGGAGAGCGCCCATCAAAGCTCCGCCCGCCAGCCCCCGAGAAAGCGCGATACTTGCCGTCGCCGATGTCCGCTGTAGTTCACAGATTTCTCTCGCCAGCTCACCGGCGCTGCATGCAAGAATCCTGATGCCGCCTGACAGGCATAATGCCCGAACGATCTGATCTGCCATGATTTTATGAATCCTCTTTTTATCAGCTGGAAGTAATCCGGTTGATCCGGTTTGTAAAAAATTATTAGATGCAGACTCGATCTTGCACTATACTACCGCAATGCGCACAAAAAAAGCCGCATCTTTCGATGCGGCTTTTTTTGAATCCTGTAAAGGAAAAATTATTTCTTTTCGGCAGCAGGAGCAGCAGGAGCAGCTTCTTTTTTCTCGTCAGCTTTTTTAGCTTTCTTTGCTTTTTTAGCTTTTTTAGCAGGCTTTGCTTCTTTTTTCTCTGCAGCAGGAGCAGCAGCTTCTGCAGGAGCAGCAGCAGGCTTAGCAGCATCAGCAGCGAAAACAACAGCGGAGAAGGAAAGTGCTACGAGGGCGGCTACGATTGTGGACAGAACTTTTTTCATTTGTACTACCTCCAAAGGGAATGTGTTTGATTTTTTATTGCAGGCAGTATGCCAAAACAATATATTATACATAACAGGCTGTTTGTTAACGTTTTTATGAGATATTTTCTTTTTGCAACCTTGTAATGCCTACCTTATTCACAACATTCGATACCTCATATGCGGTAACACAGCCAACCTTATACCGCAAATACAGCAGTCCGGACAATAATCTAATGAATAGAATAAAAGTGCAAATTGTGCTTTGGAGGTGGTAATCGAGATGTGCTATATTGTGCGCTAACTGGAGCTTGCCATGACCACTGTCACGCGGGAGAATGAAGATAGTGCAGTACCCGAAACGCCGCCCGGCGGCGGGGAATCACTTCGTTTTCGACATGGTATCCGCATCTGCGCATCATTTACCGCCGTTGTCGGCTTCATTGCACTTCTTGGATGGATAACCGGGAAACTTGAAATTGCCAGCCTCGGATCTGGCAAGATTCCGGTAGCGCCAAGCACGGCCCTGATGCTGGTTTTATATGCCGCCGCTCTTTTCTTCCGTACCTATAATAACCACCGTGTCGCGAATCTGGCAGGGTTGTCCATCAATGTCGCAGGCGCGCTGGTTTCGATTTCCCTCCTACTCCTTGCCTCTCAGGGCATCCGCTCAAACCTGGAGCATTTAGGCTTTACGATCATTGATACGACTGGAAAAACACCTATCGGGCATATGTCGCCAATCACAGCGTTCTGCTTCCTGCTGGCTTCCCTGTCATACCTGTCGATGGTTCCAGCCCCCGCGATTAGGCCCTGGAGAGCGGTCGTGGCATATCTGCTAGCGGGCATTCTCATGACGGCCAACTTCCTTTTTGTCCTGGCATATCTGTACGGAACTCCGTTATTTTACGGCGGCATTTTCATTCCGCCTGCAGCGCTGACCTGTATGGCCTTCCTGGCCCTCGGGATCGCGCTGGCGACCCTTGCTTTTCTGCATGGCAGACGTTCCTTCCAATCGGTTGAACCGTTCAATCGCACCTCATATTATCTTTTATTCTGAAACGATCTAATCCACCGCTAACCGGAGCCAGCTTTCCGGTCGGCACCCAGTATGGGCTGCAGCGTATACCAATCGTGGGAACATGGACGCCAGGTCGAAACGGCGGTTAAACCGGTATTGGTACTCGCCGAGATAGCGATGAGCGTATTTCTCAAAGTCAAAGGCATGGTAGGTCCCGTTGATGGCGGTCTTTAAATTGCCGAGAATGGTGTTGACCCAGGTAAAACACTCCATGTCAGTGCTTTTACGACCTTTGCCTACAACTTCACGCTGATGGTTACAGCCAGCATCGGCTACTGCTGCGAAGCAGTGAAGTCCATCAGAAACCACTTCTGTACCAGGGGCCAAAGACCGTTTGGCCCAGGAACTGACCTCATCGAGGCTGAAGTTTTTGACCTGAGAAAAGACGGCATATATGGGGTTGTGCTTGCTGTTCGTCTGGATCGCGGCAATGAAAGGTACTTTGTTTTCAGAGCCGCGCCCGGCCTTTCCCCCAGGGTTTGCTCCACCGAGGTAAGCGTCATCGATTTCAACGCGCCCAGATAATATGGTGGTAGTTTCGCGTTCATACATAACTTGCATCAGCTTGTGTTTTAGCCGCCATGCCGCAGAATAGCCGACTCCAATATGTCTTTTCAGTTCCAGCGTGGAGACGTTATTCTTGTTCTGAGTCAGGAAAAACATTGCCTGGAACCACTGGACTAAAGTGAGCTTCGTAGAATGAAAGATTGTTCCTTCAGTCAGTGACACTTGTTTCCGGCAGTTGCTGCACTGAAATATCAGCACATTGTTTCGCCGATGGCAGGAATGGCGTTCGCTGTTGCACTTTGGGCAACGGAAGCCTTCGGGCCAACGTGATTTTTCCAGTGCTACCTCGCATTGCTGCTCGGTGCCGTACGTGGCAATAAACTTGTTCAAACTCAATCCTTCTTGTAGCTGGATGCGGTTCTTTTTCATGGCAAGTTCTCCTTACCATGATCATACCGTACGCATATGACAGAATACGCCATTTGCCGACGCTATAGCGGTAGATTAGGGTGATTCAGAT
>CAIYDX010000352.1 GCA_903925005.1 uncultured Geobacteraceae bacterium
ATGCGACAGAAAAAGTCATACTGAAAACGCAAGCGCTCTTTTAGAACGATTCAGGTTTAATTATATATTGAAACATCATAAGAGAGTTTTGTAAATGTCCAGCAATGAAGAGTTATTGCCAGCAGAAATAGCACCACCAAGCAAGTGGCTAGTCGTGGTAACTGTCATGCTTCCCGCTATAATGGAAATCATCGACACTTCGGTGGCCAATGTAGCTCTGCCGCATATGCAGGGCAGCCTGAATGCCGGCACCGACGAAGTCACCTGGGTGCTGACCTCCTATCTGGTTGCCAATGCCGTGGTCTTGCCCATGACCGGCTGGTTATCGCGGGTTTTCGGCCGCAAACGATTCTTGATGACCTGCATTGTACTCTTCACGCTGGCATCGCTTTTGTGCGGCGCGGCCCCCAATTTGGGGGCTCTGGTCTTCTTCCGCGTACTGCAGGGAGCAGCCGGCGGCGCACTGATCCCCATCAGCCAGGCCATCCTAATGGAGACCTTTCCACCACATCAGCGCGGTATGGCGATGGCCATCTTCGGGATAGGCGCAATGTTCGGTCCGATCGTAGGTCCCGCTCTAGGGGGATGGATCACCGACAACATGAGCTGGCGCTGGATCTTCTACATTAATCTCCCGATCGGCATCATCGCCATAATCATGTGCGCCTTCTTCATCTTCGACCCATCTTATCTGCGGCAACAGCGCAAAGAGACTATCAGCATCGACTACTGGGGGCTGTTCCTGCTGACCGCCAGCATGGGCTCCCTGCAGGTGGTGCTGGACAAGGGACAGCAGGAAGACTGGTTCAGTTCATCATTTATCATAACCTTCAGCTTGATATTCGTCATCACCCTGATAGCCCTGATCCGGGTCGAACTAGCCCACAAACATCCAATCATCAATCTGCGCCTCTTTAAAAACATTTCCTTCTCGGCCGGCAACCTGATCATGTTCGTGATCGGTTTTGCCCTGTACAGCTCGATCATGCTGATCCCGCTCTTCCTGCAGACCCTTATGGGCTACTCGGCCACCGATGCCGGCATGGTCATGGCTCCGGGAGGCGTGGCCACACTGATCACCATGCCCTTTGTCGGTGCAGCACTGGCCAAGCGTGACGGCCGCAAGATCGTCTTTATCGGTCTGCTGCTGGGTGCAACCTCCATGTTCATCATGCAGGGGCTCAACCTGCAAGGTTCATTCTGGAACTACACTTGGCCGCGCATCATACTCGGTTTCGGGCTCGCCATGATCTTCGTTCCGTTGACCACTGTTACCCTTGCAACAATCTCGCGTACCGAAATGGGCAATGCCACCGGTATGTTCAACCTGTTGCGCAATATCGGCGGCAGTGTCGGCATCGCCATGGCCGCCACCCTGCTGGCCAGATACGGGCAATTTTATCAGACCAATCTGGTAGCCCACATCACCCCTTACAATCCGCTCTTCCATGCCAGGCTCGAAGGATTGAAACAGACACTGATTGCCAAGGGCATTGCTGCCAGCGAGGCACAGCATACCGCACTCGGGATGATCTATGGTGAAGTGCGACGACAAGCCGGGGTAATGGCATTCAACCGTATCTTCTGGATCATCGGCATTGCCTTCCTGATCATAATCCCGTTTCTTCTTCTCCTGAAACGTCCAAAACATCAAAATTCGACAACAGTTCACTGAGCCGCAAACCAACAATTGATATGGGCTCAAAAATATACATTTGAGAACTTACTGTTTTACGTTATTGCTATACAAATTTATGTCTGCCGACCACATATACATTTTTTTTACAACTTGATCACGTAGCAGCAAGTAATTTGATTTAATTTAAGTTAGTTACTACAAGTATTCCTGCACCACCACGCTTACTAGTTGTCGCGGTAACGGCGCTGCTCCCGGCCATCATGGAGATCATCGACACCTCGGTCGCCAACGTGGCCCTGCCGCATATGCAAGGGAGCCTTAATGCCGGAACTGACGAGGTTACCTGGGTCCTGACCTCCTATCTCGTCGCCAACGCCGTGGTTCTCCCGATGACCGGCTGGCTGTCGCGCGTTTTCGGCCGAAAGCGCTTTTTGATGACCTGCATCGTGCTGTTCACGCTGGCGTCGCTGCTCTGCGGCGCAGCCCCCAATCTGGCGGCGCTGATATTCTTCCGTGTTCTGCAGGGGGCCGCCGGCGGCGCGCTGATTCCGATAAGCCAGGCGATTCTGATGGAGACATTTCCGCCGCATCAACGTGGCATGGCGATGGCCATCTTCGGGGTCGGCGCGATGTTCGGCCCGATCGTAGGACCGGCTCTGGGTGGGTGGATCACCGACAACATGAGCTGGCGCTGGATCTTCTATATCAACCTGCCGATCGGCATCATCGCGATGATCATGTGCGCCTTCTTCATTTTCGATCCGGATTATCTGCGCCGAAAAGCCGGCGCGATCAAGATAGATTACTGGGGGCTATTCCTGCTGGTAGCAAGCATGGGATCGTTGCAGGTCGTACTGGATAAGGGGCAGCAGGAGGATTGGTTCAATTCGTCATTCATCATCGCCTTCAGCATTATTACCGTTGTTTCTCTCGTCGCGCTGATATGGGTGGAACTGACCCACACAAATCCGATCATCAACCTGCGCCTGTTCAAGAATGTCTCGTTCTCGGCCGGCAACCTGATCATGTTCGTGGTCGGTTTTGCGCTTTACAGCTCCATCATGCTGATTCCGCTGTTCCTGCAGACCCTGATGGGGTACTCGGCTACCGACGCGGGGATGGTCATGGCTCCGGGCGGAGTTGCGACTCTCTTCACGATGCCGCTGGTCGGGGCGGCGCTGGCCAAAAAGGACGGGCGTAAAATAGTTTTTATCGGACTGCTGCTCGGGGCAACGTCGATGTTCATCATGCAGGGGCTTAACCTAGAAGGGGCGTTCTGGAACTATACCTGGCCCCGTATTGTCCTGGGGTTCGGGCTGGCAATGATCTTTGTGCCGCTTACTACCGTTACCCTGGCTTCTATTCCCCGTGCGGAAATGGGCAATGCCACCGGCATGTTCAACCTGCTGCGCAATATCGGCGGCAGCGTCGGCATAGCCATGGCTGCTACCCTGCTGGCGCGCTATCAGCAGTTTTATCAGACCTCCCTTGTTGCCAATATCAATCCGTACAGTCAGACCTGGCAGATGCGTTTTGCTGGTCTGAAGCAGGCTCTGATAGCCAAGGGGGTTGCCGTCTCGCAGGCCGATACGACCGCGCTCGGCATGATGTACGGCGCCGTACGTCGCCAGGCGGGCGCATTGGCCTTCAACCGAATCTTCTTCATCATCGGCCTCGCCTTCCTGATCATCATCCCGCTGCTGTTTCTGCTGAAGCGACCGTCACACGCCGCTGAAGGCGGCATGGGGCATTGACAAGCTCACGCATCCTTCATTCCTGAAACCTCACCACAAAACCAACCGCACAAAAAAAAGGGGCACACTGCAACGTGCGCCCCAAAGAGAAAGACCTGATACAAAACCCTATTCAGGTTTTTTGATACGGTACTTGAATCCGCTGAAGATACTGGATATTTCGCCGTCGTGCTCCTTGATATCCATAAGTATGGCGCTATACACATGGTTGATGATGAAACCCGCGATAAACCATAGGCCGAGATGATGAGCCAGACGCATTCCCTGACTGCTGAACATCATATACATAAGCCCAAGCGATTTGTGCATGAAACCGCCGGGAGCAAACTGGGCATACAGGGCAAAGCCGGTCAGCATCATCATCATGTACAGACCGAACAGCGCAACATATGCGGTCGTCGCCATCGGGTTGTGGCCGAAGGTTTCCGGCACCTTTTTGTCCAGAAACATATAGTACCGCAGCATCTTGACCATCTTCTCACGCCCCGAGGCGGTAGCGAAAGGGAAAAATTCGCGCCAACCGGCGTACTTGTTGCCGATCAGCGACCAGATTACACGGGAAACTACGCTGACCGCAAAGGCATAGGCGGCGACGAAATGGACAAAACGGAGCCATCCCATACTGAAATCAGAAGCCGATCCGCCGAAGTTGTACGGAGAGCCGATGAAAAAGCCGGTTACCGCCAGGATCACGATAGAGAGCACATTGATCCAGTGACAGTAACGTACCGGCAGCTCCCATATATAATGTTTGTATTTTGGCTGTTTTGGCATGAATGGCCCCCTTTCTAGGACACCTTGACCTTAACCACTTCATTGCCGTCAACATCCATCACATGGACGGCACAGGCAAGACAGGGATCGAAGGAATGGATGGTGCGCAGGATTTCAAGCGGCTTGTTAGGATCAGCCACCGGCGTGCCGACCAGAGCGGCTTCATATGGCCCGCGCTGTCCCTTGGCGTCACGTGGCGAGGCGTTCCAGGTAGATGGAACAACCGCCTGATAATTGAGAATTTTCTGATCCTTGATCTTGATCCAGTGGCCAAGCGCACCACGGGGCGCTTCGTGGAAACCGTACCCTTTGGCTTCAGCCGGCCAGCTGGATGGATCCCAGCTCTCGTTGTTATGAATACGATAATCGCCTTTGGAAATATTGCCGATCAGCTCATCCAGCCATTTCGGCGTCTGCTGGGCGACCAGCAGGCAATCGATGCCTCTGGCAGCGGTACGGCCGAGCGTCGAGAAGAGTGCCGGAGCGCCGACTCCCAGCTTGCCGAGCACCAGATCCACTACCGCCTTGGTCTCTTTGTGTCCGGACGCGTAAGCCACCAGGATGCGCGCAAGAGGACCGACTTCCATCGATTTTTCTTCATAGCGCGGCGCCTTTACAAATGAATATTTAGCAGTGGTATCAAGGTTCTGGTATGGCGGTTTCGGTCCGGTATAACGGACTTCGGTCTCCCCTTCGAACGGATGCAGACCTTTTCCGGCTCCGGCAGTGTTATCAAACCAGGAGTGATCGACGTACTCGGCAATTTTGCCTTGATCGATCGGAATCACTTTTGAGAGATCCTTGTTCAGCAAGGCGCCGGCAGGGAACCAGAGTTTGCCGTTGGCATCAGGAAATTCGCCATAGGACATGTAGTTGCCGACGCCGCCGCCGATTGCAGCCCAATCTTTATAGAAGGAAGCAACCGCCAGCAGGTCCGGGATGTATACTTTCTCGACAAAGTCCTGGGCCTTTTTCAGCAGGCGCTTGATTTCAATCAGTTTATCGGCATTAAGGGCATTCTGGGAATCCGGATCGATCGGGATCGACATACCCCCCACCAGGAAGGTCTGCGGATGAGGATTCTTGCTCCCCAGAATTGCGTGAATCTTGATGACGTCTTTTTGCCATTCAAGCGCTTCAAGATAATGGGCGGTAGCCATCAGGTTGGCTTCAGGCGGCAGCTTATAAGCCGGGTGTCCCCAATAGGCATTGGCGAACGGCCCCAGACGCCCTGACGCCACAAACGCTTTCACCTTGTCCTGTATCCCCTTGAAATAGGTAGCCGAGTTATTGGGCCAATCGGAAAGAGATGCGGCCAGAGCGGCTGTTTTTCCCGGATCGGCTTTCAAGCCGGATGTAATATCAACCCAGTCGAGGGCATGCAGGTGATAAAAATGGATGACATGATCCTGGACATTCTGGATACCCATTATGATGTTGCGAATCAGCTGGGCATTAGGCGGGATCTTGATCTTGAGAGCATCTTCAACCGCCCGGATGGAAGCAATCGAGTGAACAGTGGTACAGACACCGCAGAAACGCTGCGTCCAGTACCAGGCGTCACGCGGGTCGCGGCCACGGAGGATTTTTTCGATGCCACGGAACATGGTTGCTGAACTCCAGGCATCTTTTATGAAGCCCCCTTCGATCTCGGCTTCAATGCGGAGATGTCCTTCGATTCTGGTAATCGGATCTACAACAATCCTGGCCATATGTTAACCCTCCTTGGTTTCTGCAGGTTCTTTATCTTTGCGCAGCGCACTAATCGCGCCATGAGCAGCGAAGGCCGCTCCGGCCCCTGCTACCAGACCGAGACCGATCTTGTCGGCGGTCGCCTCAATGCCGAATCCGGGAACATTCGGCAGACGGTGGTACATCGGCCCCATGGCATCCCAGAATTGCGGTTCGGAACAGCCGACACAGCCGTGGCCGGATCCGACCGGCCAGCTGGTTTTTTCGTTGTAACGCTGGGTAGGGCAGTTGTGGAACGTAGCCGGCCCCTTGCACCCCATCTTGTAAAGACAGAATCCTTTGCGATGAGCATCGTCGCCCCAATGTTCGACATACTGTCCGGCATCGAAATGCGGACGACGCTCACAGTTGTCGTGGATGCGCTTGCCGTATGCGAACAACGGACGCCCTTTGCTGTCCATCGCTGGAATCTTTCCGAACACCAGATAATGCACGACCGTGGCGGTCAGGTTATCGGCATTGCACGGACAGCCGGGCAGATTGATAACGGTAGCCCCCGGCACCGCATCCTTGACACCGACCGCGCCGGTTGGATTGGGAACAGCCGCGGCAATACCGCCATAGGCGGCGCAGGTTCCGATCGCGATTGTCGCCAGAGCGCTGCCGCAGACCCGTCGGGCGATCTCCAGATGCGTTTTGCCGCTGGTGCAGCCATAAACACCACCATCCTTCATGGAGATTGAGCCTTCCACGACACAGAGGTATTTGCCCTTGTAGGCGGTAATGGTCTTCTCAAGCGCTTCATCGGCTTGATGTCCGGCAGCGGCCATGATTGTCTCGTGATAGTCTACCGACAGAATATCAAGGACGATCTCGCCGACGGTCGGATTGGCGGAACGAAGCAGCGCCTCGGTGTCACCGGTGCAGTCCTGGAAGTTCAGCCAGACCAGCGTCGGACGTTTGACCTCATCCAGGGCCTGAGCCACGGAAGGGGCAAACGACGCAGGCAGCGACATTGCGGCCGTCATTGCCGTACAGAACTTGAGGAAGTCACGTCGTGACACCCCTCGCTGTTTGAGAATCTCCCCCACGGAAAATTCCCGCTTTTCAGAATCAGGTTTTACGTCGTCCCTTCGCTTAACCGCGTCACCGGTGTCCACATTCTGTTTGCTCATCCATGACCTCCCTTTTTCTGGGTTAACAGCTTAATTCCACCGTTGGAAATGTACTACCACTCAGCCAAAATACAAGCATTCACGATAAAATTAAATCAAAGTACGAAATGCCAATAGCGACAATTGAAAATCGAACAGAACAAAAATACTCCGTTTTATTTTTAGCACAAAACATGCCAACGCCATTTTTACCGGACCGAGCCTCCCGCCTCTCTGTAACCACTTGATATTATGGATATTAGAACCACATCGCTGAGATCAGGCGGGAAACACTCTGCATTCAGATTGCTTAAATTGAGCCACATTGGGCACAAATAATCAGTCATGCGGATAGCCGACGCCGAGCGTAGCCCAGACAGATCCTTGACAAAACCTGAGCCAAGACAATCAAGTTGCAACATGCTTGAATTACTTAGATACATATGATTGAGTGCCGCTTCAATAGCAATATGATGGAGTTGCCACGAATAGTAGAATAGAGTTTGTCAAGAGCAGACAACCGTCCGGCAACTGAGCAAAATCATAAATCACCCTACTATATGTCCGTAAGCAATCAGCAGGTTATACGTAAATCGCTTGCGGAAATTATGTTCTGCGGCTAACATATCTTCGCAAATCGCAACGATCAATTACAAACCATGATCTGTGCGAACCGGGGTAATCGTATTTTGTTTCAAGAAATCAGCATGTTGCTGCTTTTTATTTCTCATTGGCAAGAAACTAAAACTGCCGGTCGATTTGATCCCGGCCATCTTATTCCGGCGCGAACAGTGCCATTCCGTAGTTGTTTTGTGCCAACTTTTGCTCAATTTCCATTTTTGTGCCAATGCATGCACAATTATATCATGACACTCACCCACCCTGACGCAAGGCTGTAGAACTTTATAGAGGTATGTATGGTATCGATCATAACTATCAAGGACAAATGCCGTAAATGCTACACCTGTGTCCGCAACTGTCCGGTAAAGGCTATCAGGGGCGAAACGAGCCACACTGAAATCATCTATGACCGCTGCATCGGCTGCGGCAAATGCGTCAACAACTGTCCGCAGAAAGCGAAGATATTCAATGACAAGGTTCCGGCAATGGAACGGCTACTGGCTTCAGGGCAACTTGTTGTTGCCGTGCTGGGGGGAGATTTTCCGGCATTTTTCCATAATGTTTCTCCGGGGCAGCTGGTCGCGGGTCTAAAAAAACTGGGCTTTGCCGAAGTCCATGAGGGGGCCTACGGTGTCGAGTTGGTCGCGGTCGAATATGCAAGCGCGATAGAAGTTGCCACCACTCCTCTCATCTCATCCCACTGCCCGGCAATTGTAGATCTCATCGAGCGACACTACCCGAAACTGATCAACAACCTCATCGAGGTTGTTTCGCCGATGGTGGCAATGGGGCGATTCCTTAAAGGGGTATTGGGCGCCGAGGTAAAGGTGGTCTATATCAGTTCCTGCATCGGCGCAAAGCTGGAGATTGAATCGGAGGAGATCAGAGGCGCGATTGACATCGTCTTGACCTGGTGGGAACTGCAGAGCATGTTCAAAAGTCGTGCGCTCGACATATCTTCTCTCGAAGAAGCGGCGTTCGACGGGATACAGCCGTATTTAGGGCGGCTTTTTCCGATTACCGAAGGATCTTTCCGGGTACTCCCGATCGTTACCGACCTTTTGGACGGCAAAATAGTGACCGCTACTGGAGAGGTCAATGTCATGGAGATTATCAGCGACTTGGCGCAAGGGCGCATTACGCCAAGCATAGCCGATATACGATTCTGCTATAACGGCTGCATCGGCGGCCCCTGCATGAGCCAGGAGCTGACCGGTTTCTTCAAGCGGAATCTGGTTATTTCCCATTTCAGAAGCGATGTCCCGTACATGACCTCAGCGCATTACCAGGACATGAAAATCACCCCTCATCTTGCTCGCTCCTTTGCCAACAGGTACGTCAAGCTCAAAACGCCAAAATCAGCCGATATCACAAAGATACTCAACTCCACCAACAAGTACACGCAGAAGGATGAACTCAACTGCAGCGCCTGTGGCTACAAAACCTGCCGGGAATACTCCGTGGCGGTGCACCAGGGGCTTGCCAATCTCGAAATGTGCCTCCCGTATAACCTCCAGCAGCTTGAAGAGGACCGGGGGCGGCTCATCCAGAAGTACGAGCTTGCCAAGCGGGAGTTGAACCGTGAGCACAGCGATGAGTTCATCATCGGCAACGACAGAAAAACCCAGGAGGTGCTTGACCTGATCAAGCAGGTCGGCCCCACGCCGACATCAGTGTTGATCCGGGGCGAGTCCGGAACCGGCAAGGAGTTGATTGCCCGGGCGATCCATCGTTACAGCAAGAAAAACGACAAGCCGCTGGTAACGGTCAACTGCACGACCATTACCGATTCGCTGCTGGAAAGCGAGCTGTTCGGTCACAAGAAAGGCGCTTTCACCGGCGCCGATGCGGAAAAAATCGGACTGTTCGAAGCCGCGGACGGCGGCACCATTTTCCTTGACGAAATCGGCGATATTACCCCCAAACTTCAGGCGGAGCTGCTGCGTGTTCTCGACAGCGGCGATGTCCGTCCTGTTGGCGGGAACCAGACCAAAAAAGTTAACGTGCGCCTGATCGCCGCCACCAACAAGAACCTTGAGGAGGGGATCAAGAATGGCTGGTTCCGTGAAGATCTCTATTACCGCCTGAATGTTTTTACCATCACCACGCCGCCGCTGCGAAGCAGGGTCGAATCCATCCCGCTGCTCGCCCAGCATTTTCTGGAGAAGGCCAGCGCCAAGTTGAACAAGAAAATTGTCAGTATTGAAAAGCGGGCTGTTAAGGCAATGATGAGCTATCCTTGGTCCGGAAATT
Source organism: uncultured Geobacteraceae bacterium (assembly GCA_903925005.1). Lineage (GTDB taxonomy): Bacteria > Desulfobacterota > Desulfuromonadia > Geobacterales > Pseudopelobacteraceae > JACRCG01. The sequence continues at coordinate 9,888 of CAIYDX010000352.1, forward strand.
TCAGAGAGATGCAGAATGTCATCGAACGGGCGGCGGTGCTCACCCAGGATGACGTCATCAGGCTCGAAAATCTCCCCCATTCATTTTCGGAGAACTATACGGAAGGGAATAGTGATAAGATCTTTACGCAGGCATCATTTCAGGCGGCCCGTGAGCGTCATGTCGGCAGTGTCGAAAAAGACCTTATCCAACAGTACCTGATCGAAGTTGACGGACATGTTTCCAAAGCAGCACTGCTTGCGGAAATCCCGCGCAGGACATTTTACCGTCTGATGAAAAAATACGGCTTCAAGGGGCGGGAGGTCAAGGCACGGCTGAAGAACAAGAATGCGATCAATGCTGAACTTTAGCCTTTTTCTTCTTGTGCTTGAGGGTTTCCTTCAGGCGCCGTTCGGCTCTGGATATCAACAGGTTGTGACTCCCTTCGGAAACATCGCCCTCCTGCGGCACTCTCTGGATGTAACTCCCATCAGGCTGCATATCCCAGGCAGAACGCTGATCGGCCAGATGGGTTTCAAAGATCACGCGCAGCTCCCTGGTTAATTCAAGCGGCTCCACCGGGCAGAGGATCTCAACCCGTGCCTCAAGGTTACGCTTCATCGCGTCGGCCGAGGCGATAAAATACTCTTCGTCGCCGCCATTTCGGAAATAGTAGATGCGGGCATGTTCCAGAAACCTCCCGACAACACTGACGACCCGGATTGTTTCTGAAAGCCCCGGAATTCCGGGGCGGAGGCGACAGGTATCGCGCACAATCAGATCAATTTTCACTCCGGCCATTGAAGCGCGGTACAATGCCCGCACGACATCGCCATCCTCCAGCGCATTTATTTTAAACTGAATGGCCCCGCCACCCGCAGCCCCATGCAGAACGATCTCACGCTCTATTTTATCCAGCAGCGCCTTTTTCAGCATCCGCGGAGCAAGCGCAAGTTTTGAGTATTTTCGCTTCAGCATGAAACCGGTAGTCAAGAAGTTGAACAGCTCGGTAACGTCCTCGGCAATGACCTGATCGCAGGTCAACAGACCGACATCGCTGTACAGACGGGCGGTTTCGGCATGATAATTACCGGTGCCGATATGCAGATAGCGCCGCAGTCCGTTATAATCCTGGCGCACGACCATGATGACCTTGCAGTGGGTCTTCAAGCCGACGACACCGTACGTGACATGCACCCCGGCCTCCTCCATCCGCTCCGCCAGGCTGATGTTGGTCGCCTCGTCAAATCTGGCCTTCAGTTCGACGACAACGGCAACCTGCTTGCCGTTATGCGCGGCCAGAACCAGGGCATCGATGATGCGGCTCTGGCGGGAGGTGCGATAAAGCGTCATTTTGATCCCGCGAACTTTGGGATCGGTCGCCGCTTCACGCAAAAAACGCTCGACCGACGTCGAGAACGATTCGAACGGATGCTGCAGCAGAACCGCGCCGGCCTCACGAATGATATGGAAGATGTTGCGCTGAGCCAATAGGTGCGGATGATCTATCGGGTGGTGCGGAGCATCATGCAGCCTTGGAGAGTCGAGCTTCGTCAACTCAAAAAGATCCCGCATCGCAAGAAGACCGGTAACCTCGAAAACGTCGGTGGCTTCATTCAGTTCCAGCTCCGCAGCAAGGCGGCCGCGATGCAGCGGCTCCATGCCGCTGCCGATCTCCAGCCTCACGATCGGAGCGAACTTGCGCTCTTTCAGCTCCGATTCGATCATCGCCATCAGGTCGTCAGCTTGCTCTTCATCCTTTTCGGTATTGGCATTCCTGGTTACCCTGAAAAGCTCGCACGACACGACCTCCATCCCAGGGAAAAGCATATCCAGGTTGTTCATCATAACCTCTTCCAACCGGATAAAGTGGTCCCCCTTGCCGATCCTGATAAAGCGCGGCGTACCGGCATTGACCGGCACCTTAATTCGTACCAGTGAATTCAGTTTGGCCTTTGGAAAACGGAGCGACACCAGCAGGTTGAGCGACAGATTCGAGATAAAGGGAAAAGGGTGGGCCGGATCGATTGACTGCGGCGTCAGAAGCGGAAAAATATTCAGATAGTAAAATTCTCGAAGCGACTTCTTTTCCTTGGGAGTCAATTCATCATAACGTTCGATCAGGATGTTCCTGTCTTCAAGAAGTGCGCATATTTCGTGAAAAGTCTGTTTCTTGCGCGCTTCGATATCGCGGATTTCCGCATAACATTCGGTCACCTGCTGACGAGCAGTGCGGCCATCGAGCGTCAGTTCCCGCATCCCGGCGCCGATCTGCTGTTTCAATCCGCCGATACGCTTCATAAAAAATTCGTCCAGATTGCCGCTGACGATGGCAATGAATTTAAGCCTCTCCAAGAGCGGCGTGCGACTATCCTCGGCTTCGTGCAGCACCCGGCGATTGAACGACAGCCAGGTCAGTTCGCGGTTAAGATACCACTGGCTCTCGTGCAGATCGAATCTCGGAGCAGCTGGAGTCGGTTTTGGCTCTGGCTCAACACTATCAATAATCTTTGAAGTTTTCGTTTTTTTAGCTTTGACCGGCTTTGCGGAAACAGCAGGTTCAGAACCGCGCTTGGTTTTTTTGGGGAGCTGTTTCTTTTTGGCCTGGATGACTTTCACGCGTTCTCCATTTTTTCGGAAGAGTTGACTTTATCCTGATTGTACCCGATTTAAACGCAGCTGCAACCCGTTTATGAATTTTCACCTCATGCATCACGATTTGCATCCCCCCCTCTATCTATGCTACACCTGTACCATATGAAAAAACTCAACCCACCGCAACAACGCGCCGTTAATACCATCGAAGGCCCCCTGCTGATCCTGGCCGGGGCCGGTTCCGGCAAGACCCAGGTAATAACCACCCGTATCGTTCATTTTTTGAAAGATCTGCACGTTCCGGCCGATAACATCCTGGCGGTGACGTTTACCAACAAGGCCGCCCGCGAAATGAATGAGCGGGTGCTCGGCATGGCGGGGAGCATAGCCAAGGGGATCGTCATTTCGACCTTCCATTCACTCGGCGTCCGGATTCTTCGGCGAGATATCCGGGCACTCGGCTTCAAACCTAATTTTTCGATCTACTCTACCTCCGATCAGGCCGGGGTCATACGGCAGGCCGTGCGCGAACGTGATATCGATCCGAAAAAGATCGATCCCGATCAGATTCTCTGGAAAATATCCGGCCTGAAAAACCGCCTGATCGGCCCGAAAGAGTTCACCCCGGACAGGAACGATCCGCTGGAAATCGCCACCGCGGCGGTCTACCCCCGATATCAGGAACTGCTGAAGGGGTTTAACGCGATCGACTTCGACGACATCATCATGCTCTCGGTACGCCTGCTGCAAACCACGCCTGCCATACTGGGACATTGGCAGGAGCGCTTCCGCTACATCATGGTTGACGAATACCAGGATACCAACGCGTCCCAATATCTGCTGATCTCACTGCTGGCGAAGAAACACGGCAACATCTGCGTCGTCGGCGATGACGATCAGTCAATCTACGGCTGGCGCGGCGCCGAGGTGCAGAACATCCTCAATTTCGCCCAGGATCATCCGGGGTGCGTGACGATCAAGCTGGAACAGAACTATCGCTCCACCGGCGCAATCCTCGATGCCGCCAACAGCGTCATCAAAAACAACGCCGTGCGAACGGATAAAGCGCTCTGGACGTCCGGCGGCAAAGGGCGGGAGATCGATCTGATCGTGGCTGACAGTGAAGAGCATGAGGCGGCACTGGTTGTGGAGCAGATCAGTCTGGAGCAGTATCGCGAAAAGCTGCGCTGGTCCGACCTGGCTATCTTGTATCGCTCCAACGCGCAGAGCCGGGCTTTTGAAGAAAAGCTGCGTCTGGAGCGGATTCCCTACGTCGTGATCGGCGGTCAGCAGTTCTATGAGCGCAAAGAGGTCAAGGATGCCATCGCCTATCTCAAGGTGATCGACAATCCGAGCGATGAGGCATCACTGCTCCGCATCATCAATTTCCCCCGCCGTGGAATCGGCGACACGACGCTGATAAAATTGAACCAATGGTCTATGACTCGTGACGTGCCGCTGTTCGAGACTCTGGGGCGGGTTGGCGAAATCGACGAAATTTCGCCGTCGTGCAAAAAAACGGTGTCGGGATTCCACTCCATGATGAAAGAGGTCATGGCCGGTTTCACCTCGCATAACATGGGGGCGCAGGTCAATGCCCTCTTTAACCGACTCCGGATCGAGGACGAGCTGTATCGCACCCTGAACGACGCCCCGCAGGCCCGCAAACGGATCGAGAACATCGAACAGGTGGTCAACTCGCTGGCAGCCTACGAGGCGCAGACCCCACGGGCGACCCTGTCGGCGTTTCTTGAGCGAATTTCGCTGATGGACGAAGACAAGCCGGCCGAGGACGGCAAGGAACATGGCACCAACGCCGTCACGCTGATGTCGCTCCACTCCAGCAAAGGGCTTGAATTCAGCCACGTCTGGCTGGTCGGGATGGAGGAGAACCTGCTGCCGCACAAACGCTCGATCGAGGAAGACCCGACCGTGGCCGAAGAGCGTCGTCTCTGCTATGTCGGCATCACCCGCGCCAGGAAATTTCTGACTATCTCCCGTTGCATGACCCGGCGCAAGTACGGCGCGGTGGAGGGGCGCAAACCGAGCCGCTTTCTGGCCGAAATCCCGGAGCATCTGTTGAATGGAAGCGTGGGAGGAGCGGAAGGCGCTCCGGCGGAGCCGGTCGATCTGGCGGCGGATTTCTTCGCGCGGATGCTGGGGGATTAGATAATTTTGTTGCACCATTAATTAGCTTGTGATATGAGCATTTTTACTCAATATATTGAGCAAAATAAGGAGCAAGAGATTGTTATGTTCAAACGGTCGCTGCTAGCAACAATTCTGGAACGATTGCGCGAACCACGGCGCTTTATTCAGGTGCTTGCCGGTCCCCGGCAGGTGGGTAAGACTACTCTGGCGCAACAGGCTATGGCTGAGCTGGCCATGCCTTGCCACTATGCTTCAGCAGACGATGCGGCAGTGGGAAGTACCATCTGGATGGAACAGCAGTGGGACATCGGGCGTATCCGTGCCCGTCAGGATGGTGGCGCACTGCTGGTGCTGGACGAGATACAGAAAATACCGCGCTGGTCCGAGGCGGTCAAGCGACTTTGGGAGGAGGACAGCCGTTCGGGTGCCGACTTGAAGGTTGTTCTGCTCGGTTCATCTCAGTTGCTTCTTGGGCAGGGACTGACCGAAAGTCTTGCCGGTCGCTTTGAAGTAGTGCCGGTGCGACACTGGTCTTTTACGGAAATGAAAGAGGCATTTGACCTTTCGTTGGAGCAATTCCTCTTTTTCGGCGGATATCCCGGAGCCGCTCCGCTGATCGGTGACCGGCAGCGGTGGGGGCGATACATTATCGACTCACTCATTGAATCAACCATATCGCGTGACATTTTGATGATGACACGGGTTGACAAGCCTGCGCTCCTGCGCCGCCTGTTCAAGCTTGGATGTGACTATTCCGGACAGGTGCTCTCGTACCAAAAGATGGTAGGGCAGTTGCAGGATGTGGGTAACACGACCACGTTAGCCCACTACCTTGATCTCCTCGAAGGGGCGGGAATGATGGCAGGCTTGCAAAAGTACGCCGGACAATCTGTACGAAGTCGCGCATCAAGCCCGAAACTCCAGGTGCTCAATACCGCCCTGCTTTCAGCTCAGTCACCCTTAGATCTGCCGACCGCACTGGATCAGCGCGACTGGTGGGGGCGAATGGTGGAGTCCGCCGTAGGCGCGCATATTATGAACGGTATTGTCGGCACGGATATGGAGTGTTTTTACTGGAGAGAGGGAAGTCTTGAGGTAGATTTTGTATTGCGGCGAGGCGGGATGGTGGTCGCCCTTGAAGTAAAGAGCAGCCGGTGCAAGGACTCTCTGCCCGGTATGGATGCCTTCGCCCGCGCTTTCAATCCGCAAAAGAAATTACTGATTGGTGGTCAGGGTATATCGATTGACGAATTCCTGTCTGAACCTGTGGAAGCATGGCTGACTTAACGACTTGCCCAATTCAATATAGAGCGGAGAAGTGCCGGAAGAATCGAAATGGAAATAATAGGAAATCAAAATGAACTCCTCTCTCGATACCGCAGCCTACGTCGCCTCCCTGATGGCGATCGACAAGACCATCCTCCCCGCCGACGGCGGCGAACGTTTCAACCGCCTGATCTTTGCCCGTTCCCCCTACCTGCTGCAGCACGCCGAAAATCCGGTTAAATGGTATGAATGGGGCGCTGCCGCCTTCGACAGAGCCCACAGCGAGAACCTGCCGATCCTGCTTTCCATAGGCTACGCCACTTGTCACTGGTGCCATGTCATGGCCCATGAATCGTTCGAGGATACCGAGGTCGCCGCGCTGCTGAGCCAGCATTTCGTCTGCATCAAGGTCGATCGAGAGGAACGCCCCGACATCGACGATTTTTATATGGCCGTTGCGCAGACATTGACCGGCAGCGGCGGCTGGCCGCTAAATATTTTCATGACCCCGGACAAGCGCCCGTTCATGGCAATTACCTATCTCCCGAAACGGGGACGAAACGGCATGAGCGGCCTGATGGAGCTGCTCGCCAATATCGCCACGCTCTGGCGACAGCACCCTGACAAAATCGAGAATAATTGTCGTGGGATCATGGAGGCGCTGGAAGGGGCGCGGAAACAGGCGGGAAATGAATGTGCCCCGGATATCGCCGCCGCTGCCGAAAAATCGCTGCAAACCTTGAAGAGGATCTATGATCCAAAGAACGGCGGTTTCGGCAGCGCGCCCAAATTTCCGATGCCGATTTATCTAAGCTGGCTGATCGGGCAAGGTTCAACGGCATGCGAAATGGCGCTCCATACCCTGAGAAAGATGAGAGCCGGCGGCATTTGGGACCAACTCGGCGGCGGTCTGCACCGCTATTCGGTTGATCGAATTTGGCTGGCTCCGCACTTCGAAAAGATGCTTTATGATCAGGCGATGCTGGCCTACGTCACAATTGAAGCATATAAAACTACCGGCGATTTACAATATCGCACCATATCCGAAGAGATCCTTGTCTTCGTCGAGCAGGAACTGTTATCGACGGAAGGCGCCTTCTGTTCGGCTCTCGATGCCGATTCCGAAGGGGTCGAAGGTAAATTTTACGTCTGGGATAAGAGCGAAATCGACTCCTGCCTCGGCCCGGATGCCGAACTGTTCTGCCGTTTCCATGAGGTGACCGCTGATGGAAACTTCGAAGGGCAGACCATCCTAACCGCTCCGGCTGCTCTTGATGAATTTTGCCTCCGCCACGGATTAAATTTTGAAGAGACCGGCAAGCTATTGGAACGATGCCGCGCGGCACTTCTGGAACGACGCAAGCAGCGCATCCGCCCGCTCCGTGACGACAAAATCATCACCTCCTGGAACGGCCTGATGATTTCAGCACTCGCCACTGCCGGTATTGTCTGTAACAAGCCCGAATATATCGGAAGTGCTGTCCGTGCAGCTTCATTCATCCTCGGCCCCCTCCGCCGCGCCGACGGCAGGCTGCTGCGCAGTTATCTGCACGGAGCATCGGATATCCCGGCTTTCCTGGAGGATTATGCTTTTTTGACCGAGGGGCTTCTTGATCTGTACGAAGCGACCCTCGACCGGACCTGGCTGAATGAGGCGCGAACAATTGCCGGAGATCTGCTGCGCCTCTTCCGCGATCCGGACTCCGGCGAATTCACGTTGACCGGCCATGACGCCGAGCAGATGCCGACCCGTGTATCATCGGACCACGACGGGGTGACGCCATCAGCTCTTGCCCGCACCGCCCATCTGCTTTATCGACTGGCGTGGATCGACGACAAACCGGAGCTGCTTGAAACGGCCCGTGAGGCACTTAACGGAATTCTCGGCGACATTATGCATAATCCGTTAGGGCATTTGGGCGCTCTTCAGGTTCTCGCGCTATTGGACTCTGAGCCGGTAATTGCCACATTTGCCGGAGAAATCGGCACTCCTCAAGCAATGGCCCTCAACTCAGCTCTTCATAAGCATGCAATCAAGAACCTGATTGTCCGGTGCGAAAACCGTCCAACTCCCGCTACCCTCTCCCTCTGCGTTCCGGGCACCTGTTATCCTGCGGTTTCAACAGCGGACGAACTGGAGCGGCTTATTATCGATACACACCTATTGGAATTGTGATTTGCCAGCGACTCGTCCAATATGATATAGCTTTGAATTAGATTATACCTTGCATCACCAGGAGCTTACGAACCTATGTTGACCGGAAAACAGAAACGACACCTGCGGGCCCTCGGGCACAAGCTGAAACCCCTTATCCAGATCGGCAAAAAAGAGATTGAAGAGGCTCTGATTGCGGAAGCAAACGCGGCACTCGACCATCACGAACTGATCAAGGTAAAGCTCCTTGAGAGTTGCATGCTCGACAAGCATGAAGCTTCCGATACCTTGGCCGAAGCCTGCCAGGCCGATGTTGCCCAGATCCTTGGCAAGACCTTCCTCCTCTACCGGGCCGCGACACCGCCGGTGATTGTTCTTCCCAAAGCGGACGCACCGCAAAAATCGCCCGCGAAGTCAGCAGCGGCATGATTATCAGGGCTGCTCTCTTCGACCTGGACGGCACCCTGGTTGACTCCCTGAAAGACCTTACCGATGCCGTCAATCATATCAGGAACGCCTTTTCCCTTCCGCCGCTGACAGAGGATGCCGTACGCCTGAAAGTCGGCAAAGGGGCGCGAAATCTGATAGAGCAGGTTCTGCCTGACGTCACCGGCAGCGATATTGAGCGCGCTCTTGGTCTGTTTCTGAAGTTCAACAAGCAACATATTGCCGATAAAAGCCGCCTGTACCCCGGAACAGTGGAAATGCTCCATGAGCTTGCAGCTCGCGGCATCAAGATGGCGGTTGTTTCAAACAAGCATGAGGAGCTGAGCAGGCTGATACTTCAGGCGCTCGGAATCCATGACCTGTTTGAAAGCATATGCGGCGGTAACACCTATCCGGAAGGCAAACCGTCCCCAATCCCCTTGCTGAAGGTGGCCGAAAAGCTAGCGGTTGCTCCGCACGAGTGCGTTATGGTCGGTGACAGTATTAATGACATTCAGGCCGGACAACGGGCGAATATCGCAACAATTGCCTGTACATGGGGGTATGGACGCACGGAAGAGCTGACCGGGGCGGATGTTTTTGCGCAGACACCGCATGAACTACCTGCACTGGTTGCTGCGGGCTTCGGTGCGCGACTATGAACGGATGGCACGGCAAAATACTCAAGGTTGACCTGACGACCGGCGACTCACATGTTGAAGAGATCCCCCGCCAGTTGCTGGAAGAGTATCTCGGCGGTCGCGGTCTGGGTGTGCGCCTGATGCGCGACTACTATCAACTGGACCCGTTCGATCCCGCGCTGCCGCTGATCTTCGCCGTCGGGCCGTTATGCGGCACACCGTCTCCGACTTCGGCCCGTCTTTCCGTTGTTTCTCGTTCGCCGCTGACCGGCACGATCTACGACTGTTCTGCCGGAGGACGCTTTGCCTGGCGGCTGAAGGCCACCGGAGTTGATGCGCTGTTCATCACCGGAAAAAGTCCCGCGCCGGTCATACTGACCATAACTCCCGACAGAGTTGAAATAACTTCTGCCGCCCCGCTCTGGGGATGCGATATCCCGACAACCGTGGCCGCGCTCAAAGAGCGAGGGAGCGTGGCCGCTATCGGTCCGGCTGGAGAAAACGGCGTCCTGTTCGCAAACATCATGATGGGGGAAGGAAATTCGGTCGGCCGCGGCGGTCTGGGCGCGGTCATGGGGAGCAAAAACCTCAAGGCGGTAACGGTGAACGGAGACCTGAAACCGACTATCGCCGATCCGGCGCTGTTTGAAAAAGCCCGCCAGGATGTCATGCGTCTGTTCAAGGCTTCCCCGGTTATCTTCGGTCCGCTCGGCATTTCCGAATTCGGCACCCCGGTTCTGGTCGACCTGATGGCGCAGCGCCGCATGGCCCCGACCGAAAATTTCCGCAAAACCTGGTTCGAACATTCCGCCAATTATTCCGCCCCGACCATCAAAGATGCCTGCGGAGCCAAGAAAGACGGCTGTTACGGCTGTCCGATCCAATGTAAGAAATCGTCGAAAAACGGCAAACCTCTTCCGGAATATGAGACCGTATCGCACTTCGGAGCGCTTAACAATGTCACGGCACTGCATGCGATTATCACGGCGAACGACCTCTGCAACGAGTTGGGGATGGACACCATCACGGCGGCCGCGTCACTTTCGGCCTGGGGGGAAATCCGAGGCGCGTTTCCGACCGCCGGGGAAATACCCGGACTGCTGAACGACATCGCCCTCTGCCGGGGAGACGGCAAACTACTCTCGCTCGGTTCCTGCCGCCTGTCGGAAGAGCTGGGTCATCCCGAACTCTCGATGAGCGTCAAATCTTTGGAACTGCCTGCGTACGACCCGCGCGGCGCGTACGGCATGGCCCTTGCCTACTGCACCAGCAACCGGGGGGGGTGTCATCTGCGCGCTTATCCGATCTCGCACGAGATTTTGCGCAAACCGGTGCCGACCGACCGCTTTTCATTTTCCGGCAAGGCCCGCATCATCAGTATTGCCGAGGACACCAACGCGGCTGTTGATTCATTGATTGCCTGCAAGTTTGCCTTCTTCGGCGCCAGTCTGGAAGAGTACGCCGAGCTGTTGACCGCCGTAACCGGAATCCAGTATTCACCGCAGCGCCTGAAGGAAATCGGCCGTCGCATTGTCCTTACTGAGCGTTTCTACAACTGCGTCAACGGTTTTACGCGCACCGACGACATGCTACCGGAGCGTTTTTTCACCGAATCAGGGAGCAGCGGCGACGGCATTGATGTCCATCCCCTTGATCGGGTGCGCTTTGAGGAGGAGCTTGGCAAGTATTATCGCATTCGTGGACTGAACGGAAACGGCTGTTTTGATGCTGGCGATTTCCTGAATAAACAGCCGTGAAGCTGTTCAGCGGGAATAACGCCGAGGCGCCACCTGCAATCGGCAGCAACAAAGGCACCGGTCAGCTCGGCGAGGAGATCGCGTCACAGTTCCTCACCTCCCGCAGCTACCGGATTCTGGAGCGCAACTTCCGCTGCAAGGGGGGCGAAGTTGATATTATTGCCCGAGACCCTGAGGACAAAAGCCTCGTTTTTATCGAAGTCAAGGCCAGGCGGGATCTCTCCTACGGGGTGCCGCAACTGGCGGTGACCCCGTTCAAACAGCGCCAGATTTCCAAGGCGGCGCTGACCTGGCTCTCTAAAAACCGGCTGCATGATACCAATGCAAGGTTTGACGTCATTGCCATTCTGTTGCATACTGACGGCCAGCACGCCGTCGAGCAGATAAAAAACGCCTTCGATCTGGCGTATTAGATAAGGAGTTACCATGGATTTCACCGCTGTTCTGGCGCAAATAAAACCGAAACTCGGCTGCGTTGCCGATAACCTGTCGATTATAGAAGAGCAGATCGAAAAAGCCAGGGGAGCCGGAGCCGACCTGATAGTTTTTCCTGAGCTGGCAATCTCCGGCTATTTCCTGAAAGACCTAGTACCGGAAGTGGCGCTGCGAACCGATTCTCTCGAAATCAAACGTCTGATCGAACTTTCCCGAGGGATATCAATCGCCATCGGCTTTGTCGAAGAGAGCGATGACTACCATTTTTTCAACTCGGCGCTGTACCTCGAAGACGGCGCCATCCGTCACCTGCACCGCAAGGTATATCTTCCGACCTACGGCCTGTTTGACGAGCAGCGCTATCTGGCACGCGGCGGTTCGTTCCGCGCCTTCGATACAAAATTAGGCCGGTTCGGCATGCTGATCTGCGAAGACATGTGGCACCTGTCAGCTTCCTATATTCTCGTGATGGATCGCGCAACGACGCTGATCTGTCTTTCAAGCAGTCCCGCTCGCGGCATTGAAGAGGATTCTCTTGGATCGGCCTCGGCCTGGCAGAAACTGGTTTCAACCACCGCGATGTTTCTCAACTGCCGGGTGCTCTACAGCAACCGGGTCGGCTTCGAGGATGGCGTCAACTTCTGGGGGGGGTCGGAATATATCGCACCATCGGGCGAATCGATCGTGCGCGGCGCTCTTCTTGAGGAAGATTTCGTCACCGCCAGGGTCGATGAAGGGGCTCTGCGCCGGGAACGAATCTTTTCGCCGATGATGCGTGACGAAAATCTGTTTGTAACGATGCAGGAACTTCAGCGCATCGCGCACGAAAGAGGATTATAATGGCCGGTTTACACGCCAACACTGAACTGCTGAAAAAACTGCTGGTCGGCTTTGTACGGGATGAAGTCCGTAAAGTAGGCGTCGGCAATGTCGTGCTGGGACTCTCGGGTGGCATCGATTCGGCGCTGGTGGCTTTCATCGCCGCCGAAGCGCTAGGTCCTAAGAATGTCCATGCCATCTGCATGCCTTACAAAACAAGCAATCCTGAAAGCGAAGCTCATGCCCGCCTGGTTGCGACTGCATGCGGCATAAACTTTTCGATGGTGCCGATCACCGCGATGGTGGACGCCTATTTCGACATGTTCCCCGATGCCGACAACATGCGACGCGGCAACAAAATGGCCCGCGAACGGATGACCATCCTTTTCGACCACTCGGCACTGCTGCGGGCTCTGGTACTCGGTACCAGCAACAAAACGGAACTGCTGCTCGGATACGGCACACTTTACGGCGATATGGCTTCAGCCCTGAATCCGATCGGCGACATTTACAAAAGCCAGGTTTGGCAGCTCTCCAGAGCAATGGGTGTGCCGATTGAAGTTATCGAGAAACAACCTTCCGCCGATCTCTGGGCCGGCCAAACGGATGAAGAAGAGCTGGGCTTCTCGTACAGTCAGGTTGACGAGCTTCTGTATCGCATGGTGGATCAGCGCCTGACCAGGGCGGAGCTGGTTGCCGCCGGCTTTGAAGAGAGTTTCATCGACTCTATCTACACAAAAATTCAGAACTCCCATTTCAAGCGCCGTCTTCCGGTCATTGCCAAGGTTTCAAACCGTACGATCGACCGCGATTTCAGATATGCAAGGGATTGGGGAAAATGACAAACTGGTCCGACAGCATACCTGTCTATTCTTCTGAAACAGGACGGATAAAGCAGAAAAACACCGGGAGTAAACCGGCTGCTCCGCCAAGTGACGGCATCGTCCGCTTGCGACGTGAAGTCAAGGGGCGTGGCGGCGGCACCGTCATTGTCATCAGCGGCGTCCCGCTTTCCGCATCCGAAATAAAAGAACTGGCCGGAGCCCTCAAGAAAAAATGCGGCTGCGGCGGCACCGTCAAAGACGGCATCATCGAGATCCAGGGCGATCATCGGGATACTCTGGCAGCGGAATTACAAGCTCACGGGTTCAAGGTAAAGTTGGCCGGCGGGTAACAATACAGAGATGCATACCACGCATAATTCAATAATTTCTTGACCTATCCATGTTTTTAACCTATCTTTATAAATCCTATTATCAAGGTAAACAGCGGCCATGATCAATCGTTTCATGGTTCATGACGTATGCGAGAGTGGCGGAATTGGCAGACGCACCAGACTTAGGAGATTCCCCGCCACACCCCTTCCAAGCTTCACAACTCATTGACAACACAACATTTTTAAGATACCATCCTTTCCGTACCGTGCTAATAATGTGCTAATTACTGCGTTATTTACAGTCAGGAGAGGCTATGGGAAGACCAAAAAAACTGCCGTCAGGAGTGTTTCTGCGTGCGGATTCGACGGCATTATGGATTCGTTTTACCGACGAGTTCGGCAAGCAAATAAGGGAGTCAACGCATTGCCCAGATGTTGCCGTTGCAACTGCGTTGCTTGACCGCCGAAAACGCGAAGTTAAGGCCCGCCAACACCCAGTTGCCGGTGTCATCATGGGTCAAATTTCAGCGCAGAAAATGACCTACCGGCATTTCCTCGATGATCCTGCCATTGGCTATTATACAGCCATTGCACATCTAAAAGGGGTGCATGAGCGCAAGCTGGTGATAGAAGCATTTGCGCGGCACGCCGGGCATTTGCTGGTCCGTGATATAAGCTTACGGACGCTGACTGAATACCGTAATCGGCAGACCTGTGGCCCTCGTACCAAAAATTGTCACCGTGCATACATACTGCATTCGATGGCGCATGCGGCGGCACATAAACTGTATAGTCGTGATGATTTGGTTACACTTCGTGCCGACTTGAAAAAACTGCCAGAAGAGCAGCGGACACGGCGTGCGTTTACCAGAGTTCAACTTCATGCCATTCTTAATGTCGCACAACGACGCTACCCACTGTTATATGAGGTTATCCGATTTGCAGTAGCCTCCGGCCTGCGTGAATCCCGTATTTTTGGCCTTCGCTGGGATCACGTCGATTACGCCAGAAATGAAGTCAGAACGCCGCCAAAACGCCCTGGGGCACCTGAACATATTTTGCCCCTCTCTGGTCCTATCAAAAAAATTCTTAATGAACGTCTAACGGTTCGACGCCCAAATATTCCATGGGTTTTTTACAACCCTGAACCTCGCATTGCAGGCAAGTTCCAGTGGTCTTCACTTCGGGAAAGTTGGTGGAATGTGCTTGACGAAGCAGGTCTGCGAACGCGCACAGACAAACGTGCCGTCGTCCGCCGCGTAAAAGAAAATGCACGCCGGCTGGCGGTCGGGGAACCACCATTGCCAGAGGTGGAAGTTGATAGCAGTCTAAGTGCCGTGTTTCATGGCCTCCGGCACACTTTTGCATCAATGTTGGTTGACCAAAAGGTTCCGACAACGATGGCACAAAAACTTTTGGGTCACACGGATTTAGTTACAACCCAAAAATATCTCGATTCGCTTAGATCCCCGCAGGAATATCTTGATGATTTAAATACGTTGGGCGACATGCTTGATCACTTTATCGACGAACCACTACTGCCAATGGTTTACTGGGATGACTATCTTAAGGTTTTTGTCGAAGCTGTAAATGCCGATGAACAATCATATATTTGGGAACCTTAATAGATGGTTAATTCCAATAGGGCCCGACCAAACTAGCGCAGGGCCTTTTCTCTGTTAACCCTCTTCCAGCCTCGCTTTCCACCCTAAAAATCGAAATCGCCCGAAATTTGCGGCGATTTAATTGTGTCGTAACTACATAAAAAAAGAGCCTCGGCTTTCACCAAGTCTTTCTTAGTAAAAGTCTTGGTGAAAGCCGAGGCAAAAAAAAGGAAATCCGTTAGGATCCCCAGTAGTTACAATGGAGCGGGAAACGGGATTCGAATCAGGCGGAACAAATATTCTGTTTCCATTCAATAATAAAATAACATAATAATATCAATCAACTGAAACTGATTTCCTTGTGGTATCCGTCCAAATAGATACATCGATTTCAGTTTGAGTCCAGCCCTACCTGCGAAAGTTTTGCGAAAGATTGCTCTTTGAGAATCGGTTTCGAAGCTTGACCCGGAATCGGCGTCCGGCTTGCCTCACCCAGCAACTTAATATCGGCAAGTTATGAATGGATAGACGGGGCAACTTAAACGCCGATGGTGGGGCATAAATTCAAGCGTATTCAAAAGCTTACGGTTCCTGAGTCAAATCGCCTTCAAGTTTGTCGTTATTTACAAATTTCCAAACAATCGACTCCGAATCACTTATCAACCGCAGCCCGTCCCATCTTACCGGCACTGGCAAGGAGTCTTAACCGGGCCGAGTTCCAGTCAGCTTGGCAGCGAATATGTTCCATCCGGGCATCGGCCAGCGCCGCCTGGGTGTTGAGCATTTCCAGGATGTCCGCCGCCCCTTTTTCGTATTTACGCTGCGATACCGCCAGCGATTCTTGTGCGGCTTTGAGCAGGGCATCCGATGCCTGATGGTTTTCCAGAGCAGAGGTTGCATCCGCATGCGTTTTAACGAGTTCCATCAGGGTCTGATGTTCTACGTCTCGAAGTTCGGCTTCCTTCTGCTCTACTTGCGCTTTTGCTCCTCGAATCTTGTAAATCCTGGAAAAACCGTCGAAGATCGGAATATTGAGCGTCACTCCTACGGTGGTCTCATCTGTTCGGGAGACGGTTAAGGATTGCCCCGGACGGCCGTTTTGATAGTAGTTGGCCGCGAAATCGAGGGTCGGCAAACTTTCGGACTGGGCCACATCAACCTGGTGCCGGGCAGCCTCCAGCTGATCCCTGCTTGCTTGAATGGCGGGATGATTCTTTTGGGCATCCTCCATAAATGCGCCCATATCGTCTATCTCCTTACCGGTTATTTCGCCGAGATCCTCAGGGAGTACAATTTTAGTATGGCTCGGCACCCCCAAGGAATAGACCAGTACCGATACGGCTTTATGGAAAGCCGCTTTGGCGCGGTTCTTTTCCAGAGATGCTTTAGCTAGGGCCGTAGCTGCCTGCAGTGTATCGCTCCTGGCAGCAGCCCCTTTAGCTTCGCGCCGCTGGGCTACTTCCAGCGTACGTTGCGCGATTTCTTCATTTTGTGCTTTGGCCTTCAGGGCCGCTTTGGCCGTTTGCGCATCAAAATAAGCCTGGATGAGATCCGCGAGGCTTTTTTGAATTATGTAGTCGTGATTTGACAACGCAGCCGCCAGCAGACTGTTCGCCGCCAAACGCCCGGCTCCGCGCCCACCAAAATCCAATATTCGCCAATTCAAGACCCCGTTGACAGTCCAACTATCGACTGACGATCCTGGAACCCCCGAACCGGGATAAATGATTTTGTCCTTAATTTTGCCGATCGATCCAGCCAAGGTCGGAAAGAATGCGGCATGCGCTTCGCCGACGGCTCCAGCCTGGATTTTGATTTTCGCCCAAGCGCCCCTTATTTGCGGGTTATTGCACAGTCCCAGATCCACAGCCTCACCCAGCGCCAGTGGTGTGGTAAAATCCTTTTTAGCCGGACAATTGGTTGTGTCGGCATCTCCCGGCAAGGGTTTGCCTGTTTCGATCATACCGGGCTCTGTGAACAAAGGGTCGAATGCCAATACTGCTGTTGGCCACGCCGACATAATCAATAGCAGTCCTGTTACATACGCAGTTGGCGCAAAGAACCTGGGTACCTTACCGCTCATTCAGGCTTTCCCTTCGGTGCTGCAAGAGCGGACTCAAGACATATTCAATCACCCGCCGCGTTCCGGTTTTGATTTCCACACTGACGGACATTCCGGCAGTCAACGGCATGTTGCGTCCTTCAACGGCAATCGAAGACTTATCCAGCACAACTTTGACCGAATAAATCAACCCCTTCTTCTCATCCTGAATCGCATCACGTGATACGTGAGTGACCTTTCCTGGTATTGTCCCGTATTTGGTGTATTCAAAGGCATCGATCTTGACCTCGGCCGATTGACCTTCCACGACGAAGCCGACATCCTTGTTCTCCATGAAAGCTTCGACCTCAACCTGTTTCTGTTTTGGCACAATAGACATCAAAGGCTGAGCAGCGGGCACTACCCCCCCGACGGTATGCACGGTCAATTGCTGCACCGTGCCATCCACCGGCGCCGTCAGCTTCAACAAACGGCTGTGAGAGCCGGAGCGCAAAGCATCCTGCTGTGATTCCGCCGCAATCTTTCCACCTTCGGTTAAAGCGTCATAGGCGTTTTTCTTGGTTTCCTCGATCAGGGCGGCGCGCTGGCTGCGGGCGGCAGCCAACTGTCCTGCCAGGTCAATCCTGGCCTGCTCTTTTTCAAGGTATGCGTGTTGAGAGACATCGTTATTTTTCGCCAGATCTTGAAAATCACGCGCCCGCTGGGTTGCCAGGGGCAAAGCCGACTCGCATTTGCTAATTTCTTCCTCTATATGCCGCAGCTTGGCCCAAAAGTCCTGGTACTGCCCCTCCAGATGCATCTGTTGCGCTTTAATTTTGACTGCCGGAATGCCCGGTATTCCAGACAACAGCGGTGGTTTCAAGTTGTTCACCGCCGCTATCAATGCGCGGGACCTGGCCATTTGCAGGGTTGCTTCCATTTGGTCACCCGCCGCTTTATCATGATCCGCGTTAAAAGCTGATGCATCCAGTTCAATCAAAACATCTCCAGCCTTGACCGCCTGCCCTTCCAGAACGTGGAGCGCCTTAACGCTGGCCACATCGATTGAAGCTATTGTTTTGGTGCGGTCGCTGGGAATGATCTTGCCCGTGGCATTGACGATGATGTCGATCTTGCCGATAATCGACCAGAGCAGCGTAAGGCAGACAAGTAACATCAGAAGTCTGCCCGTCAAGCGGGCGGTGGATGAGACCGGTTTTTCCTGCAAGGACAACGCGGCCGGCAAAAACTCCGCCTCTTGCTCATTGAAAATTCCGCCACCCAAGGTGTCACGCCGTTTCCAAAAATGGCCGAAAACCGCACGATAGTGTCCGATCAAATCCCAATGGGCCGCCAGGCGATATCGCAAACTCATGCGTACGCCTCGGTCAAGGATGTTACCGGCGGCATGAAGGGTTGCGGTGTCATCGTCTGACCTCCCGATTGCAGATTGTACAGGTGGGAATAGATGCCTTGTTGGTTTTGCAGCAACTCATCATGGCTGCCGATCTCGGCAATCTGCCCGCGCTCCATAACCACGATACGGTTCGCTTCGCGCACGGCCGACAATCGGTGGGCGATGATAAGCACCGTGCGGTCCGCGCAAATGCGGCGCATATTGTCCTGAATGATTTTCTCCGATTCATAGTCCAGCGCGCTGGTTGCCTCATCAAAAATCAGGATGCGCGGGTTGCTGATCAATGCCCGTGCTATCGCGATGCGTTGTCGCTGTCCGCCGGACAGCCCGGTGCCATGTTCACCCACCAGGGTGTCGTAGCCTTCGGGAAGTTCGCAAATGAATTCATGCGCGCCGGCCAGTTTGGCCGCTTCGATGATAGCTTCAATCGACAAGGCCGGATTGGACAAGGCGATGTTGTCACGGATCGAACGGGTAAAGAGCATGTTTTCTTGCAGGACCACACCCATTTGATGGCGGAGCGACGTGGTATCGATGATGGCTATGTCCTGGCCGTCCACCATGACGCGTCCCCGATCCGGCACATAGAGGCGCTGCACCAATTTGGTCAGGGTGCTTTTGCCCGACCCCGAGCGCCCGACGATGCCGATCACTTCACCGGGGTGGATTTTGAGATTGACCGACCGAATCACATCCGGGGCATCCGGACGGTAACGAAACGAAACCTGGTCGAACTCAATGGCTCCGGCAACGCGAGGAATGCGGGTCTTTTGCCCCACGACCTCGGTGCGGGCATTGAGGATATCTCCCAGGCGGCTCATGGAAATACCAACCTGCTGGAAATCGTTCCACAGTTGCGCCAGCCGCAGGATCGGTGAAGCCACCTGTCCGGAGAGCATGTTGAAGGCCACCAGTTCGCCCACAGTCATCTTGCCGTCCACGACCAGGGTGGCGCCCAGCCACATGATGGCGGCGGTTACGAGCTTGCTCACCAAGGTTACGCCACCGCTGGCCACCATACCGATGTTGGTCGTTGACAGCCCCGCCGAGACGTAAGCGGCGAGTTGTTTTTCCCACTTTTGCTGCCAACGCGGCTCAACAGCCATCGCCTTGACGGTGTCGATGCCGCTCAGGGTTTCGACCAGGAAGGACTGATTTTCGGCGCTCTTGTTGAATTTGTCGTTCAGACGTGCGCGCAGGATGGGTGTAAATACCAATGAGAGCACAATGTAGAGCGGAATCGACACGACCACTATCAAGGTAAGCCATAGGCTGTACCAGAGCATCACACCGAGAAACACGAAGGAGAACATCACATCCAGCACCAGGGTCATGGCGTTGCCGGTAAGAAAAGAGCGGATGTTCTCCAATTCACGGATGCGGGCGACCGAATCCACTACCCGTCTGGCCTGAAAATAGCTGATGGGCAGATTGAGCAGATGCTTGAACAGCCGCGCGCCCAGCTCCACGTCGATCTTGCTGCTGGTGTGTGAGAAGACGTAGGTGCGGATGCCGGTCAGCACGTTTTCGAACAATGTTGCGCAGATGAGGCCAACGGCGATCACGTTCAGGGTCTTCATGGCGTGATTGACCAGTACCTTGTCCATCACCACCTGGAAGAACATCGGCGTTGCCAGGCCGATGATCTGCAGTACCAAGGAAATCAGCAGTACTTCACGCAAGAGCTTCCGGTATTTCACGATGGCCGGAATGAACCAAGTGAAATCGAAGGTGGCAACCTCACCGGCATAGTTGGCCTTGCTGGTGAAGAAGATCATCTCCCCCGACCACTGCGCGAGAAAGTCTTCAAGCTTCAGTATCGATGGAGGTTCTCCCGGACGCTGAATGAGAATTCTGGCGGTGCCCGGTGCGACGCAGGCAGGGGCTGCCCCCCCCGCATCAACCTTGGCCACGATGAAATACCGCCCTTCGCGATCTATTGCCACGGCAGGCAAGGGAGCCCGGTCCAGGCGCGCGGGGTCTTGCTTGACAACTTTGGCGGTCATGTCCAGGGATTTGGCGGCCAGCAAAAGAGTCTGGGTGGTAAACAGGCTCTGACCAAACTGGTGCCGCAGTTCGGCTTCATCGGCGGCAATCGAATGAAACCCCGCCAGTGTCAGCAGGCACGCCAACCCTGTATCAATTGTTTTTGAAGCATCTTCGTGGATCATGTTTTTTGGCTTCCTGTTGGCGATAATTCCGGCTTATTTATTTGGTCGAATCGATAAAAGGCGACCACCCTTAACCCCCTCCTATTTCGCTTGGAAGCGCCTACTTTTGGTAGGAGTACCCTCGGGGCATAAAGGGTTGGGAGTGGTAAGGTGCCTGTTAAAAGCGCCTTGAAATCAATGCCAGTTAGCCGCAAGAACCGGGGCAAGTGTTGTCTGATAGTTCTGCGGCAACGTCGTCTGACCGGAAGCAGGTGGAGTAAAGGCCGCCATAGCCTGAACAAGGCTCTCGACCTGACTGTCCAGCAGCGTCTTGCCGTCTGAGGTTTTGAATTGTTCGACGTGATAGGCGGAACCCGAATACCAGTTTTGGATCGTCAGCTTGTCAGCGGTTCCAATGATACTGGCTTCCAAATCATTTCCGACATGGCTGAACCAGATTTGTTCGTTAGCGATGCCTGTGCCGAAATTTGCTGTGTCCACTTGATTGGCAGAGGTGTCGTTGTCATAGATAGTGTCCTGACCGCCGCCGATACCAAAGACATAGGTGTCGTTGCCAACGCCGCCATTTAGGCTGTCGTTGCCGCTACCGCCGTCGAGAACGTCGTTACCGGCGTTGCCATACAGGGTATCATTGCCGGCACCGCCGTACATGATGTCCGTGCCAGATGAACCGGACAAGCTGTCGTTGCCGTCGCCGCCACGAAGTACATAGCCGGCAGACTCAATGTCATCAATTGTTTTGACCGTGCCGTCCGCAAACTTAAACTGCTCGATACGGTAGTTATTGCTGATGAACCAGTTCTGGATGGTAAGTGTGTCACTGGTGCCCTTGATGGCAATCTTGAGATCACCATCCTCCTTGATGAATTCGACTCCGTC
>CAIYDX010000353.1 GCA_903925005.1 uncultured Geobacteraceae bacterium
GAGGAACCGAGATCTTAGGTGACGATCATGTCAGAACTGCATCATCTGTTTCTGATGAAGAATTATAGACTGTGACAAATACCACGCCGCTTTGGCACCACTGACCTGCGTCTCGAACACCTTCTTACTCGCGCTATCACTTGCCAATGCGAGACGGGCGCTATTTTCCGTGAACTCATCCCACGCCTTCGCGTTGTCGCGGCAGAAACTGACACCCGGTAGCGTTACGAACAGCATCCGGTGGTCTTTGAACTGTTTTGCCAACTCTTTTACCTTCTCGGGGATGCGCAATTGTTCCTGTTCGTCCCGTGCCAGAATGAACTGCACAAGCACTCGGTTCCCGTTGTCACCAAAAGACTCGCGTTTTGCGATGCTTGATGCCGAAAGTCCGTTGATACCAGTCGTGCGCACATCAAAACGTCCGCCGTAGTTCACACCTTTCAACTGCTTAGCCAGCTCCACTTCGGTATCTTTCAGCACGAGGTCGCCAAACTTGACATCCAATGCAGCTTTTTTCTCCTCAATCTCTTTTGTGTCCGAGCGGTCACGGAAACGTTCACAACGCCCGTTCACCAGAGCAAAACAATGCTTCTGCTCCAGATTGCGTAGGATTGCATCCATGCCCTGCAACGCGCCGTCGCCCTCAAAACTGCGTTGGATATTTTCCACCGTCACGCTCAACAGAGGATGCCCCGTTCCTTGCATCTGTTCGATCAAGCCAAACAGCAATACCGCCTTGAATACACGTCGCTCGTCCGGCTGCAAATCCTGTTCGCGTCGAGCATATTCGCCTCGTGCTTCCTGCACGGCTTGCCCCGTTCCCAGATCATCCCGTTCCACAAAATATCGCCACAGATGATCCACAGTCAGAAACTGATGACCTGAAACATCTAAACCACCTTTTTCAATGAACGCTTTGAATTCCTCGCCGTTCAGGAACTCGAACATGCTCCGTTGGTTTGCTCCGATCACCACCGACAGATGTTTCAGCAGGAACGCTGCCATCGGGTGCAGAGGCAGGATACCCTTAAAATCGGCTGCATCAATGCCAGCCTTGTTGACAACCATGTAGTTTTCAGCCACGCCGTTCACACTGTGCCACAGCACGTCGCGCTCTTGTGTCCACTCCGTTGCTTTCTCCGGTTTCACCACGAAAGCGTCGGCCGCCAGTTTCAGCGCGGTCTCGTTCGGCAGGTCAAGCCGCTTGAACGTGAATCGGTTGTTAGCCTTCTTCGCGCTCTCGGACCCTGCCGCTACATATGAGGAAATATCCGTGTGCGTCACCGGCACGAAATAGAACCGCCCCTGCTGTGCGGCCTCCGCCAACTGTTCTAATGTCTTTAACTCCGAGCGATTGCGTTCCATAAACGACGAGAACTCGTCCCATATATAAACCAGTTTGGAAAGTCCGTTTGCTTTCAAGGATGCGTCCACCCACGCCAGAAAATCCTCCGCGCTCAAATCCAGATAGATGTGCCGCGCCACCAATACCCGCATTGCGTCGCTGACCAGCCCCGCCTCCTGATTCGCATCCCGCAACTTATTCTCCAGCGCATCCGCCGTTTTGATACCCGCGTTCAGGTGCGAGAGCCGTGCCTGCATCGCGTCGCGCTCTGCGAAGAAATGTGGCTCGTCCTGCCGAATGCGCTCGATGACTTCATCCAGCTTACCTTTCAGCGGAATAGTGTGTCCGCCTGCTTCTAGTGCCTTCGTGATGCCGCGCTGCAAGCGCATTAGGAACTGGTTCTTTGCGTCCACGCCGTCGGCGTTCACATCATAAACGACAAGCGCATTTTCCCCGCGCCGCGCCAGCAGCCCCCTGTGCACCGGTTCGGGGATCTGCGCTTTTCGCAGCGAGAGCCATTTCAGGACACGCGCCTCGTCGTCCATGAACAGTTTTTGTAGAACCAGCGACGCGTGGCTCTTGCCCGTGCCATAAGCGCCCGTGATCCACAGTGTCTTGTTCCCGCCCTCTAAATTCTTGAGCAGTTCACGCAAAATCTCCACAAACGAATCGTGCGGATAGAATCCCAGCCAGGTCTCCGGTGTCTTATCGATATCCGCCAGCGTCATGCACGGCGCGTAATCAGGTCTGATCCCGAAATAGTCTTTGTAGAATGCCATGTATTTCAATCCCCTTGGTGTAGGCTACTTCTGCAAAATCAATCTGACCACATCGGCACGATTATTCGTTTCAGGGAACAACCGAACCTCGTCCAGCCCCAGCGTAAAGCTGCATGCGATGAAGTCTGGATGCAACGCCGCTAGCCCCATGCATTGCTTCTTGAACTCATCCGGAAGGATGCCGAATGCCGCCAGAGGCGACACAACTTCCCCATCGAACTCCGTCGCCATCATTTGCCGCACCGTGAACGCATCGCGCCCAGATTTCTCCGCCATTACATAAAGCCCGTAAAGAACTACCAGCGGATCTACCGAACGCGAACGGCGCATGAGCTTTTCAACGGTTCTGCCCTTCATTTCTGCTTCAATCAACGCCCCGTCCCCTTCGCCAAGCGGAGAAGACTTAACCAGTTGGCAAAGCGACTGTAACGCTCCCTTTCTCACCGATGCCGAACCAACGGATTGCGCGAGACTGTCATCAATCTGCTTAATTTGATATCCTGTATCAAAATCCGTATTGCAGACATACCATTTCACAAGCGGGGAAATATTTGCCAGTCGGAACCACAGCAGCTGCCAAAACAGCATGTCGCTGAATCCGCGTTTATTGCCAACTTCCAAAAGCGGCGTTGTGGTTATAGCCGTTGAATCTCCAATCAACCCCGCCTCACGGAACCACGTCACGGCTGCTGGAACCATCCGGTTACCCAGCGCAGTTGTCTGACGAAAATTCGCGCCCTCGTTCGCCAGAACTTCAATCCATTCCGGTTTCAGTCCAAAAGTCATGTATTTATTGATACCGCTGATGTTCATGGTCTTTGCTCCTGCGTATCGTTTTGAGTAATACCGCCAACATCCATCGCTAGGTGAATAGCATCTCATGCAATGGACGCACGTTGCTTCATCAATTACTACCTTCACCTTCTCGCTAAAATTGTCCTTCTCCAACCGTAACGCACCGGTAGGACATTCCGCCTCGCATGCGTTGCATCCAGAGCAAGCAATAGCCTTGTGGACGGCGTACACCAACCACTTAGTAGCGATCTTGTCGGCTTTACCGTTTGTCCAGATACATTCTAACAAACCTCTCTGTCCGTCTATGCGGGATGACAACTCCGCGCCTTCAATTTTTCCAATAGCTTTGAGCCATTCCGTTAAGGCCAGTTCGGCTTCAATTGGGAACTCACAAATCACACGGTCACTTTTGCGTTCTACGCCAGGTTCTGCAATGACATTTTTTAAAGATACGCCGCTTTTCCGCGCATACCAGCCGCCTTCGTAAACAAACGCATCCGCGTCTTCCTTAGAAGAAAACTCGCGGTCAATCGCATTGCGCACCGCGTCAGCAAACGGCGCGGTCTCTTCGGGGAAATTCATCCGGATCAGATCATTCTGACGGTCGGTTGACATCGGACACATCAGGCATCCGACACGGGGCAACCCTTTTCGGTATGCTTCGTTCAAAACCAGATCATGATCAAAAATGTAAAGCCACAGTTCATGCGCGGACCACGCCAAAATCGGCATGGCATTCACCTGTGATTGGCTTTTCAAGCCATCTCCAACATCGTCGTATTCCGAACGCCTTTGGCTCTCCTCACCACGTACCCCGACAAATGCCAGCGTTTTGATTGACTTTCTTCCGAGCCTTTCCTTGAGCGCTAGTATTGCGGGAGTGCTCTTGTGGACGGAACAGCACCAACGCAACGCTTGCGATGGAGGTCCGAAAAGTTGCCAGTTTTCCAATGCAGATGTCATGGCGGAGACCTTCAAAAACGGGCGGCCTTCGTAGCGACTTTGGACTTCTTCCCAAACGCGGTAGGTATCCGGCAGTTCCATGTCCGTGTCACTGAAAACAACCGGTACATCCAGCGGGAGAACCTTGTGGCAGAGGTCGAGTAGAACCACCGAGTCCTTGCCGCCGCTGAAGCCAATATAGACCGCATCGCATTTTCCCGTGTAGGCGTCGTACATCTCCTTGATGCGCTTAAGCGTGTCCACCACCAGCGCGGTCATGATGTCACGGTTTTTCGCCACCATCGCCCCGACATCTACCGGAACCAGCTTCACTTTTCTTCGTGTTTTCGCGCCTTCGGACAAGCCTTCGTCCTCGCGAAATGCACCCTTCCATTCAATGTCCAGCGGCTTTCCATAGCGGGTTTTATTGAGTTTCGCGATTTCTTCGCCGCGATACAGATACACGTTCTGCTTCGCCCAAAGGAGCGGACGCCGCTCCTCTGCATCGAACAGCAACTGCGCTTCAAACCCTGCGAGTGCCAGTTCCTCCGCGAAGACAGGACGGATTTCGCTTGCTACGAACTTTCCGGTCTGCGTCGTCAGTTGGTATCCGCGAGTACGCTGGTCCCACTCATAGCTATACATTCGCGCCGCCGTCCGGCTCTATGTCATTCTTTTTACAAATGTCAAAATAGCGATTACGATTCCAAATGTATTGCTTCACAGTTGAAACCATAAGACCACTCTCGCTTGCAATATTCTCCAAACTTTCTCCGTTTGCGACGCGTGTGACCCACTCCGCAACACGCGGATTTGTGCCAGCATTCCTGAACAAACGCCAAGTCCATGGCGATAACAGTCGGCCCTCGAACCCAATGATTTTGATTTCCGTCTCCCGCGTCTCGGCGAGCGGTGGCATCTCCGTTGCCTGATATTCGCCCGGTTGGTTTTCACGCTCCAGTCGCAAGCGTCGGTCCCACAATGTTTCGCCTTTGTAAAGAAAATAGCAAAAGCCATTTACAGCAGACGCATCCAACAAATGATTTGCCAAAGCTGAAATCGACCACGGCTTCCCGTTACATTCCACTTGATTGTGGTCATCCAATACAACACAAGAGATATGGCGGTCCTTTATGAAAACCAATTCCGCGCCAACTGGCACGCCAAGGATACGGAAGCGTGTATTCGGGCTACGCACACGCTTTCCCGGCAAGGACAAATCATTTGCTCTTGCGCAGGATTTCTTCGTGTTCGGAAAGACCTTGTTGCCACCTTGGTAGTGTTTCGCGCAAACGCGTATGAAGCTATCGTTATTCGGCAGGGCGTATTCCTTACGGAACCGGATGCGGTAGAGCAAATTCAATGCAAATTCTAAATTTGCAGTTGAAACCCGCTCTTCCAGCTTAACCAACGTATCTACAGCATCTGTCAGTTTTTCCGAAAAATCATCCGGCAGGTTGATCGCCTCCGTACTGCACCAACAGGGCACCCCGCCGACTTCCACCGCATGTACTTCCGGTAGGAGGTGCACGCGCATACTCTCTAAGGCCTCATCGGTTAAGTTCGGTAGCGACTGTTCGATTTCATGAAAGGAAAATGTGCCATCCGCCTCTTCAAGCCATCCGGCAATTGTTTCCGAAATTGCCGCTAAACTTTCATCCAGACTAAGTGGGGGCTGGCAACAAAAATAACCTCCCTTTCCCCAAACAGCGACCGTGAAACCCAAATATCTCAAAAAAACTACACAATCCTCCGGCGAGGTAATATGGCGGAAAATACCGCAAAAATCTCTAAACAGCCGTTCGACCGAAAAGCAACTGTATTCCATTAGCCATTCCATCGCCTGTCCATCGAACGCCAACCTGGACTCATCATCCGAAATCATCTCGCGGGAAAACCACTGACCGCTCCCCAATTGGAACATCGCGACTTTCAGGTCTTCGATCTGCCAGTCCTCAAACGGGACTTTTTGCCGCAATAGCCGCACTGCCATCGGATCAAATGACACGCCGTTAGGGCATTCCCGTGTCAATGCGGCCAGAAGCTCAGTAGTCGTCATGCCGCCCCCCATTCATGGGTCGGCAAGCATGGCGCCAGATCATGCAAATCTACATGGATATCATTTCGATTTTGTGACATAGGAAACATCTACTAAAGACCTGCCCCTTAACCGCCTAAAAACACATGCTACTCTTAGCACAAACCATTTTGATAATCCATGGGAATTAGTCTTCATTAAAGCCCTTGTAACGAGTTAAAAGACGATTTGAAGCTTAGCACAACAACATGACATAATAAGTCATTTACAACATTAAAAGCATCCTTGCTTTCTCCCTTCCTTCCTTCCCGGCCACCGGGCGTCACGCCAATCTCCTTCGTTCCTCAAATAACAATCGGGTCCCCCTGAAGGTTTCCCCCAATTCTTCTTTTCGTCCTTGAAGAACGCTGCGCTTTGTCATGCCCCCCGGCGTCCGTCCAGTCAGTCAGTCGGCGCTACGGCTAAACCATTGCCTTTGTATCCGGTTGTGCCCGCGCTTCTCACTCTTTAACTCCCTTCACCCCGCTCTTTTCGAGGGGTGAAGGAACTCAAAGAGTAAGAGAAGCGCAACGGCACCAGCACAACCGAATACGGACACCGAGAGCCCGAGAGGGTTCCAGAATCTAAAGAGCAAGGGGGCAACAACCAATGACAAACGAAATCAGAATTTATGTGGCAAATCTGGCGAAGTACAACGAGGGCATCTTAAAGGGTGCATGGATAGATCTTCCCGCCGCTGACCTATGGGAGCAGGTGCAGGAAATTCTTGGAGACGATGAAGAGCACGCAATCCATGACTACGAAGCGCCGTTTTCAATCAGCGAATATGCCAATCTCGACGAGCTGAACGCCATAGCCGAACATCTTGACAGTGATTATGACATGGAGCGGTTTACGTTTCTGGTCGGCCTAGGTTATGACTTCGACTACGCCTTCCAGCATTACGAAGACGTTACCTGTTACCAAAATATGAACCTTGAAGATGTGGCGGAATCGATGGTGGAAGAAGGGCTCTTCGGCGACATCGCCGACAATATAAAACCTGAATCGTTCTAAAAGAGCGCTAGTCGTAAAAACCATTCCGGACGGCATCCGGTATGCGTAGCAGCGTAGACCAGTCTGGTGAAGATGGCTGGCAGATTGAACCGGCGGTTAAACCGATAC